>JAHCHD010000209.1 GCA_026129915.1 Bryobacterales bacterium
GTTCACATAGCAATCCTGCTGCGGCAGCCCCTCGGTGAGCGCCTCCCATTCATTCCCGCCATTGCGGCTGCGGTAGACGCGCAGCTTGCCCTCTGGCGGATAGTGCTCTGAGTCGCTCTTGATGGGCACCACGTAGATGGTCTCCGGGTCATGGGCATGCACGTCGATTACGAATCCGAAATCGGAGGGCAGATTGCCGCTCACTTCGTGCCATAGATCGCCCGCATTGTCGCTGCGCATCACATCCCAGTGCTTCTGCATGAACAATACTTCGGGACGTGCCGGGTGCATCGCGATGCGGTGCACGCAATGCCCCACTTCGGCGTCAGGGTCCGGGATGAAGTCCGAGTGCAGGCCCCGGTTGATGGCTGTCCAAGTCTGCCCGCCATCATCGGTTCGAAACGCGCCAGCGGCGGAAATGGCAATGTAGATGCGATTCGGGTTTGTTGGGTCCAGCACGATGGTATGAAGGCAAAGTCCGCCCGCGCCAGGCTGCCACTGAGGGCCGCTTCCGTGGCCCCGCAGTCCCGGCAGTTCCTGCCAGGTCTTGCCGCCATCCGTTGAGCGAAACAGCGCGGCATCCTCCACCCCGGCATACACCGTGTCCGCATCAGTGGGAGAGGGTTCCAGGTGCCACACGCGCTTGAATTCCCATGGGTGCGGCGTGCCGTCATACCATTGGTGCGTCCCGGCATCGCCCTCATACGAGAACTGGTTGCCCACCGCTTCCCAGGTCTTTCCCCCATCGTCAGACCGCTGAACCATCTGTCCGAACCAGCCCGAAGACTGCGACACGTAGATCCTGTTGGCATCCGCTGGGGACCCCTTGATGTGGTAAATCTCCCATCCTCCGAAATGGGGGCCGTTTACCTCCCACTTCTCGCGTGCCTCGTCGGATTCAAGAACAAACGCACCCTTGCGCGTGCCAACCAGCACGCGCACCCCTTTTCCGTTACCCGCCACTGCCGTGCCTCCAAAGATCAATTTCGGATCCGCTACGGAGCGAGGCGGAATCCAACCCTATTCTGCCAGATTCATCTCTCCCAGGAAAGTCACTCAATCACCCCAGTCGCACGGTCGTTTCCCTGCCAGTGTCACTTTCCTGCCAACCTCGCGCCAACTGCCTACAATAGGGATTCGGGTTATGTCGCTCACTTCCAAACTTGCATTCCAGGTTCCGAAACAGGTTCAGTTGCGCGGCTACGAAATCTTTCGCGCTGGCGGCGTGCGCGTGGCTGAGGCGACACTGAACTCCTTCCTGGCGGATGTGCGCGGAACCTCTCTCTACCGGGTGGAGATGGTGTTTGCGGACCGAGAGGTGGAGGTCTTTTGCACGTGCCCCGCCTTTGAGAAGTACGGCCCCTGCAAGCACGCATGGGCAGCCATCCTGGAGGCAGACCGGCGAGGCTCCCTGTCGGAGGCGCGATCAGCACCTTCTCTCACCCTCATCGACGCGCTGGACATCGGCAACCTTGGCGAGCTTGATCATCCCGGAGGCAACGAGGCCAGAGATTTCTTCTTCACCTCTCCGCCACGCCTGGTCCCGCCGAAAGCGCCGCCAGTGCCGCTATGGCGCGAGCAGATCGAAACCATCACCAGACTCAGCCGGGAGCAAACGATAACAAAGAACCGCAACACCTGGCCCAAGGGTTTTGAAGTTGCATACGTGATTGATGTCACGTCGTCGCGGCGAACGGGCACCGTTGTCCTCAACCTCCAGAGCCGCAACTTGAAAAAGAATGGCGACTGGTCAGTGTTTAAGGACCTTCGTTTAGGAGCCGGGCAGGCCAGCCAGTTGCCAAACCCGCAAGACGCTGAACTTGTATCGCTTCTGTTGGGAGGACAATCCCCTTACACCTACAGTTCCAGTCACTACACTGGAACGACGGGCGAGTTTGCACTGCCCATTCACTTGCTGCTTCGCACGCTCCCGCAAATGGCCCAGCTTGGACGATTGTGGGCCTGGCCCGAGTCGCGCATGAGCGATCCAATACAGGTAGCGTGGGACGACGGGGAAGGCTGGCGATTCTGGGCCTGCATCCAGCGCAACGAGCGCGACCTATGGGAGCTTACGGGCGAACTGCGCCGGCAAGGCACCCGCATCGCGCTCGACGCCCCCCAGTTGCTGCTGCCCGCGGGTCTGTTGATGCACCACAATACGCTCGCCCGCTTTGAAGACACCGCCGTCCTTCCATGGATACAACACTTGACGTCGGCTAAGGCCATCAGATTCCCCGACTCCGAAAGGGACCAGGTGCTGGTTACGCTGCTGGGTGCTCCCATGGTGCCGCTGCTCGATATCGATAGCGAACTGCAGTTCGAACAGCGCCAGGCACAGCCTCGCTTCGGACTCCGCCTGAAGGAATCGAAGAATTCCGTGGAGAAAGAGACCCTGGAAGCCACGCTGCTGGCGGATTATGGCGTTGGCTTTGAACCAGTGAGCCGCGACGGACCCCAAGGCTTCTGGTTGGCTGAAGAGCGGGTTTATGTGTTGCGCGACCAGCCTTCTGAAACTGTCGCCTGGCAGACGTTGGAGCATCTGGGGATCCGCCTGCCCACCGATGGTTCATCCCCAGGCAGACTAGCCGCAAAGTCCATGCCGAAGGTCGTGAGGGAACTCGTAACCCAGGGCTGGCACGTGGAGGCACAGGGAAGCTCCTTCCGGAAGCCCGGTCTCACCCAGTTGGCGGTAAGCTCCGGCATCGACTGGTTCGAGTTGCATGGCGGCGTGGACTTCGAGGGGCAGTTGGCCGCGCTACCACAACTGCTTGCCGCCGCGCGTCGCGGAGACGGCATGGTCCGTTTAGGTGACGGATCCTACGGCATGCTGCCCGAGGATTGGCTGCAACGGTTCGCCCCATTGGCTGGCTTAGGTGAGGCCAGCGGCGACCACTTGCGCTTCCGCGCCAATCAGGCTGCGCTGCTCGATGCGCTGCTTGCCGCGCAGCCCGAAGTCCGCGTGGATGAAGTATTTCAACGTGCCCGCGATCGCATGACGAACTTCCAGGGAATTCAGCCGGCAAAGCAGCCCCTGGGATTCAAGGGCAAATTGCGCCAATACCAATTGGAGGGCCTGGGCTGGATTGAGTTCCTTCGCGACTACGGGTTCGGAGGAATTTTGGCCGACGACATGGGCGTTGGCAAGACCGCCCAGGTTCTCGCCGCACTGGAGCAGCGCCGCACCGGCAAACATGGGACCTCGCTGGTGGTGGCGCCGCGCTCATTGCTGTTTAACTGGCGGCAGGAAGCCGAACGGTTCACGCCCAAGCTCAAGGTGCTGGAACATTCCGGGCTGGCGCGGGATTTCAACCTGATCGACAGGCACGACCTGGTGCTCACCACATATGGAACGCTACAGCGCGATATCCATCAGCTTTCCAAGCACCAGTTTGACTACGTGGTTCTGGACGAAGCCCAGGCAATCAAGAACGCATCCACGATCTCCGCCAAGGCCGTCCGGCTGCTGAAGGGCACCCACCGACTGGCACTTAGCGGCACCCCGGTGGAAAACCACTTAGGTGAGTTGTGGAGCCTCTTCGAGTTCCTGAATCCCGGCATGCTGGGCGAAGCCAAGGTTCTGAAACTGAGCGGTGGGCTTGCCCGCAACCCTTCCGAGGAGACGCGGCGGCTGCTGGCCACCGCACTGCGTCCTTTCATTCTCCGCCGCACCAAACAGCAAGTGGCGCGCGAACTGCCCGAGAAGACTGAACAGACTGTCTATTGCGAACTCGAAGGCGACCAGCGCCTCAAGTACAATCAACTCCGCGACCACTACCGGGCCAGCCTTCTGGGCAAGCCATCGGGCTCCAGCCAATGGAACAAGATGAAGATTCAGGTGCTGGAAGCGCTGCTGCGGCTCCGTCAGGCGGCCTGCCACCCAGGGCTGATTGACCCTGCCCTCGCCGCCGAACCCAGCGCCAAGTTCTCCACCCTTATGGACCAGCTGGAGGAACTGCGCGGCGAGGGTCACAAGGCACTGGTGTTCTCGCAATTCACTTCTCTGCTGGCGCTGCTACGGCAACGGCTGGACAATGCCGGATTCCGCTACGAGTATCTCGACGGCCAAACCCGCGACCGCCAGGCCTGTGTCGAGCACTTCCAGAACGACGAGCAATGCCAGCTCTTCCTCATCAGCCTTCGCGCCGGTGGGCTTGGGCTGAACCTCACCTCCGCCGGCTATGTCTTTCTGCTTGACCCTTGGTGGAACCCCGCCGTGGAGGCCCAGGCCATCGACCGCGCACATCGCATCGGGCAGACCAAGAACGTCTTTGCCTATCGCCTGATCGCCCGCGACACGGTGGAAGAGAAGGTCCTCGAACTGCAGAAGAGCAAGCGGGCACTCGCCGATGCAATTCTAACTGAAGACAACAGCCTGCTACGCGACATGAGACGCGAGGATCTGGAACTGCTACTTTCGTAAACCAGCGCCTTTCCGAAGACAAGCTACCGCGACAGGGCCAGAATGGAGATCGCCAGTTGCAGCAGCAGAAAAGTTCCCCAGGACGTCAATGCGCGGAAGGTGAACTGTTCCATGGCAGTAGGCCTTCTGGAGATGCGCTGCCACTCTTGACGGCTTCGGTCCATGGATGTGCTCGGCTATGAGGATCGAAAGTTCGCCGTCATGATCCACGGCCTATACAAAACGCCCAACCGCCACCAAACCCTCACGGCGGTCCTTACAGCGTCACCACTACTTTTCCTCGCGCGTGGCCCCCTTCGATATGGCGCAGTGCATCGGGCGTCTCATCGAGCGAGTAAGCTCTGTCTATCACCGGGCTGAGCTTTCTCGATTCGAGTAGCTTCTTCAGCAGGTCAAGGTCCTTGAAATTCGGCTCGGAAAGGTAGCGGCGCAGGTTGTGGCGCGCGAACGGCGACACTACAAGTGGCTTGAGCAGCCGCACGGCCATTGCCATGCCGCTTGCGCCCGTTCCGCTGTTGCAGATGAGAGTCCCGCTGGGAGCGAGCGCCCTCCTGCACTCTGCCAGGCTACGGTTCTCGATATTGTCGAGAATCACGTCATAGCGCGGCCCCGGCTTCGTGAAATCCTCTTGCGTGTAGTCGATTACGTGGTGTGCCCCAAGCGAGCGCACCAGTTCGAGATTCCTGGAACTGCAAACACCCGTTACTTCCGCTCCGAAGAACCTGGCAAGCTGCACGGCAAAGGTACCCACACCGCCAGAAGCTCCAACAATCAGCACCCTATGCCCCGGCGCTACCTTCCCCGCATCCCGAATTGCGTGCAGCGCCGCCAGCGCGGAGGTGGGCACGGCCGCCGCCTGTTGCCACGGGACACTTGCCGGCTTCTGCACAAGCGTCGCTTCCGCCGCGCAGGCCACTTCGGCACATGCGCCCATGCAGCATCCAAACACTTCATCGCCAGGCCGGAAGCGCGTCACCATCCGGCCAACAGTCACTACTTGGCCGGCAAGGTCCATCCCCGGTACGCCGTACTTCGGCTTCCGCAACCCGGTCATCAGTCTCACTGGAAATGGTGAGCCGCGCATTGCGAAGCAGTCCCCTACATGAAGTCCCGCCGCACGCACGCGTATCAGCACTTCGCTATCCTTCACCACGGGCTGCGGAATCTCCCGCAAAGTCACCAAATCCGGTGGGCCATACTCGTACTGCATCATCGCTCGCATGCTACGACCGATGTGTTGTCCCAGCGTTCCCATATCGCTAAGCTTACACTGTAAGCCTTCGGAATGCAAGTCAGGTTCGCAGCGCATCCTCTTCGCATCCATCCCACGGGTCTAGCCGCTGCGCAAGAATATAAGGTTATCCATGCCGTCGAAGCCGAAATCACCAGCGAAGTCCGATGCCCGGGCGAAGACACGTCCCCCTTTATCCAAGGAACGCGTATTCCGGGCTGCAATTACATTCGCAGATAAATTCGGCATTGAAGCGCTGTCGATGCGCAAACTCGGCGAGTTGCTTGGGGTGGAAGCAATGTCGCTCTACAAGCACGTGGCGAACAAGGACGACATCCTGGACGGCATTGTCGACATCGTCGCGAGCGAGATTGAAGTGCCCGCCGTCGGAGGTGACTGGAAGTCCTCCATGCGGCGGCGCGCGATCTCTACCCATACCGTCCTGATGCGCCACCCGTGGGCCACCATGCTGATGGTTTCCCGCGCCAATATAGGTCCGTCAATGTTGCGCTACGTCGATGCCACCATCGGATGTCTTCGCAATGCGGGCTTTTCCGTTCCGCTCGCTGACCACGCCTGGAATTCTCTCGACAGCTACGTTTACGGCTACACCCTGGTGAAGCTGAATTTCCCGATTGAGCCGTCCGAGTATGCTTCAGTGACGGAGCAGTTCCTCCCACTGATTCCGGAAGCGCGCTTTCCCCATATCCACGAGATGTCGCGGCATATCATCGATGGCCAGCACGACGGCATGAATCAGCTGGAATTCGGCCTGGACCTGCTCCTTGATGGCCTTGAAAAGCTGCTGAATTCCTCCGCACTAGTCGCTCCCTCACCGCGGCGTCGCTCTCAATCCGGCCCAAGGATCTCAGGACGAATCTAGCCGGAACTCCCTTCAAACCTATACACAGTGCATCACCGAAGGCATTTCCAAAGTACGGTCGCCGTACGACACCCACCGGCCTGCCGGCAATAGTCATTAGGATCCTTGCCGGGCTCATCACTTCAGAGGCTATACCCGATCGCAAAAGGAACGCAGCGTGCCCGTGCGGCCTCATGCAGCTTGCATCTGCTACGTTTCCGCCACCTACCGGCCCCAAACCATCGCGTCCACCTTGCGGCGGATGGTGTCGCCAGCACCCTCCACATGCAAAACGTCGCACTCTGATCCCAAAATGTGGGGATGTCCGCAGGCAGTCATCCGCGCAAGCAGTTGGGCGCGCAACTCCAGCACACGGCTCAGCGGCATCGCCTCGTCCGAGTAGAAACTCTTGGTGGGGAGGTTCCCGAACAGCACCACATCGTCGGGCGTCACCGCCGCGTCCTCCCAGAGAGTGCGACTGCCGCCGAGGCTGAGGATCACCGGATGGAGTTCGCAGGCGAAGCTGCGCACCATCTCTGTCGTCAGTTCCCCGCAGTTGTGGAAGATCAGGTCCACGCCATGAGCTTCCAGCAGTCGCTTCACTTCGCGATTCGGACCCAGCACAAAGCGTTCAAAAATGTCAGCCCCCTGCCG
>JAHCHD010000021.1 GCA_026129915.1 Bryobacterales bacterium
AAGCAGCCTGCGCGTGGGCGCGGGCGATGGCCTGCTGGGGATTCTCGATAATCGGAATTCCGCCCGGCCCAAGTCGCGGCTGGTCGGGCGACGGCGCGGCACTGCCGTCGGGCGTCACGCCTGGGCTGGCGCCCGGCTGGTTTGGGTTACCGCCTTCTTCCGGCTGGCGCTGGATCAGGTTGCCGGTGGCATCCAAAAGAGGAACCAGCCCCTCATCCAGGGGATTTGATGGCGCCGGGGGTTCCGTCCCATTGGCGGGCGCGCCCTCTCCACCCTGCGGAAGTCCGGCAGGCGTTCCCCCAGCGCCAGGGAACGCCGCGTTGGCGAGCAAATCCTCCCCGCTTCGCTGACGGGCCAGCGCGGTATTCTCCGCTACGTTGCCATCGTCGGCAAGCACATTTGCATCCGTCTGCCCGCCCGGAGTGCGTTTTTTCTGCACAAGGGAATTTTCCAGTTCCCCCGCAACATTGATCCGGATCACCCTCCAGTCGTCCTTGCCGGTGAGCGGATCCTTGTAGCGGTGACGCAGGAAGCGAACGTCCTGCTGCATCTCAAGATCTTCCAACTTCTCGGGATACTTATTGTTCTTGCGGACGTAGAGTTCGATGGCGCGCCGATACTCCCTGCCACGCTGCATCAGCAGTTCCTCGCGGTCGCGCTGCGCCTCGAAAGACACGCGGGGCAGTTGCATATACAGAAAGATCGCGGCCGCGGCGGCCATCGCGAATACCAGCAATATGGCGAATCCGCGCTCGCCATCACGACGGCGCACCGGTGGCCGTTGCCAGCCGGGACGTTGGTTCATCGTTGAATGACGCGGCGACATGGCTTCAGCTCCCACTTTCGGCCTGCAAAGTCAGAGTCTGGCGATTGTCATGTTGCGTATCCTCCACCACAGCGCTGCGCGGGCCAATGTCAATCACCTTGTACCGCTCCCGGATCAGTTCGCCCACTGCGGCAATGCGGATATCCTCGCCTTCCATGAAAAAGGCTCGTTTGTCTGACGTCTGTCGCGGGTCAGCAAACCCGTAGTAGCGAAGCGGGATGGGAGGCGGCGGGGACTTCACCGGTTCGATGGGCGTGGCGGGCCGCGGCGCATCCAGCGGCAGACCATCCTCACCAAGAGGTTTGGGAATGATCTTTGGCTCTGGAGGCTTGGGTGGGGGTGGCGCTTCACCAAACTGGAACAGGTTGCGCCCACTGCCACCCAGGCGGACATCGCGCAGCTTCGCCAGCACGGCGAGATTTAGTGCAGGGTCAACCTGCGTAGGGTCAAGCCGGGTCTCGCTACGTTCGGGCTTGAAGACGGGGCGGAACTCGCCCGACCGGCCGGCAGCGCCTCCAGGACGGGCACCGCGAACCGCGCCTCCCCGGGGACCTGCAGAACCTTCCGCCGGCGCGCCAGGCCCATTCGTCGTCGCGGAACCGCTGGAGGCTGAGGCGGGCCTTGCCGTTGCAGGGGTCCGACGATTGCGGGCAGGCTCTGGGCTGGAGGGCGCCAGGTTGATGTAGGCGGAGATTGCAGCAACCGCCAGCAAGCCGGCTAGAATCGCTACCTTCTTCGGTTCTGCGCCCAGATTCATGGTTGCGCCTCCCCGCCTTGATTTTCTCCCACGGGCCCGGGCGATTCACCGGTCCGCGCTACTTCGGCGGGCATCTCGTTGTTCTGCCGAACGAAACCATAAAGCTGCGCCTGAATCTGCAACGTCTGCCCGTCTTGCTGCGGCGCTACCTGCAGGCTGTCCAGAATCAACAGTCGCTCTGAGTGGTCGATGGCGCTGCCAAACTCGATGAGATCCGCATACGTCCCTTCGTAGTTCGCGGCGATCGTGAGCATCACGTACTCGGTGGTGCCTTCAATCGATTCCATGCCGAAGGTCTTTCCGCGCGGACGAATGCCAACGCGCCGCTCCAAGGCGTCGAGCGTTTGCAGAATCTCCGATGCGGCACGCCTCTGCTCCAGAAAGTAGGTTTGAATGAACCGGGCGCCTTCCGCCTCGCCGGTCTGCATCTTGGAGGCAAGCTTGCCAACCCCTTCGAGGCTCTCGCGCTGCTGGCGGAGTTGCGATTCCAATCGCGCGCGGCTGGCCTCCAGACCTTCCGGCGATCCGCCAAAGGGTTCCAGCAACAGCAGCGCCGCCACCAGATTCAAGGCGAGTAGCGTACCTACGATGACACGCGCCGCAAGCTTGGGGTTTTCCGCCATGCGCGCGCGAAACGGTAGCTTACGTCGTGTCCTGCCCGGGTTCTGGTGATGATTGACTGCCATCTTCGGTTCTCTGTTGCTAGAGCCTCTGACTGTAATTCACGCTTATCCTGTAGCGGTAGTTGGGTTCGCCTTCCGTAGGCGCCAGCGTCGTGTGAATCTCTGTAGGCCCGAATAACGGGCTCCCCTCCATGCGGCGCAGCATTTGCACCACGGGTTCGCCGGAGGGCGAAGCCACATCCATATCCAGAAAAACCTGGTTTGCTGGCGTCACCTGCGGCCGAACGCGCACCAGACGTACGTTGTAGGGGAGCACGGTGGCTAAGTCGTCGAATAAGCGCGTCCAGCTCACGCCCTTGCGAGTAATCAATGAGTTGATGAAAACGGTCTGCTCCAGCGACTCGGCATAGCGAGGGTCGCGGAAGACAGCTTCGTGACGGGCGCGCTGCTGCTGAATGTCGTTGAGCTCCGCTTGAAGAACCGCGATGCGTTCACGCGTTTCGCGGGCTTCCCAGCGATTCGAGATATTCAGGTACACCAGCAGTGCGAAGCTCGCCAGCAGCGCGACGCCTAGCAGGCCCGTGAGCACCAGTACCGGGCGCTTACGTGCAAACGGTTCGCTCGCCAGATTGGTGTTGACTCTCATGCCCCTAACTCCCGGATACTGCGGAGGTAGCCAAGCGCGCCAGCATTGACGGCGGAGGGATTACCGTAAGGCGATGCCAAAGGCGTCACGGGCACGCCGAACTCCTTTTCCAGCGCGGCCATTAGGTCGCCGGTCTCCGCATCCATGCCGCAAACCAACAAACGGTCTGCCCGGGCCAGCAGCTTATCCTCGACGGTAGCAAAAGTGGGATGCAACAGGCCCAGCAACTCCTCCCAGCTTAACGCCAGCATCTCCACGGTGCGGAAATGACGCAGGATCCCCTGCTGGGATACCGCCACCGTAGCCACATTGCCGCTCCATTTCGCCATTACGGAAATGCCTTCGTCCGGCAGAAGCGAAAGAGCGGCTAGTGCACTCGACGTAACGTAGCCGGGATGGCAGCCAACCTGGCGCAGCAGGCTTTCGTACTCCGCCAGCACGTGCAGCGGACACATGGTAGCCACTGCGGTATAGCCACCACCCGGTAGCGGCGACGTCTCAAAACTAAGTCGGGCGGATTCCAGGTCGTAAGGAACAATCTTGCGCAATCGAAAGCGCACCAGGGGTTCCTGGTCCTCCGGACGGCTCGGGAACTCCTCGAAGTCGAGCACGGACACGCGGACGCTATAGTCGGGAAGGATCAGCGCGCACTGGGGCTCCCGCCCCTGGGGTAGCGTGAGGGGAATGGCGCGCAGGGCTTCGAGCGCGGCGTCGTAGTCCTTAAAATTGTTCTCCACGGGGGACGGCACAAGCACCCCGGGCGGCAGCGGCTGCCAGCGAGGTTCGGGTGGTTCGCCAGTGGAAGCCCGCAGGATACCTTGGGCCGAAAACTCCAACTCCCACTGCGGCGGCGGATCCTTCAGCCAGCGTTCCAGGAAACGCGGCAGCCGTGGCATGTGCAGGGATTGGGTCAGCATGCCTTTACCCTTTTGTGGTAGGTGCCTTTGAATGCGCGGTCGGTCGTCATGGCTAGTTGCTCTCGATGAAGGTCACCTTATTCACTTCTCGCAAGGTGGTGACGCCCTTCTGTACCAGCACCAGCGCCGACTCTCGAAGAGAGGTCATTCCTTCCAGGCGAGCCTGGCGGCGGATCTCAGGGGTGGGCCGGCGGTCGAGAATCATCTCGCGTATCTTCTCACTCAGGTCGAGCAGTTCCGTGATGGCGGTTCTTCCGTGGTAGCCCGTGCCGCCGCACTCAAAGCAGCCGGCCCCTTCCTTGAAGTCCACTTCGCGCCAGTCGGTTAGGTTAAGTCCGCTCTCGATCAACTCCTCATCGGGATAGCGAGTGGATCGCTTGCAGTGTTCGCAGATCACGCGCACCAGACGCTGCGCCAGAATGCAGTTGAGCGCGGAGACAAAGTTGTAGGCCTCTACGCCCATGTTGAGGAAGCGCCCCAGCACGTCGAAGACATTGTTCGCGTGTACCGTGGTGAACACCAGATGCCCGGTAAGGGCGGCGTTGATGGCAATCTGCGCGGTTTCCTGGTCGCGGATTTCGCCCACCATCACCTTGTCCGGGTCGTGCCTCAGGATGGAGCGCAGCCCGCGCGCGAACGTCAACCCCTTCTTGTCGTTTACTGGAATCTGGGTGATGCCCTTTAGTTGGTACTCGACGGGATCCTCAATGGTGATGATCTTGTCCTCGTCGTTCTGGATTTCACTAAGCGCGGCGTAGAGCGTGGTGGTTTTGCCGGAGCCCGTCGGGCCGGTCACCAGCACCATGCCGTACGGCTCCTTGATATAGCGCCGGAACTTCTGCACCTCAGCCTCATCAAAACCCACCACCTCAAGCGACAGCTTGCTGAATTTCTCACTCATGCTCTCTTTGTCGAGCACGCGAAGCACGGCATCCTCGCCGTGGATGGTGGGCATGATGGAGACGCGAAAGTCGATGAGGCGGCTGCGATAGCGTACTCGAAAACGGCCGTCCTGCGGCACCCGCCGCTCTGCAATGTCGAGTTCGCTCATCACCTTGATGCGCGAGAGAATCGCCGTGTGCCACTCTTTGGCAATAGGAGGCATGGCAAATTGCAGCACGCCGTCAATGCGATACTTAATCACCACTTCTCCGTCACGGGTCTCAATGTGGATGTCACTGGCGCGGCGCTCAAGCGCGCTGAAGATGGTGGTATCCACCAGCTTGATCACCGGCGCGATGTCGGCATCACCAGAAGTAAGGCGCTCGATAGAAAGCGTCTCGTCGGGGTTCTCCTCTTCCCCAACCAGGTCAAGGGCAAAGCCAGCCGTAGCCTCCTCAAGCACCCGCTGCGATTGCTCTGTCTTCTTGAGCAACTCCGAGATCTCCGAGAGGGTTGCCACCTTCACCCGAAGCCGTTTGCGCAGCAGAATGCTGAGTTCGTCAACCACACTTAGATTGCGCGGATCGGAGATAGCGATCTCAAGCACGCCGTTGGTTTCCCGCAGAGGTACGAAACTGTACCGGAACATTAGGTCCACCGGAATGGAACGGAACAGGTCGTGGTCGATGGCAGCCGTCTTGAAGTCAACAAACTCGCAGTGATAGCGGCGGGCCAGCGTGATGGCGGCTTCCCGTTCCTGCTCGTGATTACGGGTCTTGATATCTGCGGTTGCCATCGTTTGCTCCCTATCCCAAACTGTCCGCCAGCGAGAAAATGGGCAGGTAAAGGGCGATCAGCACGAAGGCTACGAAGATGCCCATCACGATCATGATCAGCGGTTCGATCAGCGAAAGAGCCGCAGTGAGTCGCGTGCTGACGTCACCTTCAAAGAACTCCGCCACGCTAGTAAGCATCGTCGGAAGCGCGCCGGTGGATTCGCCCACCTCAATCATGTCAATCGAAAGTCCTGGGAAGATGCCGGTGGCGGATAGAGCCCGCGAAAGCGGCTGACCTTCCTTCACCGCGCGGCCCGCCTTCCCGATGGCGGTGCGCAGCAGCCGGGAGTTGAGTGATTCCGCCGCGGTTTCAAGCGCAGGCACTAGCGGGATGCCCCCCACCAAGAGCGTGCCCAGAATCCGTGAGAATTGCGATACCTGAAACTTGATCCAGATGTCTCCCGCTAGTGGCGTACGCAGCTTCCATCGGTCCAATCGCTCCTGCGCAGCCTCCCCTCGTCTCCAATAAAGAAAGGCCACCACACTCACCGCCATCAGCCCGAAGAAACCCAGCACATAATTCCGACTGGAGGTGCCAAAGGCGATCAGCCACCGGGTGATGAGTGGCAGTTCGGTGTTCATACTGTTGTAGAGATCTGAAAAACTGGGCACCACGTAGGTTACAAGGAACACTACAAGCAGGAAAACCAGAATTATCAGAAAGCTCGGGTAAATCAACGACAACAACAGCTTCTTGCGGACGGCCAACGTGAGTTGCTGGTAGTGAATGTAGCGATCCAGAACCTCCTCAAGGCTGCCGGATTTCTCGCCTGCCATCAATGACGTCACGTAGATGGGCGGGAAGAGTTGCGTCGAACGGAACGCTTCCGATAGCAGGCTCCCGCCCTTCACTTCATCGCGAATCCGGCGGAGGTAGCCAGCCATACGCGGGTCGGCGAAACGCTCAGCCAGCAGATCCAGCGCTTTCAGGATGGGCAAGCCCGCGCGAATGAGCGTCACAAACTGCTGATTAAAAATCAGAAACTTTTCCAGGTTCAGGCGCTTTCGCTTGCCGAGCAGTCCCGAGGAGACTTGGTCTACCGCGGATTTCGCCTTCACCGAATACACCAGGTAGCCCTGCTGCGTGTAGGAATTTCTCAGTTGGGTTTCGCTATCCGCTTCCTCCACCTTCTGGTGGATCTTTCCGCGGGCATCAGCGAATTTCAGCACATACTCGGCCATTTCCGTGGTTGGCTTTCGGAGCGCTCGCGACCGTCGCTCCTACTGCTCTGCCTCCACCAGTCGCGCACCTTGCGGTGGGCGGAATTCGAATCGCGATTCCGTAAGAGATGGGTTACGCAGCTCATTGTGGAACCGGAATCGGTTTACCGCCTGATCCATGCCGGATACTTCCACCTCCAGGATTTCAAAGCTCGGCGATACCAGGAAGCTCACCATGGTGTAGGGAGATCTTTCGTTCTTAGGCTCCGCGGTAATCCAGTAGTTATCGGCCTCTGGCTTCAGCGTGAAGCGGCCGAAATCACGCTGGAAGTCGAGCTTGCCAAGCAGAAACGCAAGCGGGGCGCGCAGGTCATCCGTGGCCCGAAAGGGTGTGCGCTCCACCACGTTCGTCGAGGGGCTGTAGAGATACACGAACTTCCCGTCCGAAAGAAAAAGCTTACCTTCGGGATCACCATACTCCCAGCGCATCTTGCCTGGTTTCTGCAAAAACAGGGTTCCTGACTCAGTGCGGGAGCGTGGCCCGAAACGGAAGACCTGCGTAAAATCCACCTGCAGTGTCTTCACTGCGTTGTAGCGCGTCTCGATACCTTGGAGGATAGGGGAGATCCGTGTTTGGGCAGAAAGTTGAGGCGACGGTGCGAGGCAAAGCCCCGCAAACACAACCATCCCCGCTACTATCCGCCGTCGCAGCATATTCGTAAGACGCATGAGGCCTCCAAAGTGTGGACTAAGCAATGCGGTGGCCAAACCACGGGCATGCCTGGAGGGTGCGACGTGCCAGCTCAAAGACCTGTCACCAGGAAAGCGAGGGATGAATCCATGTACTTGTATGCCTTTGTACGAATACCGCTGCACAAAGTGTGGCCGTCACTATGAGAAACTTCGGCGATTTACTGAGCGTGATCGCCCCGCAGAGTGCCCTGATTGCAAGTCGGAGGAGAGCGAACTGCAAATTTCCTGCTTCGCCACGGGAGGCTGTGGTTCGGGGGGTGGTGGTCGCGGCGGCTTCACTTGAGCCTAGCTCTCCCGGCGGCAGTTGCCGCCCTTCGATCGGCGACACTAGTCATTCTCCGTTCAGCGGAATTCGCACCGAAACCGCTCCGCGCAGGTTGCCCTCGGCATAACCGGTGGCTAGGTCTCGGGGGTAGCGTGCGCCCAGAACAGCTTTCACCTCCGGCGGGAGTTGTTCTGGCGACCCATGGCAGTTAAGGCACATCGCCTGAATGACGATGGGCTTCATGTACCGCAAATGGCGGGCACCATCCCGTTCCCTCACCACTTCGGCGCTTTCTTCCGGCAGTTCCTTGCGGCCTTGCAGTTGCTGCCAGCGGCGCAACATAGCGGCTTCATAAGGGTCCGGTTCACCATTGGGATTGCGGAAGCGAAGGCTGACTCGTCGCGCGGACGCACCCACCGCCGCATTGAATTCGCCACTCACGGTTTGCGCTCTTTCGCTGCAGACTTTCACCGCCCCTGCGAAGCCACCTTTGGCCAGCTCTTCCCCAAGAAGCTTCTGCAAGCCGCTGCTGAGATCGTGTGTGACGTATCGGGCCTGTACCAACGCCTCCTGGAAACTCACTCCCTCGCGCTGAATGGCCTGAGGGGCACCGAGCGTGATGCGCATGCCGCAGACAGCTACGCAAAGCATCAGGATCCATCGAACCCCTCGACAGCATCGCCAGGCGGAATTTCGGTACATGCGCGGATCTCCATCGACGAGCTTATCCCGGTTCGGGAGTGAAAGCACCGGTAGCGCCAGTTTGACGGTCCCCTGAACCATGACGTCGACGTGAGCCGTTGTTTTTGGGGATTGCATTTCAACAAACCATACGGAAACAATAAGTAGGCGCCATGCGTCCATAACTCAGTTGTCCAGCCCAACAACCAACCTTGGAGGAAAACGATGCTCCGATCCCTTACGTTAAGCGGCCTGCTCGCGCTGGCTGCCATTTTCTGCGTTGCGCAAAGCGACGATGAGAAGCGACTTGAAGCAGCTACTGCGGTGCTGCACGAGACGATGGCGATTTCTGACCAAGCCGTCCCGCAAGAACTGCTCGACAAGGGCGAGTGCGTTGTTGTGATTCCTGGCATGAAGAAGGGCGCCTTCATTGTGGGCGCGCAATACGGACGAGGATTCCTTTCTTGCCGTAAGGCCGGCGGGGCTGGCTGGAGCGCGCCTGGAGCGGTTCGCCTGGAAGGTGGCAGCATTGGCTTCCAGATTGGTGGCCAGGAAACCGATATCATCCTGCTTGTGATGAGCAAGCGCGGGGCTGACCGGATGATGACCAGCAAGTTCACCCTGGGCGGGGATGTTTCCGTGGCGGCGGGTCCGGTGGGACGCACATCCACTGCAGAAACCGATGCGATGATGCGTGCCGAGATCCTATCCTGGTCGCGGTCGCGCGGCGTATTCGCGGGCGTGTCGCTGAAAGGCTCCACGATGCGCGAAGACGGCGATGTGAACAAGCGGATGTATGGCAAGGAATACAAGAACAAACAAATTGTGGACAGTGGCCTGGCGGTGCCAAAGGGAGCGCAGCCCATGCTCGCAGCACTAACAAAGTACTCGCCACGCCGGTCCAACTAGCAATCCGCCGCGCTTGGCGCAACGTCTATTGCAGGGGGGGCCGGCTGCCATCAGGAGCCGGCCCCCCCTTCCTTCCCCTGTGGTCTTCCGGCGTCATAAGCCCCAGGACTCCACCCTCGCAGATTCGAGCCTCCCCTGCGTCAGATATCACCTCGAGTAGTTGGAATCCCTCCTCCGCATGTGTATGACGAGTCCTTCGGTTTGAGGTGACGCCGGGGGCATCGTTAGTGCGAACCGTGTCGTTCCCACAGATCCGCAGCCTCAAACGGAGAGTCTGGATCGGTGTGGTAGAAGCTATCGCCCACAACAAACTCTTCCCAGCCTAGCGGCGGTGCGGCGGCCACCGCATTCCCTTGCTCCCACAGCGAAACCTGCAGCCTCAATACTTCGCCTAATCGGATACCTAAGGCCGAGAGCGGAATGCGCAGGTCCACCACCTCCCCCACAATCGCCAAGGGCTGTTCTTCAACCCTTGTCGCTGGGGGCACGGCAAGCCGGGTGGTGAGTTTCGTTTCCCCCTCCTGCTGGCGAACTTGAAACCAGGTGACGGTCTGTTCGCCGTCAGCGGCATGCAGCACGCCTTGCAACTCGAACTGCTCCAGCATCTCTGCCGCCGGAAGAGGCAGTGCGGTTCGCACATAAACGCAAACGCCGTCTGCGCCAAAGTACAGTTCGCTTATCTGCCGCCACGAATCCCCCGCGCAGATTCCCTCCTGGCGGGCGCGGAAGTAGCCGGAACCACTCCAGGAATTGTAGGAACTGCGTTTGCCATCAAGCACGGGAGTAATGTCACGGCTGGGCCCGATGGAGGTGATGCGCGTTTCACACGGAAAAAGCGCCTCAGCCAGTTCCGGAGGACGGTCGATTTCCAGCTTGCGATACACCATCTCAAAATGCGCACGGAGCAGTTCTTCTGAGCGGCGACGCGTGAAAGGGTCCAGCCCTGCCTCCATACAGTCCACCCAGTCCTTGCTCTCGAGAGCCAGCAGCGAACCGCGGGCCGCGGCAAGTGACTCGGGGGAAAGGGTCTTCCACGCACGCACGTTCTGGAACTGCCGGCGCGCATGGCGGAGCAAACCCCAATAGACTGGGTGAGCGGCGGGCAGCCAGCGCGCGAACCCGCGCGCGCGCTCAGTCCAAGAAACGACTTCCGTCAGCGGCTTGGCCGATGCCGTCCTAAACGTCCTGTCCAGTCGCGTACCCTCAACGTCCTGCTCCCGTGGCAGAGACTGAAGAAGCTGGCGCCACAGCTTCATCGCTCGCTCGGGATCGTCACCTGCACCAAGCGCGGGATGAATTTCCACCACAAGCACGGCTTCGTCGCTCGCACCGCCATCCCCCTCTGCCTCAGCGGCGATCTGCTTCACGCGACCGCAGAAGTCTTCGAAAGCTATTTGCGGATCAAGTGCCGGATATACGAAACGAAAGCGTCCTGAGAGTCCGGCGTCCGTGAAGCGCAGGGTTCGCCCGCGGTGGCTCCAACTGGCTGTACGTTCGCTGGCCGACGCGCTCCGGCAGAGGCTCTTTTCAAGCACCCGGGAACTGACGATGGCCCAGTCAAGGCACGATTGCGCCATGAGCGTGGCGCACTCCGTTGACCACGCACCCTCAGCCAGATGAAGCACAGGCGGCCAGAGACCAAAGTGGCGATAGTGCACGCGAGGACCGCGAACGATCTGCGCCCGGCCGTCCTCGGCATACCGGAAGTCGTCCACCATGCCCGCAAGCAGCGGCAGAATGGCCTGATGTAGCGCGCCGCCCAGGTACTCCACCTGTCCACTGCCACAAGCGCTTTGTAAATGACGCAAAAAGTCGCGCAGGGCTCGCCATTGAAGTTCCGCAATCGCTACTGCATGATGGTGAACAAGCGCCCGACCCTCCCTTGCCAACGCCAGTGCGGGTTGCGCCTGCTGCTGCAGTTCCGCATCAAGCCAGGCCAACTGGCTGAGGCCTTGCAGGTCTTGCAGGTCCTCGGTGCTCAGCGATTCCCGTAAACGCCGGATGTTGCCGCGCATCGCCTGCCACTTCCGGAAGTAGGCCGCATAGCGCGGAAACGGTGCCGCCAATGATTTGCTGCCTGCCTCAAATGCGAAGGCGAGCAGTTCATCCACATCTGCAGGCCGCAACTGTTCCGCTGGCTTGCAGTGAAGTTCAAGCAGAAGATCGCGTTGCCCTTCGAGGCTGCAGTATTCCAGAAACTCGAGAAGTTCAGGGGAAACGGCCAGCGTCACCGGGAAGGCCCATGGCTCGAGTGCCATCCGCAGCAGTGGCGCATACGCGCGAAGGGTCTGGATGCGCATCCAAGGCAGCGTGTAGCGGGCCTGCCGCGGATGCCAGCTATTGGGCTGGTGCAGTTTCCAGATCAAACACAGCTTCACGCGGGCTAACCTTCCTTCTGGGCAGATAGCGGTCACTCCGGGGAATCCCCAGCCGGTACAGGCAGGCCCCGCTTATGGCGCAAAAACACTGCGCACCGGCGCGGGCGGCGGCGTCTTGCGAATCCCCAGCCAAAGAATCGCATTCAGTTCATTGTCGTCGATGGCGTCGGCTTCCACGAAATTCATGCGCTCTGAACGGATCGATAGCGCCGTAGCCTGCGGGTTGCGTGCGCGGAGATCCACGCGCGGCGGTTCGGCCTGATACGGTGTGGTATCCGGCTGCGCCTGGAATGCGGTCCACATGGGACGGGAGCCCGCATCGAATTGGGTCATCGGGCGCATGCCCAAAATCAACTCCATCGTACGCAGCATGGACGTCGTGTTGTAGAAGTTCGAATCCACTGACTTTCGCTTCACATAGGGCGAGATCACGAAGGCCGGGCTGCGGTGGCTGTCCACGTGGTCCGGGCCATTTTGCGCGTCGTCTTCGAGCACAAAAATCGCAGTGTCTTTCCAGAACCGGCTCTTGCTGACGGCTTCCACCAGTAAGCCAAGCGCATAGTCGTTGTCTGCCACCTGTGCAATGGGGGTGGGCTTGCCGCCGGAAAGTCCGTACGTATGGTCGTTGCCCAGCCGCATCAGCAAGAGCTGGGGCATCTCGCCCTTACGCTCGAACTCCTTCAACTCCTCGATGAACGACTTTACGCGGTCGATATCCAGATAGTCGAGATGGTAAGCACGGTAGGTGGGACTGGTTACCTTCTCCAATATCGGGTCGCGCACGCGAGCAATGTGGGTGCCATCGGCCAGGGGTTCCGGATGGTTGCTGCTCCACCAGCCATAGTTCCTCATGGTGATACCCGCCAGGGAAGCATTCGTCCAGATGTAACCACCGGGCGGCAATGCTGCTACCTCACCGCCTTCATAGTCATACACGCGACTGCGACCGCCATAGCTTCCGGGCCACATGCGCTGCACGTAATCCGGCGCGATGGCTGCGCTTGACCAGTTGTGGCCATCGGCGCTCACATCCGCGTTCACATAGAAGTTATCGAACAGTACGAACTCGCGGGCGAGTTTATGGTGATTAGGGGAAACGTTCTCACCGAAGAGTACCAGTGAGGGATCGCCATTCCCTTCCGGCATATCACCCAGCACCTGATCATAGGTGCGATTCTCTTTCACAACGTAGATGACGTGCTTGATGGGCGAGGCCTGCCCCGGCGAATTGGGAATAGGGTTGCCCGCCGGTACGCCCGCATTCACCAGTAACTCATCGCGGTAGGGCGATGTGGCCAGCACCGTGCGCGTGTGGGCGAGCAGAGAGTCCTCATCGGGGAAAGGAACCACCGAAGCCGTACCCACTTGCAGGCGACCCACATACTGCAACCGGCGGCTTCCTTCGTGGAGCGGGGCAGGGCGGACGGTAGGATTCGGGCCTTCCGGATTGGGAAACGGCCGGTTCCCACGGGCATTCATTGCCATCAGCGATCCATCTGCCAAAACCCGCGCCGCCGTTGGATACCAGCCCACCGGAATGTGCCCCAGCACACGGGACCGCGCGGTACGAACGTTCACCACGCCCACAGCGTTGGCATCCGAGCAGACAACGTAAAGGCGGTGGTGCTCAGCATCATAGGCCAGCGCGCTGGGTGTCATCCCCACGGGCTGGCGCGGCGTCAAAGCCAGATTGATGGACTCGTGCACCGCAAGTGCGCCGCTTTCTTCCACACCAAGCACAAACGCGCTGTTGGTATTGCCCGCGGTAACAAAAATCCGGGCGACATAGGGTAGCGGCGCGGCAGGCTCGTCGTCATCGTCATTGGTTTCGCGCTCAACGCGCCCAGCCACCAGCAGCATGTCGGTGGTGTGCGCACCCACCGGCGTGCGGTCAACCAGAGCGCCGGTTTCCGCGCGGTGGCGGTAAACGGAGCCATCGGCCCAGGAACTCACGTAAACAAAGTTCCCTGAAGGATGAGGCAGAATGCGATAGGGGCGCCGTCCGGTGCCGAAGCGGCTAGCCACTTCACCTGACCCGAGATTCACCACGTCAATCCCGTCGCGGTACAGACGGGCTACGTATAGAAAGCGTTCATCAGCAGAGAGCGCCACGTCCCCAACGAAATCACGGGTTTCCCGCTGCGCAGGCTCAGTGAGGTTGATGCGGCGAGCCAGTTCCAACGTGCCGTTGTCGAAGCGGAACTCGAACGCGGCGGCTTGGGTTCCTCCGCCCACATATACGCGGTCACCCGCGCGATTAATTGCCAGGCCCAGCCAGCCATCGGGCACAGGCGTGCGGCCAACTTCGCGCAAGGTAGCCTGCTCCAGCACGATCAGCGAAGGAGGATTGTAGCCTCCGCAAAGCACAATCAGGAACTTGCCATCGGGTGACACCACGCTGGCCATCGGCATTGTGTCGAGCTGGATTTGCCTTCCCGCCGGTCGCACCCTCCATCCATTGGGAAGCTGATACAGCCCATCGGCAATCTCTCCGGGCGTCAGACGCGGGGGCGCCTGCGAGAGCAGGCCCACTGTTAGCGCTATCAGGGCCACCAGTCCGGCAGCTTTGGCAAACATCGAATTCGAAACATGCATGCGGGGTTCTCGTTATTCGCGAAAGCGTTGGGCAATGGGGAAGCGGCGCCCCATGCCAAACGCCTTGGTGGTTACTTTCAGGCCAGGCGCCGCCTGCTGGCGCTTATACTCGCTGAGGTCCACTTTGCGGATGATATCCCGCACCAGTTCTTCGGGAACTCCCTGCGCTTCGGCAATCTCGGCCGGGCTGCGGACCTCTTCAATGTAGCCGCGAAGGATAGGGTCCAGCACCTCGTAAGGGGGTAGAGAGTCCGTGTCCTTCTGGTCCGGCCGCAACTCCGCCGAGGGCGGCTTCACGAAGATGTTCTCGGGCACAGCTCCAGGATGGCGCACGTTGGCAAGGCGGGTGAGTTCATACCATCACCCCCGGCGTCGTGATCCTGCCCGATATCTACCACTCGCCGCCTGGCGGTGCAGTAGCCCACTGCCAGTTCGCTCTTGTTGCCTGTCGTAAGCACAAGCGCGCCCCTCTTGGTCGAAAGCGCCATCAGCGTCAAACCGCGCAGGCGACTCTGAATGTTCTCTTCAGTTACGTCGCGAGGAACATCCCCAAACAATGGATCCAGCCCACGCAGCACCGTCTCATAGGCGCTTCCAATCGACGCCACCTCGAAGCGAATGCCTAGCCCTGCGGCCAGCGCGCGTGCATCCGTGAGGCTATGGTCAGACGAATAGGGCCCCGGCATGCCAATGCCCGTCACGTTTTGTGGACCAAGCGCATCGGCGGCAATTGCCGCCACCAGCGCGGAGTCAATGCCTCCGCTCAGGCCAATCAGCACCTGCCGGAATCCGCACTTGTGCACGTAGTCCCGTGTCCCCAACACGAGCGCGTCGTAGACTGCCTCCGTTTCGCTCGAATGGCTGTCGTGGCGGTCGCCCGTACCAGTAGCCACGTCCACATACACCAGGTCCTCATCAAAGCTACGGGCGCTGGCAATCACGTCGCCTTGCGCGTCCGCGGCGAAACTGCTGCCGTCGAAGATCAACTGGTCATTGCCACCTACCTGGTTCACCCACACCAAGGGCATGCCCCGGCGGCGTGCCACTCCGCAGAACAGGTTGCGGCGTTCCTGCCGCTTGCCCATTTCGTAGGGTGAGGCATTGATGCTGATGAGAATCTCTGCGCCCTGCCGGCAGAGATCCGCCACCGGGTTCCGGCTATAGAGCGCTCGCTGGCCTCCCTCAAAGTCGTTCCACGCATCCTCGCAAATGGTAAGGCCAACACGTCTGCCACCAATCTCCACCACGCGCTGCTGGTCCGCGGGAGCGAAGTGACGCCACTCATCAAAAACGTCGTAGGTGGGTAGCAGCACCTTGTCCTGCCGAAAGAGCATCTGCCCGCCGGAAAGCAACGCAGCGCTGTTGGTGACACTCTTCCCCTTCGTGTCCGTCGACTCGCAAACGAATCCGCAGATCACGGCAGTAGATAGCGAAGCCGTCTCCGCGGCCAGCCGCAACAACTGCTCTCGCGTGCGCCGCACAAAGCTGTGCTTCTCCACGAGGTCGCGCGGCGGGTAGCCGGTTACGGCCAGCTCCGGGAACACCGCAAGGGCCGCTCCCTGCTGGTTTGCTTCCTGGGTGGCTTCGATCATGCGGGTTACGTTGCGTTCGAGGTCACCAACAGTGGCATTCATCTGCCCGAGGGCAATCTTCATTGGCAGTCCTTTTAGTGTGCAGGCTCTCTGTCAATTTGGGATGACAAGTTTTATTGTAGTTCCGCACCGGGCTATGGTTCGCCTCGGCCGGCGCTGCGTCTTCCGAAAACGCCTGGATGCGTCGGCTAGAATGGCGGCAGGGGACATGGGCGTCCCCTAAGGAGCAGTAGCCATCATGCAGGTACGTAACCGCGCGGAAGTCCCCGCGCATCAGGCCTTTGTAGCACGGCGAGAGGAATTGCAGCAGCTTGACCTCCAGGAGCGGTTTACCCGCATTTACGAAACCAACCTGTGGGGCAGCGAGGTATCCCGTTCGGGAACCGGCTCCGCGGACGACCAGACGGCGCGCATCCGGCACTTGCTCCCTGACTTCGTGCGTGAACTGGATGTGAAATCGATACTCGATGTGCCCTGCGGCGACTTTGCTTGGATGCAGCACGTGGACCTCGGCGACGTCGCCTACACCGGCGCCGATATCGTTCCGCATCTGGTGGCCCGCAATCAGGATCGATTTGGAGCACAAGGCAATCACATCGCAGCGGGCAGCAGGCGCTTTCTGGTGCTCGACCTCACCGCCGATGCGCTACCTGCGGTTGACTTGGTCTTCTGCCGCGATTGCCTCGTGCACCTGTCATTCCCCAACATCTGGAAAGTGATCGCCAACCTGCAACGCAGCGGTTCCACCTGGCTGCTCACAACTACTTTCCCTGCGCATCCAGAGAACGAAGACATCGAGGATGGCGACTGGCGCTTGCTAAATTTCGAGTGCGCCCCTTTCCACTTTCCGCCGCCCATCACACTGCTGAACGAAGGCTGCACCGAACAGGACGGAAAATTCGGCGACAAGTCGCTGGGCTTGTGGCGAATCGCTAACCTGCCCCAGTGTCCGCGCAATTAGCAGCTCACCCGCTATCGCCTACGGGCAGCGGTGTGCGATAACGAATCTTTCCCCTATGACTGCCACAGCGACGCACACGCATACAAACTCGCTAGCGCCCCAAGGCCCGCGCATCCTGGTTGCCGGAGAGATCAACGCAGACCTCATCTGCCAAGGCTACCGTGAGTTCCCTGCGCCGGGTAAGGAAACCCTGGTGGACGACTTTGCGATCACCCTCGGCAGCGCCTCCGCCATCTGCGCGGCCGGTCTGGCGCGGCTTGGGAACTCCACCGCATTCATCGGCAAAGTGGGTGCGGACCTGTGGGGCGATTATTGCCTGGAATTTCTGGCCCGGCTTGGCGTTGACGTCTCGCGTGTGGAGAAGTCGCCGGCGTTGAAGACCGGCATCACCATTTCCATTTCCTCCCACCGCGACCGGGCACTGGTGACCTACTTGGGCGCCATAACAGCACTGCGTGAAGGGGACATACCGGACGACTTACTGCGGGGTTTCCAGCACGTGCACGTGTCATCCTTCTTTCTGCAGGAAGGCCTGCGGCCTGGCCTGCCCAGGCTCTTTGCGCGTGCCACGGCGCTGGGGCTCACTACCTCTCTCGATTCGGGTTTTGACCCCGCCGAGCAGTGGGCACCGGACCTCCACGAAGTGCTTGCGCACACAGACGTGTTCCTTCCCAATGAGGTGGAGCTGGCGGCTATCAGCGGCTGCAACGAAACGAAGCCTGCGCTGGAAGCGCTCCGCAATGGGCGTACCGTTGTCGCCGCAAAGCTTGGGGCCAATGGCGCCGCCGCTCTGGTTGACGGCGGGTTGGTGGAGGCGCCTCCTATCACCGTAACTCCCGTTGACACGACCGGTGCCGGGGACAGCTTCAACGCGGGATTCCTGCATGCCTGGCTGCGCGGAATGCCTGTGGCAACCTGCCTGCGGGCGGGCACGTTCACCGGCGGGAAGTCTACCGAAGCAATGGGCGGCACCGGCGGCCAGCCTGATGCCGCGATGCTGGATGCTTGGCTTCGCGAAACCGTCTAGCTGCTCACGGCCACACTACTTCGGACGCGGCGGGCTGATCATGATGTGCGCCCCAGGGGTGCCAGGGAACATTAGCCATGGCGAGCCCTCTGCCGGCTTCGTGGAAAGCCCTGTGGACTCCTGCGTTGCGTACGGTGTATACACCACCCAGCGCAGATAGGATTTCTCCACCTGGCCGCTGGCAGGGTCGAACTTTGAGCCGGTTAACACATACAACATGCGAGGTTCCTTTGGCAGTTCAAGATTGCCGGCCTTGATCTCCTCGTATCGGATGTCGTTTCGCTTCTGCCCGCTAACGCCTTGCTTGGCCAGTTCCCTCCCGCGCGCCATGAAGGGTTCCAGGTCCTTGTGATAACAGGCCACATTAAAGGCCTCGCGCCGCGGGTCGCTGGCCAGACAAACAAGGTCGCCTGCGCTCTCGCGCAACGGAACCAGTTCATGGCTCGCGTTGTAGCCCAGCACGGTCGCGGTCGCGCGCAACTCCTCAGGCGCTGCCAAAACTGCTCCGGCAATCTGGTGATCGCGCGGCAGCACGTCCTGCGCAACGCCCGACGCCATCCACAAACCCGACAGACACAGAGCGATCAGAAGTTTCATGGTCCCAGTTCCCCTTGGCACTACGGTACCACTTGCACCGGCTGTTGGGCGGTGGGAGGAAGGTCAAGAATCTGCTTATCCGCCAGCATCAGTTCGCGAAGGCGTGGATAGTTCACCGCCTGGATATCCTGCCCGGCGTCAAGCGCCATACAGGCCGCCGTCGCCGCTGATTGTCCCAGCACCATAAACACCGGCTCCATGCGAATGCTGCCGAACGCAATGTGCGTCGAGGAAAGACACACGGGCACCAGCAGGTTATTCACTTGTCCGCGCGTGGGCACAATGGACTGGTAGCTGATAGGGTAAGGCTTGAACCCACCCACCTGCACGTCACCCTCGTTACGCACAAACCCTTCGGCGTCCACGTAGCGCTGCTGGTTATGGGAGTCCATACCGTATGCGCCCATGCCTACCGAATCCTTGACGACCTCATTCGCCTGCACATGGCGTTGGCTCATCACCACCGCGCTTACCATGCGGCGCGCCTCGCGCACATAGAGCTGAGTGGGAAATCCACCGTTCTCCACGAACTCATCCTTGGGCCAGCCCCACTGCCTGTAGTACGCACGGATCGCCTCGGGCACCCGCGGGCTGTTTTGTACGGTCCACAGGTAGCCCTTGGTGTAGATCTGGTGGCGCTCGGTAATTTGCTCCCGCGCGTCGTAGTCGCCCTCCGGATAAAGGTAGTTCGCTCCGATGTAATCTGTCGATACCGCACCATGGTTGTTGGTGTCGGTCTTAGCGTTGGGGATAGGATCCCACTTGTTTTGTGGCGGATGATAGTGGCCGCTCTCGGCATAGCGCAACAGCAGTTCATGATCGCGCGGATCGTAGCCCGCGGGCTTCTCGATGGGCAACTGGTTGCCCTTTGCGCTCGACATACAGAGGCGGAAACAGTAGGTTTGGATGCGGTGGTCGCCGTCACCGTCCTTGCCTGGCCCATCGGGGTTGATGATCGGAAGCAGGCCACTGTTCTTGTTTCCCGGCTGGATATACGGCGACACCTTGCAGGCTGGCGGGAACTGGTGCTTGGTGGCCTGGGCCACCTGCACCCCGTTCAGCGTCTCGCCATATTGCGCGTTGGCCTCGCGCCCATACGTGTACTTCACGCCGGCCTTGGCCATCAGGTCGCCTTCATACGTGGCATCAATGAAGGCGCCTCCAATGTACTCCGTGCCATCTTCCATGCGGATGGCTTCAATCCATGGTCCTCGCATTCGCACGCCCCGCCCCGCGCGCAAATCGAGCCGCTGCTTCAGCAGCACCTCGATGCCGTGTTCGCGCATCAGGTCGTGATAGACTTCCATGGCCACCTTCGGCTCGAAGGTCCACATGGCATCCTCACCCTCCTGATTGGCGGAGCGCTTCTTTGTGTAGTAGTCCTTGCGGGACTCCCACTTCCACATGCCCTCGGGATCGTACTTGGCCTTGATGCGCTGATAATACTCACGCGCAATTCCGCCCACCACCTGCTTATTGCCGATGTCCGTCCAACTCAGGCCGCCCGTAGTGAGACCGCCGATGTGCGTCCCTGGGTCCAGCACCAGCACCGTCTTGCCCATGCGCCGCGCCTTAACGGCGGCGGCAATGCCTGCAGACGTAGCCCCATAGATGACGATCTCAGCCTTCTTCTCTTGGGCGGCTAGGCGCTGCGCGGCCATCGTTGCAAGTAGCGGTGAGAGCATCCAGCGCAAGCTGTCGCGCCGGGTGATTTGCGAGGAAAAAGGATTCTGATGCATTGCTAGCGATTATATGCCGGAGTGCGGCCACACTGGCGCAGCAATCGGCGCATCGCTACATCGCTACCGCCGCGGCCCGGGCCCGTACTTCCCGCGACAGCCACCACACCGCGGCCATCGCCACCACGAACATTCCGTATTCCACGGGTACATGCGAACGTGCCGCCACTTGGGCTGCCGTCTTCACGGAAGTCACAAGGAAGGCGGCCCACAGCAACAGCCGGAAACTCATTTGGACAAGGTCATCGGGACGCGCCCGCAAGGCTTCCAGCTTGCGTCCCAGCAGTCCGGCAATCACTGCCGCAACAAGCACGGCGGCCCAGATGGGCACAAACTCCCAATCCTCAGCAAGACCCTCCGCCAGATCGAGCAGGAAGGCAAAGCTCGTAAAGGTGATCGCGATGTGCCAGGCCAATGCGTTCACGTAGAGCGCGATGAACAGCAGAACGGCGCCGATCACCGTGTAGTTGAAGCGAAAGTCCACGAAGTATTCGAAGGAAATGCTACCGGCGATAAGTAGCGCGCTGACGGCAAGCAGCAGCATACCGCGAAAGGTTGATTGGTAAGCTCGCTCAGAGTGGTGTGCGGAAAAGTAGAGCCGCAAGGTGTCGCGCTCCTGCCACGCAGCGAGGCCCAGCGCAAGCCCGAAGAACAGGCCAAACGTGTACTCCATTCCTTTCCACCAGGGCCAGAACTGTGGGTTCAGCGCGCTGTTGCGTCCCACGGAAAGCAGTGCGCCGCCCAAGCCGAAGCCTAACCCGCCGCCCACGAACGAGTAGCCGGCAAAGCGAAGAATCGTGCGGTTCAGCGGCTTCGCCGCAAACCAAATTAGCAGCGCAATTGCACCCAAGAGCAGCCCAGCCCAAACTTCCTCACGGGGCCGGTCCAGGCGGTTCGAGAAATACACCAGTTTTGGAGCGTTTACGCCCGCCCATCCCAGCCAGGTGCCCAGCACCATCAAGCCGAAGCCTGCCAGCATCCGGCTGGGGCGCGCCCTTGAGAGCGTCAACGCCAAGCCCACCAACGCCCCTCCCAGCAATCCCCACACCGCGCCCTTCAGTGCCAAACCAACCAGCCCCCAGACTACGGTGTTTAAGTCAGAAGCAAGGCCCACCGTCTGGCCGTAAGTCATTTGACCCCCAAAGCCGATCCCCACCGCACCGAAGGCGGCTACCATACCAGTTCCTGGATCCCGCCTTCCCAGCAGCCACAGCAAGGCGAGAGCCACCATGGCTCCTGGGATCATGGCCCCCAGGGGACCCCCGCCAATGAAGCCGCGAAAGGCCCAGCCCAGCGACATCACCACCGCGGGGAAGGTAACGAAGAGCCACTGCGGGTGCGGAGAATGGGTATTGTCGGTCATCAGAAAGCCTATTACACCATTTGCCGTGCCCAGGCGCGAATCACCTGCGCGAGGGCCTGCTGCTTCGATACCCTAGGTGCCATGCGCGACTATTCCGAAATCCACCAACTCGCCGGCAAGCTTTTCGCCTGGCCCCAGGATGCCTCCGCCTGGGAACCCTTCCGGCTCAGCCAGGAGCAGGTGTCGCATTTTCACGAGCATGGCTATGTGGCGGGAGTCCGCCTGCTGAACGATGCCCAAGTTGCCGCCTTGCGCGATGCATTACAGCGGCTTCTGGACCCAAACCATCCCGCCCATGCACTCTTCTACGAATTTCACTCGAACGAATCGCACGACCCCAGCACGGTCCTGTTTCATGCTCTGGGCGCATGGCGTGCCGAGGAGGCATTTCACGACATTCTCTGGAACCCAGCTTACCTTCTGCCTGCCGCGCAACTCCTTGGGGGAAGCGTGCGTTTCTGGCACGACCAGTTGTTCTCTAAACCCGCCAACCATGGAGGTGTGGTGGCCTGGCACCAGGACTACTCCTACTGGACACGCACCCAGCCGATGGCACATCTCACTTGCTGGATTGGTCTCGACGACAGCACCACTGAAAACGGCTGCCTGCAGTACATCCCCGGAAGCCACCGATGGAACCTCCTGCCCATCACCGGCCTCACCGGCAACATGGACGAGATCAAAACGGTGCTTACTGAGGAACAACGCGAACAGTTCCAGCCCGTCGCCATTGAACTCCGCGCTGGTGAGTGTGCCTTCCATCATCCGCTGCTGGTACATGGATCGTTTGAGAACCGCTCCCCGCGTCCGCGCCGCGCAGCGGTCATCAACGTGTTTCGCGACGGAGTATGTTCTGACGCAAACGAGTCCCTGCTCGAAGGCGTGCCGGCAATTCCGCGCGGAGAAGTGATGGGTGGGCAATTCTTCCCGCTACTGTTGAACCCCACAGCGGAAGGCGTCACGGTAGGTTAGGTTGGCAAGGAATCGCCCGGCGACTGCAAGCGGAAATCGGACCACATTCTCGGCCGGCTTATAGTCAGGGAGCCCTTACTGGAAGGAAGGGCTCCCTGACCTGGCTAGCTAGAACTCCAGCTTCAGCGCGAACTGGAAGGTACGTGCCTGCGCGGCAGTACCGGTGATGGTGCCAAACGCAGTGTTGGTAGGCGCTGTGTTTGGATTGTTGAAGATGGCGCGGTTCAGTGCGTTGAAGCACTCCGCGCGGAACTGCAGCCGGGTTTGTTCATAAATGCGGAAGTTCTTGATGGCCGAGAGGTCCCACCGGTGCTGGGCATCCCCGCGGACTCCCGAAAACCGCAACGGAAGTGTGCGGAAGTTGGAAGCAAGCTGCTGCGCGGGCACGCGATTGAAGCCTGCTTCCGTGTTAAACCATCGTTCCACTGTCCGCTCACTGGCCGGCAAGGCGATATCCTCTACGTTGCCGATGAAAATGGCATTGCCAAAGCCAAGCGGAGCTCCCGATTGGAACGTGATGATGCCATTGAGTTGCCATCCGCCTGCGATGAAATCCACCGCGGATGGTGCGCTGGCAAGCCAACGGCGACCGCGCCCAAACGGCATCTCGTAGATGCCACTCAACGACAGGCGATGCGGACGATCCAGGCTTCCCAACGATTCGTATGGCCTCATATCGGCTCCATTCATAAACTCGAGTGCTTCCATGGCCTTTGACCACGTGTACGCACCCTGAATGGTGTAACCGTTTGAGAAGCGCTTCTCGATGCGGCTTTGCAGTGAGTGGTACCAGGAATAGCCAGTGGGCTCTTCCAGGGTAATGTTTCCAAACTGCGGGAATGGCCGCAGCATGTTCGCACGCGAAATGTTCGCGCCGTAGATGGGGTCGGTCCCCCGAAAGGGGCTGGGAAACTGCTCGCTCAGGTAGGCAATGGTGGGGTTGTCCCGGAATGGGCTTGTGCTCAGGTATTCATTCGGCGTGTTGTTGATGCTGCGATTCACTGCCAGCCTCGTACCACGGTTACCAAGATAGGTTGCTTCCACTAGCAACTCCCCGACCTGTTGCTGAAGGCCCAGGCTGAACCTTTGGGCATATCCGTTCAGACGACGCTCCGGGTACACGGTGAAGCCCTGATTGAGATTGGTGGTGAGTCCTCCGGCTGGACCCAGTGGCGCCAGCAGGCCGTTGGGAAGCGGGTTTGAGGTGTTGGCGATAAAGCTCAAACCGTTATCCAGGGACGCCTGAATCGGCGTCGATTGGGAGAACCCGGTTTGGAGGATTGAAGTGCGGTTGATGCCCACCAGATCGTAGAAGATTCCGTAGCCGCCCCGAATCACCGTCTTCGGATGCACCGCCCAGGAGAATCCAACGCGCGGTAGGAAGTTGTTCGTTTCGGTCGTGAAGGGCGAACGTCCCAGACTCGGGTCCCCAGCAAAGGTGAGTCCACCGCGCACCTGGAAGTTCTCCAGAGGGACTTCAGGAACTCGGTTTGTTGAGTTCGCGTAGTTCGCGCGGGCTTGCGCTTCGATGGGATTCGAGACACCCTCCGCGAAGTTCGCATTCAGCCTATCGAAGCGCTCAGTGATCGGCGTTTCGCGTTCATAACGCAATCCAAAGTTCAAGTTGAAGTTCCTCGACAATTTGAAGTCGTCGTGAAAATAGAAGCCATAGTAATTGCTGGACGCCGCCGCGCTGGCCGCTACCGCCATGGAACCGCCTGGGATTCCGAAGAGCATGCTGGCGAGTTCCAGCCCGATTGGGGGAGTGGGCGAGTTGTCAAGAGGCCCGCGTGTCCAGAGATTGCTGAACGAGAAGTCCGGTGACACGGCCTGCGGAAAACGATTCCGAAAGGCACGGTAATTGCGGACATCCGCTCCAAACTTGATGCTGTGTGCGCCCGCCAGTTTCGTGAAGTTGGCGGAGACGATATGCGTCAAACTGTTCTGGGTTCCGTCGCCACTTTCCCAGGGTGATAGTGTTGCGTACCCACTGATGGCCGTTCTCGGAAGCGTAGCTAGCGAGCCGTCCACGAGATTGGTTAGTTGGCTCGCAAAACCAAGGCCCGCCAAGTCGATCCCTTGGCTAGTGCGGCGCTCCGGGAAATCCTGGCTCGTCAGCCCATAACGCAGGTTCAGCAGAAGCGTGGGCGTGAAGACGATCACTTGGTCCAGAGCGATACCCCGGTTGATGCGATTCAGAATGATGCCGTTCACGCGGTTGTTGAAATGGTCTAGTTTGTCCTCTTCCCAAAAGTCGTAGTGGAAGCGAAAGAACACACGGTAGTTCTCGCTGAAGTTGTGATCAACGCGCCCGATGTGAACGTAATAGTCCTCCAGCGAACGCAGATCTCCGTTGAAGTAGTTGTTGCGGAAATCGGCCGTTCCGATGCTGGTGGGCTGAGGATAGAGATTAGCGAGGTTGCTGCCTACTGTATCCAGGCGCGATTGCGGAATCACGTTGTTCGCCAGCGGCAGGCGGCTAAAGCGACCGTTCGGCGCAGCTGCGATCGTGGCCGGATCGTAAATCTGATAGATGCCTCCGACATTGAGCAGCGCGGAAAAATCGCCCCGTCGCTGGTCGGCCGTGGGAACGGTACTGGTGAAGTTTCCGGGCACAATCCATTTGTTCGCTTCCCACGCGTAGAACCAGAACGTCTTGTTCCGGCCGTCGTAGGATTTCGGAATGAACACGGGTCCGCCGACCGACGCTCCGTAACGGTTGTCCTGGTAGACCGGTTCCTTCGTGTTGTTGAGATTACTAAAGAAGTTGGGTGCGTCAAATGCATTGTTCCGCACAAACCAGTGCGCTTCTCCGTGCAGTTGGTTGGTGCCGCTTTTTGTGCTGACGTTCATCACCGAGCCAAGGGTATGGCCGATGCTCGCATCGTAGGTGGACGTCTGCATCTTGAACTCTTGAATCGCGGTCTGCGGCGGGCTGAATGCCACTCGTGCGCGACCGTTGTCCGCGAACGTGTTCGAGACGCCGTCGATCTGAAATTCGTTATTGTACTGGCCAGAGCCATCCGTCGATATCTGGGAACTGCCGTTGTTGAACGCGGGTTTGCGGTCGCGCATGTTCGTGCCGTTCACCACGCCAGGTGTGAGCAACGCCAGTTCAAACGGATTGCCGGCAAGAGTGGGCAACTCCAGCACGCGGCGTTCGTCCAGCACCTGCCCCAGTGAGGGGGTAGTTGTGTCAAGCACGGGCGGTGTATCGGTTACTTCCACTGTTTGGGTGATCTCGCCGATCTCCAGCGTGATGCTAATCTCCGTCACCTCGCCGATGCGCACCTGAATGCCATCGCGGCTGGAGCGCTTGAATCCCTGCAACTCGGCGGAGATCGTATATGTTCCGGTGATCTGGAAAGGCAGGGCAAAACGGCCTGTCTCGTTTGTCCGGGCGCTGGCTACCACCCCGGTAGCATTGTTCGTCGCACGGATCTCCGCCCCAGCGATGCTGGCGCCGGAGGAGTCCGTCACATTACCAAGAATCGTGCCTCTTGGGTCTTGCGCAAACAAGACGACGGCCATTGAGATTGCGAGAAAACTGATTCGGACGATGGCCATGGGCCAGCGAATTGTAGGCATTGGGTTACTCCTGAAGCAAAAATGAGTGCAATCGTGCAGAAAGCCTGCGTTTTTGACGCTGGACTACTTCTATATAGGAAATGGTTAATCTATTGCAACCTATCTGCGAATTACAGTGTCTTGCGGCGCTGACACCGGTTGAGGAGTAGAGGGGATATTGGTCTCGGCGAAGAGAATTACAAAGCTGTTGAAACAATGGAATCTACGTGTTATCCCTTCTCGTGCTGCCGTTATTCCGGCACACACTTAGCTGACGGAGAATGAAGCAATTTTAATGTAAATCTCGCGGAATTCCAAATCGTAGAGCGCTAGCTTGTGCCATTTCAGGCGAGTGATAATTGAAAATGGTGGGCATTAGATCGCGCGGGGCCAGGCGGCAACTCCCTGTCAATCGCTGGGGTAGTGCGAGGATTTGCGGGTGCCTAACACTGACTTTCATTCGGTTGACGAGTACATAGCAGCACAGCCGGAAGCAGTACGGCCATTGCTGGAGGAGGTGCGGCGGGCCATTCTCCAAGCCTTGCCTGCCGCGGAGGAAGTGATCTCCTACCAGATCCCCGCATACAGGGTGATGGGGACCCCAGCTATCTACTTCGCCGCCTGGAAGAGCCACTTCTCCCTATATCCCGCCAGTGCCGCTCTCATCAAGGCTTTCCTCGATGACCTGGCCCCGTACAAAGTAGAGAAAAGCACTATCCGTTTTCCGCTCTCGGGAAAAGCGCCAGCCGGTCTCATCCGAAAACTCGCGAAGTTTCGCGCCCGCGAGGTGGAGGAGTATAAGCACGCGAAGGCGGCGGCGAAGGTAGCGAGAAAGGCGAGGTAGTGGCCACCCGGCGGCGCATGCTTAGTCCGCGCTGGTATGGTCGTGGATGGCCTTCCAGCCGTCGGCTGTCTTGCGCAGGACTAAAGTGAAGCGGCCAGTGGCTGGACCTCCGCCTGCTTCGGTACGCGCCAGAGCGAAGCGCCCGATCACAAACGCCACGCCGGGACCAAGAGGGCGGAACTCGAGTTCAGAAAACGTGAGCGTGCCCATCTGCTCGCGAGTTCCGTAGGCCCGGCGGTAGCGGGCTTCCAGGCCATCGTAGCCGCGGGATACTTCCCTGCCAACAAATGTGATCTCAGCCGTACGTTCATAGCCCTCCAGGAACCCGGCGAGATCTCCAGCATTCCAGGCAGCTTGCTGCGCTTCGAGCACAGCCATCACGGCTGCCCGCTCATCCGCACCGCCCGGAGTACAAGCTGTAAACAGCAGAACCAGTAGAGCCAGAGAGAGTGCAAGTACGCGCATAGGGCAAGCATAGCGCAAGGGAGAATCGATGCTCGCCGGGGCGCATCTATGCAATCTACGGCAGGCGCACCTAGCGTCGCAATGCGAGGAGGAGTTGATGAAGAACTGGATACTTGGCGGCACGGGCGGGGCCTCCGCGACTTCGGATCTGGGGCTGCTTGTGCTGCGGGTCGTAGCCGGGCTCAGCATGGCCCTAGGTCATGGCATCAAGAAACTGCCACCTCCCGAAGCGTTCGTCAAAGGCGTCACGGGAATGGGCATGCCCAGCTTCATGGCCTGGGGCGCCACTGTGGCTGAGTTTGGCGGAGGGCTGCTGTTGGTCATCGGCCTGTTCACCCGGCCCGCGGCCTTCTTGTGGATAGTCACGATGAGCGTGGCCTTGCTCGGCGTCCACGCGAAGGATCCCTTCGCAAGGCAGGAGTTAGCCCTGCTCTACCTCAGCATGGGCATCCTCTTCCTGCTGGCTGGGCCGGGAAGGTTCGCCGTGGACCGCCTCATCAGGAAGTAGGCGGCTTCTCACGTAACCGACGCGCAAAGTCGGCGGCGTTGCGAAACTGCTCACTCAGTTCCACATCATCGGCGAGCCGCATGAACTGGAAGTTCCACTGCTCCAGGTAGTCGTTCATGGCTAGCATTATCTCGTCGCGGTTGGTCTCCAGAATGTCTTTCCACACACTGAACGGGCTCATTGCCAGCCGAGTCGCATCCAGCAACCCAGGCCCGGCGAGCGCTGGGGCCTTGCCGTGAAAGTGGCCTTCCAGCGAAGCGGCAAGCGCAGTGGAAAGCAATTGGGGCAGGTGGCTGGTACGCGCAACCTCAGCATCATGCACCCCGGCGGGCACCACAACAGGTTTTGCCCCAATCGCTTCGAGGATCGGCTTCAGCGTGTCAATCCCGGAATGGTCGCGCGAATACACCGGGGACAACACCCATGGTCGCCCCTCAAATAGCCTGGCGTCGGCCTGCTCAACACCGCTCAGTTCCTGTTATGGGTGGCCGCCCACGAAGCGAAGAATCCGTCCACGTGGCGTGCCGCGTCCACGATGGCACGTTTGGTGCTCCCCGCATCAGTCACCAACAGGTCGGGCCGGGAAAGCCCCGCAAGGCGCGGCAGCGTATCGAGGATGCTGCGAATGGTGGCGGACAAGAGCACAAGATCGGCTTGTGGAACCGCTTCCTCAAGGGGCAGCCCCTCGTCGATAATCCCTCGTTCGAGTGCTTTGCCGAGCGTAGCGGCAGAGGATACCCCCAGCACCCGTGCAGCGACACCCGCCTCCCGCACCGCCAATGCAAAGGAGCCTCCAATCAGGCCTACCCCCACCACCGCCACCGTAAGTGCCATTTCGGGTTAAGCTCCCTTGCCCTGCGCCATTGTCATTCCCACTGCACCGGCGATGATGCGCAACTGGGCCATGAGGTCAGCAAATTGATCAGGAAACAGCGACTGCGGCCCGTCGCTGAACGCCGCCGGAGGATCCGGATGCACCTCAATCAGCAGCGCATGCGCCCCTGCCGCCACGGAAGCGCGCGCCATGGGCGCCACCAGGTCCCGGCGTCCCGTGCCATGCGATGGGTCCGCCACCACCGGCAGATGCGAGAGCTTCTGCAGGACTGGAATCGCGGAGAGGTCCATCGTGTTGCGCGTCGCGGTTTCAAAGGTACGGATGCCGCGTTCGCACAGCAGCACCTCGTAATTGCCCCCGCTCAACAGATACTCCGCGGACAGCAGCAAGTCCTCCAGCGTCGCGGCAAGTCCGCGCTTCAGCAACACGGGCTTGCGCACTTCTCCCAGGTCTTTCAGCAGGCTGAAGTTCTGCATGTTGCGCGCCCCTACCTGCAGAATGTCCACATAGGGGAGCATCAGGGGAAGCTGGCTGCGGTCCATCACCTCGCTGATCACCAGCAGACCATGTGCATCAGCAGCCGCGCGCAGCAATCGCAGCCCCTCTTCGGCAAGACCTTGAAAACTGTAGGGCGACGACCGCGGCTTGAACGCGCCGCCACGTAATACCCGCGCACCACAGGCGGCCACCTGCGCGGCTGCCACTTGAATCTGCCTCTCGCCCTCCACACTGCAAGGGCCGGCCATCACCACCAGTTCGTTGCTTCCGAAACGAACCCCGTTTACCTCGATCACCGTCCCCTCCGGCTTGAAAGTCCGGTTGGCCAGCTTGTAAGGGGACACAATGCGGTGGGCTTCTTTCACGCCCTGCATCATCTCGAAGTCGAGCGGGTCAAACTCATCACGCGGACCCACGCCGCCTAGGATGGTGTGGCGCACCCCTGTCGACCGGTGAATCGTGAAGCCAAGGGAAACCAAGCGGTCAATCACCGCCTGAACTTGCGTTTCGGGAGCGCCCTCCTGCATCACAACCAGCATGGTGCTCTTCGTTACTCCCTTGCGCTTTGCGGCGGGTCTGGCGACGTCTCCGCACTCTTGCGCTGAGTATCTGTGGCCACCTCGGCGCTCGCATTCAAACGCATCTTCTGCAGGCTGCGCATTTCGTCGACGATACGCTCAAAGATGCGCCGGACGGCGGCGTCATCCAGCGGTCCATTGTTGTGCGAAAGAACGTTTGCCATCACGGAATCTTCCCGTTTGGGCTCATACACCGGCATCGCCAGCTGTTCCTTAATGCGACCAATCTCCTCCACCACCGAGGTGCGCGCATTCAGCAGATGCAGAATCTCTACATCCAGCGCATCAATCTGCGCGCGTTGCTTGGAAAGTGGATGTGGAGTGGATTCCGCTCCGCCCGTGCCAGCGCTTTCGGTGCGCACTCCGCCGCTCATGGAATTGCCATCTCCGGGGCGCGGGTGCCTTGCTTCAGTTCGCGCACGAACGCTTCCAGACGTGCTTCCAGGTCGGCGCTGCTGCCGTGTTCTTCAATCAGTCGCACGATGGCGCTGCCCACCACCACCCCTTCGGCTTCCCCGCGCAAGGTCGCCACATGTTCACGCCGGCTGACGCCAAAGCCCACCGCAATCGGCTTGTCCGAGTGAGTACGCAAGGAGGTAACCATGTCCGCAACATTCCCGGCCACTTGGTCGCGCTCGCCAGTAACACCGGTGCGCGACACCAGATAGATGAAGCCGGTGGAGTAGCGAGCCACCAACTCCAGACGGCGCGGCGTACTGGTGGGCGCGGCAAGGAAGACCGTGTCGAGGTCGTGAGCGCGCATCCGTTCCACGTAAGCCGCCGCCTCCTCCACACTCAAGTCGGTGAGCAGACAGCCGTCGATGCCGGCCTCCTTGGCCTCCGCCGCCAGGCGCTCAAAACCATAGCGCAGCACCGGGTTCAGGTAAGTGAACAGCAACAGCGGAATCTGCGACTGCTGGCGGATGCGTCGCGCCATCTCCAGGATGCCCGCCACGCTTGCCCCGGCCTTCAGCGCCCGCTCCGCGGCTCGCTGGATAACGGGGCCATCGGCGATAGGGTCACTAAACGGTACCCCGAGTTCGATGATGTCGGCGCCGGCACGCTCCAAAGCCAGCACCAACGGAACGGTCCGCGAGGGTGTGGGGTCGCCCGCCGTCAGGTAAGCCACCAGGGCACGTTCGTCTCGCGCCTTGAGTTCTGCAAATTTCTGGGCAATGCGGCTGGTCATAGGCCTGCGTCCAATTCCTTCAGGTTCTCGCGATAGATGCCGATGTCCTTGTCGCCGCGGCCGGAGAGGTTCACCAGAAAAATCTTACCGGGGTACGATGGCGCCTGCCGAATGGCTTCCGCAACGCCATGGGCGCTCTCGAGCGCCGGAATGATGCCTTCGGTACGCGACAAACGCACGGCCGCTTGCAAGGCCTCCTCGTCGCTGATGTTCACATAGGCGGCGCGCCCCTGGTCATGCAACCACGCGTGTTCCGGCCCGATAAGGGCATAGTCGAGCCCCGCGGACACGCTGTGGGTTAGGCTCACTTGGCCGTCGTCATCCTGCAACAGATAGCTGAAGGCCCCATGCAGAACCCCAGGAGCACCCCCGCTAAAGCGCGCCGCGTGGTCCCCGGTGGCCTTGCCGCGGCCACCCGCTTCCACCCCCACCAGGCGCACACCGCCATCCGGCACGAATGCGTGAAAAATGCCAATGGCGTTGCTGCCGCCACCTACACAGGCGAATACCGCATCGGGCAGCCGGCCTTCACGCTCCAGCATCTGGGCGCGGGCTTCCTTCCCCATGCAGGAATGGAATTCGCGCACCATCAGCGGGTACGGATGCGCACCAAGTGCCGAACCCAGCAGGTAGTGGGTCTCGCTGACGTTGGTCACCCAGTCGCGCATCGCCTCGTTGATGGCGTCCTTCAAGGTCTGGCTGCCATTGGATACACCCACCACTTTGGCGCCCAGCATACGCATGCGGAAGACGTTTATCTCCTGCCGCCTCATGTCCTCAGCACCCATGTAGACCGTGCAATCCATGCCGAAGAGCGCGCAGACCGTCGCTGTGGCCACTCCATGCTGGCCGGCGCCGGTCTCGGCAATGATGCGATTCTTTCCCATGCGTCGGGCAAGCAAAGCTTGGCCCAGGCAGTTGTTGATCTTGTGCGCACCCGTGTGGAGCAAGTCTTCACGCTTCAGATAGATGCGCGCGCCACCCAGTTCTTCGCTCAGGCGCTTGGCATAGTAGAGAGGCGTTTCGCGGCCTGCGTAGTTGTGCAGCAGGTCGTCCAGTTCCGCATGGAATGCGGGGTCGGCCTGCGCCTGCTGATAGGCGATCTCGAGTTCCTCCAGGGGCGCCATCAGCACCTCTGGCACAAATCGGCCCCCATACGGGCCAAAGTGGCCAGTGGCATCAGGCTCTGAAGTAATGGAAACTGCGGATGCACTGCTCATTCGATGCGGATAGCCCTTCTGTGGAAGCCTGGCGCATACCAGCGCCGCCGTCCGCGCGGAAACACCTTGCGATCAGGAAAGTCCGCCAGCGGAACGTACGGCGTCCAGGAACGCGCGTATCTTCTTATGATCCTTGATTCCGGGGGCAGTTTCCAAGCGGGAGCAGGCATCCACGCCCCAGGGCTGGGCCAAACGCAGCGCCTCCGCTACATTGGTTGGGTCGAGCCCGCCCGCCACCACCACCGGCATGGGCAGCACACGCGCTGCTTTCCAATCAAATGGAATGCCCGCCCCGCCGTACAGAGTGCCTGCTGGGCCATCCAGCAAAATGGCCTCCACCGGCCATTCCGGAATCTCCTGCGGCACGAAACCTCCGTCCACACGAACCGCGCGCCACAGTGGAGCTAGCGCAAGATAAGCCGCCGGATCCTCAGCCCCATGCAACTGCACGACGTCAAGGCCCACCTCACCGCGAATCGCCTCCACTTCCGCCGGCGTGGCGTTCACGAACACCCCCACTTTGCGGACCGACGCTGGCAGCGCTCGGGCAATCCTAGCCGCAAGCGCAGGCGTCACGTAGCGCGGGCTCTTTCCATAGAAATTGAAGCCCACCGCGCCTGCGCCAGCCTCTACGCTGGCGAGGGCATCCTCGAGTTTGGTGATTCCGCAGATCTTCACCAGAACGCTCATAGGCTATTCCTGCTGGCCGCGCATCACGCGCAGCGCCTGGGTGGCATCGCCCGACCGCATCAGATGTTCGCCCACCAGGAAAGCCTGGTAGCCCGATTGCTGCAATAGCCGCACATCCTCGTTAGTATGGATACCGCTCTCGCTAATCCGCAGGATATCCGCCGGGATTCGCTCCGCTAACCGCAGGCTGGTGTCCAGAGTCACCTCAAACGTGTGCAGATTTCGGTTATTTACGCCAACAATGGCTGGGCCGCTATCAAGCGCGGCCTCCAGTTCCGCTTCGTCATGCACTTCCACAATCGCAGCCATGCCATACCCCGCGGCAAGTTCACGCAAGGAACGCATCTCCGCGGCAGTCAGGATTGCGGCAATCAACAGAATGGCGTCCGCTCCATGCGCCGCGGCTTGGTGTACATGCACTTCGTGGATGGTGAAATCCTTACGGAGTACAGGGAGTGCAACCGCCGCGCGCACGGCTTCTAGGTCCGCCAGCGAACCCTGAAAGAACTGCTCGTCGGTAAGCACAGAGATGGCTGCCGCGCCGCCTTGCGCATAACGGGTGGCCGTCTCCGCAGGCCGAAAATCCTCAGTGAACACGCCCTTGCTGGGGGAGGCCTTCTTCACCTCGGCGATCACCGCCGGTGGATTCGCCTGCAGTGCGGCCAGAAAGCCCCGGCGTGCCCCGCGCATCGCTTCGCCCCGCTCCGCAAATGCTTCCATCTGCGGAAACAGTTCCGGTAATGCGGCCTTCTTCTGGCGCACGATCGCGGCTAAGACATCGGGAACGGTTGCTGCCATGGCTGAAACGTCAGGGTAGCACGCGAGCTAGCGTACCGAATCCTCACTTGCCGGTCCAGGGTCGACTGCGTCGGCATCTACCCGCAGCGCACCCTGCCACTCTAAAGTCTCGAACTGGCTTTGGTTGGCGCTGATCACAATCGCAAGGTCGTATTCGGGTTCTCGCGGCATGCGCGCCGCGCGCGGCAGCGCACTCACCAGTGCCAGATAGCGAAGCACATCATACACCGTCCCCTGCTGCGGAACGGCGATGCTCACTTCCTGGGAATGAAAGCGCAGCCGCACCTCCTCGATCGTGATTCGCCACACCAGGTAGGCTGCGCATTCCACTGCCTTCTCAAACCACGCGGATCCTCGTCCGCCATCGTGAAGGTCCAAAAAGATTTCCACTTCCAGGCTCTCTTCGCGGGCGAACTCGCGCACCATCAGGCGGCGCGTATGCGCTGTGGCTTTCCAGTCCACGCTCTTGGCGCTCTCACCCAGCACGTAATCGCGCAGACGGTAGAAATCGTGGCCGCGCCCTTGCTGCATCGCCATAATTTCGCGGGCAACCACGGAATAGATCGTCCGCCAGTCCTGCGTGCCTTCCAGACAAGGGAAGACAATCACGTTTCGCTCAAGTACCACCGTGACGCGCCGTTCCAAAAACCCAAACGGGAAGGCCGTCGACAGCACCAGGCTGTTCCCTTTATGTAAGCCCCGTCGACCGAAAGTAAGCTCAGTGGACTCATTTACAAACTGCCCGCCGCCCACCACCGGCACGTAAAGCGGACGGACTCTGATTTCCTCTCGCGTACCGCGCAGGTGAACTGAAAACGACGGCGTCAGCCGCTTCAGATTGCGCAGCACCACGCGTCCTCCCACCGGCTGTCGGGCGCTAATCTCGTTCGGCAACTGGAAGTCCACCTCCAGTCCGGCCAGCGACAGGCGACTCACAAAGCCGGAGATCAGCCACGTTGCCAGCATCGAGGCAAAGATCAGCAGCAATAGGTTAGCAGCCGTCAGGAACGCGAGGGTTCCCACCAGCAGCATGGTGAACGCGAAAAGAAAGCCCGCCACGGTGAGCCGGTAGCGGCGAAAGCTGGTGGCTAACTTGAGCAGGGGTTTCATGCGGGTGTCGCTGGATACGAAAAGAGGGCGTCAACCTGCGACGCCCCCTCTTATTGGAACAGGAATCAGCTACGAGATTCCGAGAATCTTGCGATTGCGCGCCGTGTCGGAAGCCGCTCCCGCAAAGTCGTCGAAGGCCCGGGTTGGCACGTCGATCAGGTGGCTGGCGATGAACGGAGCGCCTTCAGCCGCGCCCTGAGCGGAATCCTTGAAGCAGCACTCCCACTCCAGCACCGCCCAGCCGGTATACCCAGCCGCGGTCATCCGGGTGAAGACCTGGCCAAAATCCACTTCTCCATCGCCGAGGCTGCGGAAGCGCCCAGGACGCGACGTCCATCCCTGATAACCTCCGTAGACACCCGCGCGGGCATCCGGCCGGAACTCGGCGTCCTTCACATGGAATGCCTTAATGCGGGATCCGTAATGGTCAATGAAGCCGATATAATCCATCGCCTGCAGCACAAAGTGCGAGGGATCATAGTTGATGGCCAGGCGCGGGTGGTTCCCGGCAGCTTCAAGCAGCATCTCGAAGCTGGCTCCATCGTGCAAATCCTCGCCGGGATGCAGTTCGTACGCAATATCCACTCCGTTCTCATCTGCGTAATCCAGTATGGGCTTCCAGCGCGCGGCAAGCTCCTTAAAGCCCTCTTCCACCAAACCGCCCGGACGCTGTGGCCAGGGATAGATGAATGGCCAAAGCAGCGCGCCGCTGAACGAGGGTGTTACGGTGAGTCCAAGATTGGCGCTTGCCTTGATGGCATACCGCATCTGCTGCACGGCCCACTCTGTGCGCGCCTTACTGTTACCTCGTACTTCGGGTGCGGCAAATACATCGAAAAGGTCGTCGTAAGTCGGGTGGACCGCCACAAGTTGGCCCAGCAGGTGCGACGCCAGCTCCGTGATCACCAGTCCGTTGGTCTGCCCCTGGCTCGTCGCAATAATCCTTGCTTTCGGCTGCCTTGGGGTCCGCCGAGGCTGGCTATCCCAACAGGGCACTTGCACGCCCAGATACCCCAGATCCTTCATGTACTTGGTGATATTGGGGAGGTTATTGAAAGGCGCTTCGTCGCCCATGAACTGGGCCAAAAATACTGCGGGTCCTTGAATCTGTGGCATAGAATTGCTCCGTTGAATTTCGAGAATGCGCGCCGCTAACAATCTGTGGAAAGCCCTGGGGCCGCCTCAATTGGGGTGCCTCAAGGAACTGATTTCAAGCAGTCCTTACCCGAACTGCAAGCTCTCCCAATGGGTTTTCCAACAAGCCGTTACGCAGCGAACGCCGTGCTCCACCCGCCATCGTATGCCAAGCGCCCGAAAAAGGCCACTGGCGGCGGGAGATTTCGTCGCGGCGACACCGTCGCCGAGCTAACGGTCCGCGCCTGCCTCCTGCGGCCGCGTTGTCTCCGTAATCCAATTGGCAAGGTTGTCGAAGAAACCAGGGGGCCAGGTCGCGTCGGTCGAGTATGTATCGGCCCCCAACAGCATGCGATGGTTTGCGCCGGATACCACATCCAATGTCCAATCCCCGCGCTCGTTACTCTCAAAGTACTGCGTAAAGCGCTCGCGAAGCGTCTCGGGAAGGCTCTGCGGATCCTCGCTCCCAGCGACGATCCGGATCGGGACCCGTGCGTCCTTCCACAACGCCGCGGCATCAAAACCCATCGTGGCCGCAACGGCTCCGGTGGTTCCGGCCTGCGGGGGCTCCGCCGGGAATCCGGCAGCGGCAAACCACGGCTCCTTTGCTGCGGCATCCCAGCGCAGGATCAAGTCCGAGCGAGCGCTTCCGATGTCGCCGGTTCGCAAATTCTCAGCGAGGTCGCGCACCAAACCACGGGCCACTTCCACCTGCTCCGCACCAAATCCTTCCGATCTCAGCTCACGGTCAAGGAACGCAACCGCGCGTTCCTCCGGAGAAATACCCGTGGGCGCCAGCAACACGCCATAGTTCAGTCGGTTGGTCTTCTGCAGAGTAAATGGCACCACCCATTCGTTCTCGTAGAAACCCACTACGCCCGCGCGGCGCATGTAGATCTCGTTCACTTTCTCCAGCAGGTCCAGCACATAGATCACATCCTCGCCCCGCGATGTCAGGTCCACTGGCGATAGCAGCCCAGGCTCCGTCACTGCTGATCGCCCATAGGCCACAGCAGCCACGCCGCGCCGGGCAAGGGCTTTGGCCACAAACACATTGCGTGCAAAGGCGTCCTCGCTGCCATCCGGCATCAGCAGCGCAACGGGTAACTCATAGCGATTCACCGGCAGGAAGAGCGTTCCGCCCACCACCATGCTGGTAACTTCCTGCGTCTCCTGGTTATCAGTTTCGATAGTGACGGCAAGATCCAAACGCCGGTAAAGAAACCGTGTCTGCTGCAGGGTCTGGAAGCTGGTCCACACCGTGAAGCCTGCCAAACCAAATGCGATCAACAGGCCCTTCCGGCCATTTGGCGACTGCGGCATCACAAAGAACAGCCCCACCGCAAAAAACAGCGCAGCTAACGATCCCCAGATGGCGATCTCCTCCACGGGCCAGCGCACGGCAAGCGGGCTCTCAATCTGGTATGCGCAGAAGATCACACCGAAGCATGTTGCCGCGGTCATCACCCAGAACATCACGCGCAGTGAGGTATTCATGCTGCCACCATTCTAGCGTTCCGAGGAAGCATCTCTTCAGACACAGTTTGCGGCGACACAGTCAGCCGCGTCGCCCCTTGCGTCGCTGCCATTTCCGATGCCAGGATTCTCCGAACTCCTCTCCCAGTTTCGCTATAGCCTAGGATAGAGCTAGCTCATGACTTTCGCCGCTGCCATCCTAATCGCCTACCTGTTGGGTTCCATTCCCTTTGGCCTCCTTCTTGTTCGCTGGCGCACGGGCGTTGACGTCCGCAGCAAAGGCAGCGGCAACATCGGCGCCACGAACGTCGCCCGAACCGCTGGACGCGCACTGGGCATCACCACCCTGCTGCTGGACGTGGGCAAAGGTGCGGCAGCCGTGCTGATCGCCCGTCTCCTCAGCGGTGGAGACCCCGTCGCCATGGCGGCCGCCACCTTCGCGGTACTGTGCGGACACATGTTCCCGGTATGGCTGCGCTTCCAGGGAGGCAAGGCCGTCGCGAGCGCCATGGGCGCATTTCTGGTGCTCACCCCATGGGCGATGATCGCCACCATTCTCATCTTTCTGCCACTCATTTGGAAGACCCGCTACGTGTCGTTTTCCTCGATTGTCGCCGCCGCCGTCCTACCTCTGGGTATTTGGCTGCTTACGCACAATGCACTCTATCTGTTGGTTGCGGCGATGAGCGCCGCACTGATTATCTATAAGCACAAGGGCAATATCGCCCGATTGCGGGCGGGCACCGAAAACCGCCTGGGGAGCAAAGCCTGATGCAGACTTTGGCCGTCGTGGGAGCAGGTAGCTGGGGAACCGCCCTCGCCATCGCACTGGCGAGCAGAACCGAACGTCTCCACCTCTGGGTACGAGAACATCAGATCGCGGAGTCCATCAACAGCAAGCACCGCAACCTTACCTACCTTCCGGAATTCACAATCCCTGCCAATGTAACGGCATTTACTGATTACGAGGACTGCCTCCACGGCGCCGAAATGGTCCTGCTTGCACCACCCTCCCACGCCATGCGCCGCCTGGTCCTCTACGCGCTGCCCTGGCTCCGCGCGGACGCCATCCTTGTGAGCGCCACCAAAGGGCTCGAAGAAAACACGCACCTCCGCATGAGCGAAGTGGTGCGCGAGGTTACTGCCGCCGCCTTCAGCCCAAAGCTGGCTGTGCTCTCTGGCCCCAGTTTCGCCAGGGAAGTCGCTGCGGGCGAGCCGGCGGCCCTGGTGATCGCCTCCCAGGATCCGGGCATCGCCCATGCGGTGCAATCCGCGCTCTCTGGCAGCGCGCTCCGCCTTTACACCAACGACGACCCCGTTGGCGTGGAGTTAGGCGCCTCCCTGAAGAATGTCATCGCCATTGCCGCGGGCGTTTGCGCCGGCCTGGGACTTGGCAGCAACACGCGAGCGGCACTCATCAGCCGCGGCTTGGCCGAAATCACGCGTCTCGCCACCGCCCTCGGTGGCAAGCCCCAAACCCTTGCTGGCCTTGCGGGGCTGGGCGACCTGGTGCTCACCTGCACGGGCGAGCTGTCGCGCAACCGCACCTTGGGCATTGAGCTTGCCAGAGGCCGAAAGCTGGGCGATGTCCTCAGCGGAATGACAATGGTTGCCGAAGGCGTGAACACCACCTTTGCCGCACTGCAGCTCGCGGAGACCGCGGGCGTGGAAATGCCCATCACCGCACAGATGGCTCAGGTTCTTGAAGGACGCCGAACACCGGATGCCGCACTTCGTGAGTTAATGGAGCGCATGCCCCGTCCGGAATAGCGCGATACGTCTGCCATGAAGGAGACCCGCCATGCCACCCGACTCTATCGGCCAGAGCCATCTCCCACCCAGCAGGCCCGTGCGACGTACCTTCCTTGCTGCGGGGCTTGGTCTGGCCGCCGCCCCCGCACTTCTTCGTGCGGCGTCGGCGCGCCCCAACGTGCTGTGGATCATGACCGACGAACAGCGCCCTGATTCCGTGGGTTGTTATGGTTCCCCTTGGGCACGCACTCCCCACCTCGACGCGCTGGCGGCCCAAGGGTCAATCTTCACCAGTACCTATGTGCCGGCTCCGGTGTGTGTCGCTTGCCGTAGTGCGCTGCTAACTGGCAAGCGTGCGTCCAGCATTGGCGTGTTGCACAACCAGGCGCGGCTCCGTGACGACACCACCTTCCTTCCCTGGCGCTTCGCCGACACCGGCTACCAGACAGCGTCATTCGGCAAGAAACACTACTTCGTGAAAGGGCGGCAGGCCTTTCAAACGGAAGCCGGCGCCGCTGACGACAAGCACGTCAACGGCACGCGCTATCTGCAAAGCCATAAACCGGAAGATTGGAACGCCCTCATTTACGAGAGTCGCGCCGCGAATGGCTTGCGGCGATCCTGGATTCTCGCCGGGGAGTTTCCCGCACCCGAGGAGGAGTGCGCCGAACGCGTGAATGCACAACTCGCCATGGACTGGCTGGCTGCCCGCGACTCCAGCAAGCCTTTCTTTTTGCGTCTTTCCTTGAACGCGCCGCATACACCCGTGGTCATGCCGCGCCGCTTCGTGAACACGGTGGATGCCGGCGCCGTCCAGCTCACCTTACCTACTGAGGCGCAACTCAATGGCCAGCCCGCTCGCGAGCGGGAGGCCCTGCGCCCCTTCCAGGGCACAAGCCACTTGAGTTTGGATGCGATACGCCGCCTGCGCCAAGCCTATTACGCGCGCGTCGCCTTTCTGGATGACGTTGTCGGCGGCTTCCTCGATTGGATGCGCACCCGCGGGCTGCTTGAAAACACGATCGTCGCCTTCATGAGTGACCACGGTACTCACATTGCTGACCAGGGCATGCTGCAAAAGCAAACCTTTTACGAGCAGGTGGGAACGGTGCCTTTCTTCGTCGCCTGGCCCGGCAATCTGCCTGCCGGGCGGCGCATTACCCAGCCCGTGAATGTGGGCAGCCTGATGGCTACCTTCCTTCACCTGGCCGGGCTGCCTACCGTCGGATCCCACTACCCTAGCCTTGCACCTGCCTTACGGGGCCACGCCCCCGCCCCGGCTGAACCTGTGTTCAGCGAGCTGGCCTATGGCTATCAGGGCTACCGCGACCACCACCGGCAGGTGATGATCCGCGACGGGCGTCACAAGCTGGTGCTCTTCCAGGATCCCAAGGATCCCCGGCGCTTCCACGGTAACGAAGACGGTGCGCTTTACGATCTGGAAGTTGACCCGCAGGAAACCAGAAATCTCTTTCGGCTCTCCGCCAGCCAGCCCCATATTCAGCGCTTGCGGCAGTCCATCCGCGCCTGGGATCAGCGCCTTGCTTGACGGGAATTCCACCCATGCCTATCCCTAGTAGACTGGTACTCTTCGCGAGGTGCCAATAGTCCATGCGCATTCCTGGATTCCGCTGGTGGATCGCCATCCTCTTGTTCGGGGCCTCCGCCCTGAGTTTCTTCGATCGCCAAGTGCTCAGCGTGCTGGCGCCTGCCATCCTCAAGGACCTTGAAATCACTAACCGCGAGTACTCCTACGCTGTCTCTGCCTTCACCCTGGCGTACAGCGTGATGTTCACCGTCGGCGGCCGCATCATCGATCGCATCGGCACCCGTCTGGGCCTCGGCCTTACCGTCGCCTTTTGGACCCTGGCCAGCCTTCTCCACGCAGTCGCGCAGAATGCCGCGCAACTCACTGGCTACCGCCTGATGCTCGGTATCGGCGAGGGTGGCTGCTTCCCTGGCGCCGCCAAGGGCATCCTCGAATGGTTCCCCGCGCACGAAAGGGCGCTGGCCATGGGCATCGCCACTACCGGAGGTTCCGCGTTCGGCGCTGTCCTCGCTCCCCCGCTCATTGTGCTGGCCTCGCAACTGGTGGGCTGGCGCGGAGCCTTCATTGCCACAGGTCTGATTGGCGTTGCCTGGGTGCTCCTGTGGTTTCTGTTCTTCCGTTCGCCTGAGTCTTCCACCCATGTGCGCCACGAGGAACGTGCCATGATCCTCGCCGAACGCGGAAAGCCTGGCACAGCCTCGGAAGTGGCATGGCCCTGGGCTGCGCTGCTCGGTAGTCGCGAGGTCTGGGGACTGGTGGCCACCCGGTTCCTCCTGGACCCCGTGTTCTACTTCTACATGTTCTGGATCCCCCAATACCTGTCCGAAGAGCGCGGGGCTTCGCTCGAAGACATCGGTCGCGTGGCGTGGATTCCATTTCTTACCCTGGGCATTTCCTCCATGCTCGGTGGCGCGCTCTCCGATGCTCTTGTCCGGCGCGGCTTCACCATCAACCGGGCACGCAAAGGCATCATGGCCGCCGCCGCCCTGCTCACCCCGGTTTCCATCCTCGCGCTGGTTACCCCCAATCTCACGGCCGCTGTCGCCCTGCTGGGCGTCCTCATGTTCGCTCACGGCTTCTGGATGACGAACTACATGACGATGATCGGTGACCTCTTCCCCTCCTCCACTGTGGGTACCGTCGTCGGATTGTCGGGCACCGCTGGCGGGCTCGGCGGCTTCCTCAGCACCCTGCTGATCGGGCAGACCATCTCCATCGTCGGCTACGGCCCCATGTTCCTTATTTGCGGCCTGCTGTATCCCGTCGGATTCGCAATCCTCGCGCTCAGCATCCCTCGCTTGCAGCGGTTGGAAAAACCCCTGCTGGCAGGTTAGCGTTCGGTGGCCGTACATCCCCAAGGCACAACTTCCTATGTCTGCTACTCAACTGCAATCCCTGATTCCCGCGCTCGAAGCGGCTGCCGCCGACGTCGGACGTCGATTCGTCGATACGCTTCAGCGCATCGCTCCGGAAGTGGGCGCAACCTGCATCAACGTTGCTGGCGGTGCCGCAAGCTACGCTGGCCCAGATAGCCCGCTCACCGGCGTCAAAGGGCTCCAGCCCCGCTTCACCCACCAGAACCTCGCCGAGATTGAGGACTTCTTTGCGAAATGTGGCGCGCCCGCCGTGGTGCTGGAACTGGCATCGTGGATTCCCTCCCCCCGGGTGGGAGACCTCGTCGCGCGAGGCTACCAGCAGGTTGCCGAAGAACTCGTCATCGTCCGCGACTTGGAGCTTCATCCCCGCAGCTTTACGCCTTCCCTGCCGGTGGAATCCGTTTCGGGGAGCGATACGTTTGCGCAGGTGATGATCGAGTCTTTCAGCCTTCCCCATGAAGACAAATGGCGGCTTCTCGGCGAGGCCTTCTGCCAGATTGCGGGTACTTGGCCTGTTGCCGTCGTGGAAAATGGCTGTTGGATGGGAGCCGCGCACCTGATGCTTTCCGGTGAAGTGGCAACCCTCGGCTGCGATGGCACTTTGCCCGCCTTCCGTGGCCGCGGCGTGCAGTGCGCGCTCATTCAGGAGAGGCTGCGTTTGGCTGCTCAGGCAGGCGCTCGCTGGGCCGTTGCCGAAGTGCTGCCCGACAGTGGTTCAATGCGAAACTATTTGCGCCACGGGTTTGAAGTTGTCTGCTCACGCCGTCACTGGGCGCGCGACCTGGCGTAGTCTCAGGGCGCCCATGACTTCGTGCAGATCCACAAGTTCTTCCGCGACACCAGACTCACCCTGGCGGGGATGTCGCCCGACGACGCGATCGCCGGTGGCGACCCGTTCCAATGGAAGTGCATCCGCAATCACAACACCCTGATTGTCTACGTGGCGAACCCGCAAGGCGACGAACCTTCCTGGCAGAATCCAGCGGAAAAGCCCGCTTCCGTGGCACTCACACTTCCGCAGGGAATCTATTCGGTCCGCTGGTTTCATCCAAAGACGGGTACCTGGCTCGATTCAGCGGACATCCCAGGTGGCCTGCAGCAGTTCCAGACCCCTCTGGGTCTGCCCGGGCTCGCCTCGGGCGACCGGGTATTGCTGCTTCGGCTACAAAGCTCCGGAAACCACTAGCATAGGCCGTAGAACCGGCCACCCGAGCGAATAGCGTTGTGTTCACCATGTCCTTAAGGATCGAGGACGTATGTTCCGTACCGCCGATATCGGGCACATCGTTCTTCATCTTCGCGGTTAGCCCAGACCAAACCGGAACAGATCCGGACGCGGTACCCGTCTGGCGTAGGACACTAGCGGTATGCGTTGGATCGTCGCGCTAGTGTGCCTGCAGTTTGTGCCTGCCGCGATTCCGCAGTCAGGTGGCGCAGCATCCCCGGAGGTGCGCGCCGTCGCGCATCTGGTTAGTGAAGTGCCCGCATGGAGCCGCGAGAACGGTTGCTATTCGTGCCACAACAACGGAGACGGGGCGCGTGCCCTTCTGCTGGCGCGTTCGCTTGGCTATGCAGTCCCTCACCAAGCAATCGATGACACGCTCCGCTGGCTGCGACAGCCAGACCGCTGGGAGGAAGGGGCCAAACATCCGATGGCCAGCGATACCCGCCTCGCGCGGCTGCATTTCGCCACGGCGCTTTCCCTTGCCGGCACCCTCGGCGAGAAGCCTCCGAATCAGGTGCTTGCCCGGAATGCGCAGTTGCTCGCAATGCAGCAGAGTAAGGACGGCGCCTGGCACGTAGATACCGGTTCCATGGTCGGTTCCCCCATTACCTGGGGAAGCACTCTCGCCACGGTCTTGGCTGCAGATGTCCTTGCCGCTGCTGACGGCGCAAAGTACGCAGCGCACACCGCACAGGCGCGGAGTTGGCTGCGCAGCGCTCCACGCGAAAGCGTTCTCGACACGGCAGCCGTTCTGATCGCGTTTCCTGATGAACCCGGCATGAGCACTCAACTGATCGCCGCTCTGCTTCAGGCGCAAAACGCCGACGGGGGATGGGGACCTCAGCCGAGGCAGCGGGCCGAGACCTTCGATACCGCAATCGTGCTGATCGCGCTTGCCCGGCTCAGGCCCCAACATCAGCCGCTCGAAGCGATCAGCAAAGGCCGCGCCTTCTTGATTGGCCAGCAACTCGAAACTGGCGGATGGCCAGAGACAACCCGTCCCTCTGGGAGTTCGAGCTATGCGCACCACATCTCAACCTCTGCGTGGGCAACCATCGCCCTACTGCGCACGCACCCGGAACGTTAGTTGCTCGGTAGCCGGAACTACACGCCGCGTCACGCGCTCGAAGGTGTCCACGTCAAAGGGACGCCCCACTTTGTTCCCGGCAAGGTCCTCCAAAATGGTATCGACAACCAGAATGTGGTCACCGGGCGTCCAAGGAGTATCAGGCACAAACAACCAACGGCTCTCGGAAGCCGTGAGTGTGATCTGCCCAAAAATTTCATTGTCGTCCCGCTGGACGCGAATCAGCCGTTGCGCCAGGGCGTGGTCAAGCGCTTCGCCAAATTCCACCACCAAGGGCTCGCGCGTACCTGCATGGGGCGGTTGCAACTGCCAGTGGCCAAGCACAATTGGGGTGCGGTCCTCCTCAGCCACCACGTACTCGCGGGAGTAGGAAGAAGCAAGCGCCTGCGAGCTGGCGTCGAGCCACGCGGCGTCGATCTCCAGCGTGTAGATGGAACCCTCTTTGAGAGCACCTCCAGCTTCCTCCCGCGGGAAGACACCGCGCTTAATGCGACCAGGATCAAACAGAACCGTGAGACGCCGATGGCTGGGGTCCCACAACTCGTGCTCCAATTCCAGAAATGGCAGGTCCAGTGCCCGGCCCTGGCTGTCCAGCAGCCGGATGTGCTTCCAGGCTTCGCCTCGTTGCATAGGCGCGGAGAAATGGACGTAGAGTTTCAGCAGGTTCGCCGGAATGCGGTCACCCGAAGGGTAGACAGCCTGCACCACGGTGCTTGGCTGTTGCTCGCGGTGCGTGGCTGGAAAGCGCTGAACCAGTTCCGCCACGGGCACCGAGCCGGGCGGACGGAAGACGGCGCGCAACGATACTGAAGGGGCAGGCACGAAACGGGGCTTGAAGTAGAGGGTCCCCTGCTGAAGCCCGTAGTCCCCCAACAATGGCAGAGCTTCTGGCGTATCCACGGACACCTGGAACAAGGCGCCCCAGCCGCCGGGAGGCGACTGGGGAGGGGCCGTCCAGCCACGCACAAGAAAGCCGTCCCCCTCGCGAACAATCGACAGTTCAGCAGCCCCGGCAACGCCTGTCCCAAGCAGCGCAACCCACACCAGCAGGGCGACTGCAGTCAGCCGCCCGCTGGTCTTCCAGATCCGGGACTTGCTTGAAACCGACGCACGCATCGCATGCCCGCTATGGCAGGGCCACC
>JAHCHD010000210.1 GCA_026129915.1 Bryobacterales bacterium
GCCCGGGCGCCGCTCTCAATCTGCGCAACTGCCGCCCTCAGCACGGTGGCGGTTGCCAATTGCAGGCAGCGCTCGAATCGCAGTAATGCTGGATCGTCATTTCCTTGCGCACCAAGCCCGGCCAGCGCGACAGGGCTGATGGGGTCAGCCAGCATCTTGGTGGTTAGCGAAAAGGGTCCAATCAGCATACCCACCGGCAGCAGGTCAGTCTCCGTAGCGACAAATCGCAAGGCGCCGTGGCTCGCTTGGTGTTGAGCCGGGAAGGCACGGCCCTGGGCCGCGCTCCACTCCTCCACCAGTTCCCTCGAAGGGACTGTCTCGAAATGGAAACTGTCCGCTTCTCCCTCGCCGATGCCAAGGTAGTCTGCCAGGTCAGCCTTCTCTAGCCGCAGATTCATCAGCGGAAACGCGAGGGGCTTGCCATAACGCATGGCGGTCCTCAGCAACACCTTGCCCAGCGCGCGTCCATCCAATTCCACGTTCCCAGGGGTTTCGCACTCATGCAGCAGAAGATCCGCGCCGATGGGCATGCATAGCCCGCGATGCGCCAAGTCAAGGTAGAAGCTGCGTTCCATCGCGAGGAATTCGGATACGTAACTGCCGGTTTCACCCTATCACAGGCGCACTGCGACACGGGTGCCGATTGAGATGCGCGTATCCGTTATCCCGCCGGCACTTGCTATACTGAAAGTTAAATTTTCCCAGGAGCGTGGACGAAAGCATGAGCTTATCTGAAGGCAAGATCAAACGTTTGAAAGCCCTTTCGAATGAAAAGGGTGTCATTGCGGCTGCGGCCATGGATCAGCGCGGCAGCCTCCAGAAGTCAATCGCGGCGGCCAGAGGCGTAGGCGCCAATGATGTCAGCCAGGAACAGATGGAAGAGTTCAAGGTGGCGGTGTCGAAGGTGCTCACCCCGCACGCCAGCGCCATTCTATTGGACCCCGAGTTCGGATTGCCCGCCGCTGCGGCGCGCGACAAGAACTGCGGCTTGCTGCTTGCTTATGAAAAGAGCGGCTACGACAACACCCAGCCCGGGCGTCTGCCGGATTTGCTTCCGGATGTTTCCGTGAAGCGGATTGTCGACATGGGCGGCGACGCGGTGAAGATTCTCCTTTACTACACCCCCAACGACAAACCGGAAGTCAACGAGATCAAGCATGCTTTCGTCGAGCGCATCGGCGCGGAATGCGAAACCTACGAGATTCCCTTCTTCCTCGAATTCATTGCTTATGACGCCACTGGCGAACATAACGAGAAAAGCCTCGGCTTTGCCAAGATGAAGCCGGAACTCGTCATCGGCAGCATGAAGGAGTTCTCCAAGCCCCAATACTTGGTGGACGTCCTGAAGGTGGAAGTGCCCATCAACGCGGTCTACACCGAAGGCAGCAAGGCGTTCAAGGGCGAAAAGGCCTATTCGATGGAAGAAGCAATGGGCTACTTCCGCGCGGCAGCCGATGTGGCCACCAAGCCCTTCATCTACCTCAGCGCCGGTGTGGATAACGATATTTTCGTCGAACAGTTGAACATGGCCACCCAGGCGGGTACCGACTATTCGGGTATTCTTTGCGGTCGCGCCACTTGGAAGGAAGGCATTCCGGTGTACGGCCAGAAGGGTGCCGCGGCTCTGGAAGAGTGGCTTTCCACGGAAGGCGTGAAGAACATCAACGCGGTGAATGCGGCCATCGGCTCCGCTAAGCCCTGGTACGCCAAACTTGGTCTCAAGAGCATCTAACGATACGATTACCGTTTGCTGAACGTGTTCGTTTACCCTCGAATCAGCAACGATGCGGGAGCGCCAATGGCTGCTCCCGCATTTTTTGTAGCACCCGAAGATGTAAATTTTCCCTGGTTGCGGAACTGTTTCCCGGCAAACGCTCCCGCACCGTGAGGCGATGTGGAAATTCCCTATTGGAACACCGGCTGGCTGGAAGTAATCTGCGGACCGATGTTTTCCGGCAAAAGCGAGGAACTCATGCGCCGCTTGCGTCGCGCGCAGATTGCCCGGAAACGAGTACAAGTTTTCAAACCCGCCATCGATACCCGCTACTCCGCCGAGGAAATCGTTTCGCACTCCGCTTTGCGCATGCCCTCCCTGACGGTGGAAACCACCGCTAGCATCCTGGATCAACTGGATTGGCGTAGCCAGGTGGTGGGAATCGACGAGGTGAATCTCCTCGGCGATGGACTTGTGGAAATTGTTGAAAAGCTTGCGGATAGCGGTAAGCAGGTTATCCTTGCCGGCCTCGATACAGATTATCTCGGCCGCCCCTTCCCCCCCATTCCGGAGTTGCTTGCCCGCGCGGAATACATCACTAAGACCCTCGCCGTCTGCATGCGCTGCGGCGCACCCGCCAAACACACGCAGCGCCTGGTGGCGGATGGCGAACTGATCGTCGTCGGCGCTTCTGGGATGTACGAAGCCCGTTGTCGCAGTTGCTTCGAGCCCAGGTCCCCCGTCCAGGAACAACTCGATTTCGGCCTGCCGCTGCGGCCACCGGACGAAATTTCCTGATGGATCGGAAGTTCTCAGCTTCTGTACTCGATTGGATATCCAATTGCATCTAAACGGTCATGGCCGCATCGGTTCTGGCGATTTTGTGACAGAATCAGGATACGGATGAATGTGTAATAGGAGATTTCGCTGTGCAACCCTCGTTTCCAACTTCCACCGGTTCCCGCTCTCAACGCGGCTCCGCGTTGCTGGTACCCATCCTGTTGGGTGCAGTGATTGCCCTGATTGCCGCAAACGTCTATCTGTTCCTGCAGATCGATAAGCTCAAGACTGATATTGCTGGTGTCCAACAGGGCCTGGCTGACGAAGTGGTGCAACTGAAGGAGACAGTGAATGTCACCAACGCCGCTTCCCGCAAACGTGTGGAGGCCCTGCAAGAGCAGCTCCAGGCCGCGCAGCAGGAAGCCACCCAGGCGGTGGGTCGTGCCAAAACTGAGGCTGTGCAGCGTGCAGAGTCCCTCAGCCGCCAGCTAGCCGAGGAACAGCGCAAGCAGGAAGCTCAACAGCGAGTGATTGCCTCCCGCGTGGAGGAAGTAAACCTCTCCGCGGAAAAGAACGTGCAACAGGTTGAGCAGCAGGTCGAGACCGTCAAGAAGGATCTCTTGGACGCCGACAGCGCGTTGAACTTGGCCTTGAAAAAGGCGATGGGCGACATGGGTGTGATGAGCGGTCTTATCGCCACCAACTCTGACGAGTTAAACCAATTGAAGGCCCTCGGGGACCGCAACTATTTCGAGTTTGATGTGCGCCGCGCCAAGGAACCTGCCCGCGTCGGCGATATTTTGGTACGGCTCACCAAGACTGACCTCAAGCGGAATCGCTTCACTATTGAGGTGATCGCGGACGATAAGCGCGTCGAGAAGAAAGACCGCACCCTTAACGAGCCAATTCAGTTCTATACGCTGGCAGCCCGTCAGCCTTACGAACTGGTGGTCAACAACGTACAGAAAGACCGCATTGTTGGTTACTTGGCCACCCCCAAGGTGCAGCGCACCCGCGGCGCGACGGGCGGCGGCGAGTAGGTTCCTCTTCTACTCACTTACCAAGTGCAGGAGCGGATTCGGACATGCCGCGGTGAACCCGGCCCGAATCCGCTCCGCACCCGTTCGATGCTGGCCTACCCATCCCCGCATGAGTTAGCCCGCCCCGTGTGCGCGTGGAACAAATCCCGCACGCGCAACCATACACCCCGCCTGCTTCCGGATCGCGCCCAGCGCTAGAGATTCACCCCCAGGTCAATCCAGTCCGCGACACCGCCTTTCACCATTGCCATGTGACCCAGGATGGCCGTGAGCGTCGCCGCGGCGCCCACTTCAATGTCCGCGGGGTTCGGCGCACCCTTGGTGATGCAGTTGTAGAAAGTGGTGATGTGAATGTGCTGATCTTCCTTTGCTTCAGGCACCAGCGGCTCCGGTTTCGCGTTTCCAGTGAGTGGATACACATTCATGCTGCTGAGGAAATCCACCGCCGCCTTGGTGCCATACACCATCATGTTCTGGCCCCCGCCCGGCATCCCCCTGGGATGAAACACGTTCTGCGTGAACGACATCTTAGCCCCGGAGGGATAGTCGTAGCTGAGCACTCCGCAGTCGAAGATGCTGCGGCCTTGCGGTTCAGTCGGATGCACCAAAGTCGCCCCGAACCCCGATGCCCGAAGCGGATTCTCCCCAACAATCCAGTTGCACATATCCAGGTTGTGCACAGACTGTTCAATCAAATAGCCACCCGACTTGTTCACGTTGAAATACCAGTCGCTGGATGACCCTTCGTACGGCAGGTCGCTGGGGGCATGGCGCTGCGCCTTCACCATCACCACTGTTCCGATGGCGCCCTCGCGAATCTTTCGCACGGCTTCCGTCATCTGCGGGCTCGACCGCCTCTGCTGCCCCACCACAAACACCTTGTTGCTGGCCCTGGCCGCAATCACCAGATCCTGCACCTGCCGCGGCGTCACGCCAATGGGCTTCTCGCAATAGACATGCTTGCCGGCCTGCAGAGCGGCAATCGCCATCTCGGCATGCAGATGCGGCGGCGTGGCGACGAAAACCGCCTCAATATCCTTACGGTCGATCACCTGGCGCCAGTCCGTGTAGGTCCTCGGATTGTCCTTCGCCGCCGCGCTCGCTGCCTTATCCAGCCTGTCGGGCTTGATGTCGCAAACCGCCAACACTTTCGTGTTCGGCTGCTCCATCACTCCGCGCAGCAGGTTGGATCCGCGGTTTCCCGTTCCAATCACGGCGGTGGGAACGCGTGCTTCCGCCTCCTGTCCCTGCGCCGACTGCGAAAGAACCGCCTGCGCTGCCGCGGCACTTCCCATCAGAAACGTTCTCCGATTCGAGTTCATTGGTTTCCCCTCCGTTTAAGTTCAGGCAGGCAGCGAAAGGTGTCGCTCCAAGCCCGCCAGCACGCTCTCCAGATACTCGCGCGACCGCCGAGCCAGGCGATCGACTCCCGCCACGCTGCTTGGCCGCGGCACCAGCGGTTCAAAGATGTTCTCACAAGCCAAAGGCATCGTCAGCCCGGTGCGCATCACTGGCAACAGCAACTTATAGTGGTCAATCTCGCCAAAACCCGCGCCGCAATCTTCGTCCACGGGAAAGTTCCGGTGGTCCTTGATGGCGAACGCGCGCACGTCTCGCCAGCAGGCTTGGATGTCCGGAATAGGATCGTGATTTTCGTAATCAAGCACGTTGCCTGCGTCGTAACACATCCTGACGGCGGCCTCACCCACGTCGGCAATAATTCGCGAGCAATCCCTGCCCGTTGCGGTATTGCCGCCGTGCTGCTTCACCACCAGGCTCACTCCGGAACCTTTCGCGTGCGCGCCCGCCACCTTCAGATTGCGAACCACATCGCCGTAGCTGCCACGCGTCGTCTTTCCAAAGACGATGATGTGTGGAATACCCGCGGCCTGTGCCTGATCCACTCGCTTGCGGTAGGCGTCAGCGGCGTTTGCTTCTTCAAAGTTCACCGTAGAAAACATCATCACCGGCTCAAGTCCCAAATTGCGGCATCGCGCAGCCAGCAACCGCGCATCCGCCGGTGCGGCATCCAGCGGCATCACCGGACGGGAAGCACCGGCCCCGTCTCTGTGATTCACGCCCCAAGCCACGAACATGTAGCCTGCGCCCTTGATCCCCTCAAGCGCCCCCTCCACCGGGAACGCGGAATAGGGCAAGGTCATACACGCAATTTGGAACCGTGTGGGTCCAGAGTCTGCCCCCTGGGCCATGGCGAACAAAGGCGCAAGCGCGGAGGCGCCCAGAAAGTCCCTTCTCTGCATGAATCCCAATCCCCCCTCACTGCCTTCCCGCTCTGAACCGCCAAGCCATTCACCGCCGCCAGCGATGGATGTCCGTCGCCGGTTCCTTGCGCTGTTGCCTCACCTCTCCACCTTACAGAACGAATTGCCTTACCCGCACTGAGTGTATGCCACTTGCATGCCATCCGTGCACCCTGTCTACCCGCCTGAGTGCTCACGGCGACGTGATACAGTTGCAACTTAGTGCATATTTCGGACTCAGCTGTACTTTTACGACATTTCCCACTGCGGGCTATCGCGAAAGGAAACCACTTGGATCGAGCTTTACGTCGCCGTCACTGGCTGATAACCAGCATGCTACTGCTCCTTGGCGCACCCATGCTCTGGGCTCAATCTGCCACCACAGGAGCACTCGAAGGCAGCATCCATACCGCCGAAGGCATGGCGATTGCCGGAGCAGTAGTCACCGCATTCAGTCCCGGCACCGGCCAGCAACATCGCGCGGAAGCCGACAAGAGCGGCAACTACCGATTCTCCATGCTTACACCCGCCGCCTATGAGGTTAGCTTCGCCGCGGAAGGCTTCAAGACCGCTCGGATAACCGGTGTTACCGTTAGCGTCTCTGAGGTCCCCGTGCTGGATGCAACGCTGGAACCCGGCAACCCATCCGACACCGTCACCTGCCGCTGCGCCATCGGCAGCACCGCCCCTTCCACCGGCACGCTGGTAGACCAGAAAACCATCACAGCGGTTCCGCTGAACACGCGGAATTTCACCCAGGTGCTCTCCATGTCTTCGGGCTCAGCGGCCAGCGTGAATAATGCCGGCACTCTCGGGCGTGGGACGTCGAGCGTGAACGTGAACGGCAACACCACGGCGGGCGCCTACACAATCGATGGCGCATACTCTCCAAGTACGGTACCGAACCCGGACACCATTTCCGAGTTCAAGATTCAAACATCTCAGTACGACGCCGGCTTCGGCGCCATGGTGCCCAACACAAACCTGGTGACGCGCTACGGCCAGAACGACATCCACGGGAACCTTTGGGAGTTCCTCAGAAACGATATCTTCAACGCCAACACCTTCTTTCGCAACGCCACCGGGCAGCCCAAGCCAAACCTCAAGCAGAACCAGTTTGGCGCCACCCTGGGCGGCGCCATCCGGCAGAACAAGTGGTTCTTCTTCGCTT
>JAHCHD010000211.1 GCA_026129915.1 Bryobacterales bacterium
TATCAGAGGCGGAGCTCGTGGCCGAATGTATGAAGAATACGCCCCAGTGGGGCCAGAACGAGTGCGAGATCTGGGCGCCGTCCAAACGACGGCACCACCCCAACACGGCGATGGGTACGGCGGCGATGCGCCCGGCGATGAGCGAACTCTTCCCGCGTATCACCGCGCCCACCCTCGTCCTGAAGGCGGATACGCCGCAGGATGCCCGCGCGGCGGAGGGAGAAGTGGCGGCGCACTTGGCAAAGGGCAAGATGGTATATATCTCGGGTGCAGGGCACAACGTGAGGCGCGACAAAAAGGCCGAGACGGTAGCCGCACTGCGTGATTTTCTGAAAGGGATTTAACTTGCCTGCGCAATTGGCGAAGCCACCTTCGGCCTCGGTTACACCGCCCGAAGCAGCATCGCCCCCCACTGGTAACCGGCTCCGAAGGCGGTCAGTACGGTATGCTCGCCAGGCTCCGGTGGACTGGTCTCCATCCATTCCGCGGCGGCAATCAGCAGCGACGCGCTGGATGTGTTGCCGTAACGAGCGATGTTCGTAAAGAAGCGTTCGCTCGCCACATCAAGTGCATCCGCCACCTTCCAGATGAGGTTCACATTTGCCTGGTGCATAACGAAGGACGCCACATCTGCTGCCCGCAGCCCGTTGCGCTCCAGCAGGGAACCAATCGCCCGCGGGATCTTCCGTGATGCGTGCAGAATCACACTGCGCCCATTCATCGACAAAGGCGCCCCAAAGGGTAAAGCCAGATCGTCGGCAAACTGGCCATCAGAAGCGATGAAGGAATCGACGATTTGCAGGCGGCCGTGTTCTGGACCCACCAGACACGCGCCCGCCCCATCCCCAAACAGCATGGAGACTCCGCGCTCCATGGGCTCGGTCAAAACTACTGACGACATCTTTTCAGTAGCTACCACCAATACCCGCCCATAGCGCGGAGCAAGGTCTCGCGCGAGATCCAGCCCTACGAGTGCTCCGGCGCTGGCCAAGGGAAGGTCAATGGCGGGAATCTCGCCGCACCCCAGAGCGCTTGCGATGCTGGCCGCTGGCCCTGGAAAGCGCCGCTCAGAGGTTCCGCAGGAACAAATCAGGTAACCGATGGCGGTTGCTTGCACGCCCGCTTGCTGCAGGCAACGCTTCGCTGCCTGCAGCCCCATCAACGAGGTGGTTTCCCCGTCGGCAGCAAAGCGTCTTTCCTCAATGCCGGATACGCTGCGTATCCAATCCACTTCACAGCCAATCATCGCACCCATCTCCGCGTTGTCGACAACGCGCTCAGGGAGCCATCGTGCAAGTTGTTCTAGAAAGGCCAAAATTCGACCACACTTTGTAGATTCGGGAAATTCCCGTCAACCAAGGGCGCCTGCTAGGCGGCGCGCTCTTCCAGGTACGAGGCTATGCGCTCGATGGAGTCGAATTTCCGGGGATTCAGATCGGAGTCGGGGATCTTTACGGAAAATTGTTCTTCCAGTTCCGCCACCAGGTCGGGAAGGGCGAAAGAATCCAGGTATCCGGATTCGAAAAGCGACTCGTCCAGCCCTGGGCTGCTATCTTTCTTCGATACCTTCTTCACGAGTTGCAGAATCAGCGCTTGCTGTTGGTTCATGATTGCCCGATTGATGTGGGAGGGACGCGTCGCTAGAGCCCGCAGTTGTCCATTGCCGCCGCAGACCCTTGAACTCATTGTACTGAACCATGAGATCCTGATACAGCACTTCCCCCAGACGGCGGTAACCGTTTGCGGAAAAGTGGACGTGATCCCGCCCCGCCAGGCCCGCCTGCACCCAGGTACGCATCGACCCATCGCCGCCCATCCGTGCATGGGTATCCCAGAAGGCTGCGCGGTTGGCCCTCGCGGCATCGCGCTGAGCGCGAATCACCAACTCAAGGCGAGGGGCCTTAGTCCAGCCTAGTTTCCGCTCGTACCGCATTCGATCTGGCGGTCCCACAACCAGGATGGAAGCCGTGGGTGAGGCCGTACGGATGCGCTTCAGTAGCCGGTCAAACTCAGCGAAATAGCTCTCGTAGTTCCATACAGTCTGGCCAGCCTCGTTGGTGCCGTAAGCCACCACAACTAGTGAGGGGTCCCGTTGTGCCACATACGCGCTAAACAGTTGAGGGTCCCAGCGCGACACGATGGAAGCTTGTGCACCGTTGATGCCTAGCGGTTCATAGGTGACGCCGGTTGGTTGTTCCGCCACCCAGCCGAAGAGCCTTATAGGGGCAGCGTCCAGGGTTTCAATGCGGAAAGTATGATCTCCCGCCGTCGTGGTAGGCATCTGCAAAATGCCCGGTCCAAACTCGCCATCGGTGGAATGCTCGGCAACCAGTTCATCGTTGTCGTACAGGAGGAAGCGACCTCCGCCAGGCTGTCGCAAGTAGTGTACTTCCAAGCTGCTGCAGCGGGCTTCCAGCGTGATCCATTCACGAGGCCGGGAGGCGCTGACGCTTACTCCGCTCAGGCCCTGATACTCGTCTCCCCGCAAGCTGGCCCGGCCAATCAGACCGGCGCTCTGCCAGCCAAGGCTGGCTTTGCCAGTTACGTCAAATCGACGGTATCCGCGCCAGGGTGATCCTGCATGGCTGAACCCGCTGCCGCCGTCGCCAAACCGGGCTTGGAAGGAACTGCGGATTGCCGCGGTCCAAACATCGCCGGCAGTATGTGAGTCGCCAAACTGCAAGATGCGTACCGGCCCTGCGCCAAGTTGGTTTTCCTGCCGGTAGAGCTGTTCAAAGAACGGGACAAGCGCCGCGGATTGCTCCAGATACTCATTGGTGGGTTCCGCAATCTGTCCGCTTACTTTTTCGGTCGCATTCTCGCGGGTCGCGGCCGCAATGGCCGCGGCGCGCCGCCGGGCGGCGAGAGTGGCAGCGGAGGGGGCACGCCTTACACCAGAGGGCTTTCGTGCGGCCGGCTTTGGCTTCGCAGAAGCTGACGGACTCGCTAGCGGCTTTCGTGTCGCGGGAGCGGACTTCGCTGCCGCTGGTTTGGCGGGTGATGCCTGTTGGGGCGCTGCAACCGCGAGCGTAAGCGGCCATAGAGCCACCAGCAGCAGCCACGGGAACGCGCTCTTGCCCCATGTCCTCAACCCTGCTTCACCTTGCCGCTGGTTTCGTTGCTAAGTGACCGGCGCAACTCGCGCAGCTTGAACATGCGGTACTGCTCCTCCAGCCCCTCAAACAACAGGTCCCCCACTAGTTTGGCCCCAGCCGGCATCGGATGGATGTAGTCTCCTCCCACAAGGCGCGGATTGCTGGCATACCATCTGGCCATGGTACCTGAACCGCCCATTGCCGCGAACGTATTGAAGAATGCAACCTTCATCTCCAGCGCCACCTTCTGTTGAATGGCTACCACCTGTGGGATGGTTGCCGCGGTCTGAATGTTCCCCTCTTCGTCACGGACGCCACGGTCCATGGGGCTCATAATAAGAATTGCCGCGTTGGGAACTGCCTCCCGCACCCGCAGCACCGCCTTGCGGAGTTCGCTTTCCAACTGCTTGGACACGTACTCTTTGTAGACGCTTTCGTTGGTGCCATAGTTGATTACCACCAGTTTGGGACGCGCGGCCCTCAGTTGTTCCGCCCAATGCCGCGCTTCCATGTGGCGCGAAAGCACCTCCGTACTGCCACCATTTAGTCCGAGGCTCGAATACACCACTCCCGGCCTGTTCTTGAAGAATTCGAGTCCAAAGATCCGCACCGATCCTTCTTCCACTCGCATCGCCACTTTGCGGGTGCCCGCCGGAATCGGAAAGGTCTGCGACCCGCTCTCTACACGATCCGCTGCAGTAGAGATTTCGCCCACCTCTGCACCATCGGCCTCGATGGAAAAACTTCCCCCTCCCGGACGCTTCAGGAAATACGCACGTACCCGCGTGTGGCTGGAATCCTGCAATGTGACGTCCGAATAAGCTCCAGCCTGGCCCTCGAAACTCACCCCGCCTAACCCGTACATGCCATCGCCACGCCGCCCCATCGCCGGCGACAGCAGGTCCCATCCCGCGGCAGAAAGTTTCACGCCACTGTGCTGATACCAGGCCCAAGGAGGCGCTACGAGACTGAAACCATGGCCGGCATCGCCAAAACGCTGTTGCAGGCGACGGCGCACGTCGGCCGTGATTAGATCGGCTGTGGTTGGAGAATCTCCATAGTGCAGGATGTGAATCGGTTCCTGGCTGATCCCGTGCTGCGTGCTGCCTGCATCAATTGCGTTGCCCGCTTCCGCTGCCTGCAGCAAGCGAAAAAAACCATCGAGGCTCGCTTCGGGATCCATCAACGGCAATTCCTGCTTGCGCGCTAGCAACGAATCGAGCGATGCATTGGGATCTTCCGTTTTGATCCCGAAGTCAATTCGCCTCCCTTCCAGCAGGTCGAAGGCGCTGCGAAACTGGGCGACATCCAGAGGGCGCATTCGCAACTCAGGAACAAGCGGAGGCGCGGTGGTGGCCGCCAGAATCAGCGCCAGCCCCAGGAAAGCTTGCGGCGGATAGCCCAAGGAGCGGAAGGGCCGGCCAGCCAAAGCCTCTGCGCGCGAGAGCACACGCGCCGGCCAGAGGAGTTTTTCCCCTAGCTCGGCTGCCGGTCGCAACCACTCGGCGCTTCGCAGCCATCGCACCACCCCGGCCAAAGTCTGTGGAAATTGAGTGACCGTCCGCGCCCATCTGGATTGGTCAGGCCGCCTAGAAGCGTTGGTAGATAAAGGGAGCGCTGCCCGTTGAGGCAACATATTGGATAACGAAGGCAAGGACGACGAGCGCTGCCGCTTGTGCGACTGTCGGGAGCCTTTGCCACTGTGCGAGCGTTTGCCCATACCATCCTTCAGGCACGTAGTGCGCGGTGCCCGCTACTAACAGTGTCACCCAAAGACCAGCGTTCAGGTTGGCAAATCCTACACTCAAGGTGCCTAGGTGCCGCAATACCGCCAGTGCGCCGTCCAGGGTTTCTGCGCGAAAAAACACCCACGCAAAGCATACAAAGGTAAAGGTGGTGGCACGTGCCGCAAGCAGGCGCGGCATGGAGGGTGTCGATTCTTGTTTTCGCTGGGGTTGCCGCGTTTGCCACCAGCGGGTGGCGGCAAGCGCCCCGCCATGAAGCAGGCCCCAGATCGCAAAATTCCAATTAGCACCGTGCCAAATGCCTCCCAGCGTCATGGTCACCACCAGGTTCAGGTAGGTGAATCCCTTCCACTTCGAACGCAATCCGGGTAGCGAGAAGTAGAGGTAATCGCGAAGCCAGTTGGAGAGGCTAATGTGCCAGCGCCTCCAGAAATCCGCAATGTCCGTCGCGGCGTAGGGCTGTTTGAAGTTCTGCGGCAACTGGATGCCCAGCAGCAATGCCGAACCGAGCGCAATGTCGGTGTAGCCCGAGAAATCGTAATAGAGCTGAAACGCGTAGCCTGCTACGCCTAGCGCTACCTCGGTGGCGCTGTAGAGGGCGGGGAAGTCGAAGATACGGTTCACCAGATTCTCGCCGAGGTAGTCGGCAATCAACAGCTTCTTCGCTGCGCCGAGTCCAATCAGGAAGAAAGCCTTACCGGCATTTCGTTCCGCAAACTCCAGTCCGGGGCGGCTGAATTGGCTGATAAGCGAACTCACCCGCGTAATCGGTCCCGCCAAAGTGGTGGGAAAGAAGGAAACCGAGGCCAAGTGCGTTAGGTAGCTCGTCGTGGCCTTGGCATCCCGGCGATAGATATCCAGCGTGTAGGTGAGCGACTGAAAAGCGTAAAACGACAGCCCCAGCGGCAGCACTACTTGCCATCCCGGAAAGACATCTCCTGCTAGCGGCTGCAGGGCCGTGGCCGCTGCCCCCGTATAGCGAATGCTCGCCAGCATTCCGAGGTTGATCGTCAGGCTGAGACTCACCAACAGACGCCGCAGCCACGCGGCACGCCACCGATCCAGCCCCAGTCCGATGAGGAAATCCGCGCTCGATGCCGCCGGAATCAGAAACAAGTAAGCCAGATCGTACCGGGCGTAGAAAAAGTAGTTCGCGAACAGAATCACGCCAAGCGACAGAGCCCGAAACCTGGAAAGCGGCCAGTAGGCCAGGAAGACCAGGCCCAGGAACAAGAAGTACGGAACACTGGGGATACTCATCCGGCGGCTTGCATTTCTTTGCGCACGAGAAGATTACGGCCGTGGACCGTAGGCCCGGGTGAGTCCGTTCCGGCTGTTTGATACCGTGAAGGAGCCGTCACGGCGCGCGACCACCCTGATCCACGCCGCGTTATCCTGCTGCGCAAGGCTGGCGATGAACTCATCCGCTACGTTATGCGCTCCGCCGCCCACCACGCTTTTCTGCGTCTGCCATCGATCCACGATGCTGGCGACCTCCTTCATTGCGTTCCATCGCTCCGGATCTCCGCCCTTCTTCTCGCCATTGTTCATTACGGCCATGCGGGGCTTGACGGCTTGTACCATCACGGGGTTGTTCGACGTGCGAAAACCGTGGTGGGTGGTCAGCAGCACATCAACGTCGCCGATCTTGTTCACCGGGCACACCAGCGCTTGTTCCTCGTTCCAAAGCAGGTCCGCCAGATTCAACATGCGGAATCGGCCAAACTCAAGCACGGTACCGATGGACATTTCATTCTCGCTGCCATCGCCCGCCATAGGGCTTCCCTGTGCGCAAACTTCGGGATGCGTCCCGGCACCCGGCGCGCTGAGCGCACGGTCGATCAACTCCTTGCGTGCGCTCACCACTTGAATGGTTGCCCCACCCAATGGAAAGGAATCTCCCGGGCTGACGCGCTGATGCTCGCCTCTGGCACGCACTTCGAGGTAGCGCTGGTAGAGCCTCGACGCATTCTCACTCTTTTCAAGCACCGGACCGTGATCCACGTAACGCACGATCGGGATCCGCGCCGCGAGCTCCGGCACTCCGCCCACGTGGTCGGTAAGCAAGTGGGTG
>JAHCHD010000212.1 GCA_026129915.1 Bryobacterales bacterium
AGCCCCCGCAGCTACTTTGGCGAAAGACTAGCGGCCCAATAGTCGCGGTGACCCCGGTAGTCAGAGTCCGGAAGATTCGCCAGTACGATCCGCCGCATTTCCAGAATGTCCACCAAGCCCTGTTTCTGGTAGAGCACGCGGCCGCCGGGTGCGATCAGCATGGTGAACGGCACACCAGCTTCCCACTGGGGATCGAACGCCTGTTGCATCTTATAGATGTCGGTGGAGTCAAAGAGCAGGTTGCGCGTGGATGCGTGGTAGCGCTTGAGAACCCGCATTACGCCTTCCTGCTCATCAGGCATATTGGCGGCGACGGTAACGAAGTCGAAGTCACGATTACGGTACATGCGGAAAGTCTCCTGGAGGTCAGGAAACTCGGTGAGACAGGGCCCGCACCAAGTGGCCCAGAAATTCACCAGCAGCACCTTGCCGGTAGGGTTCTTGCGAAGTGTCTTTAGCCCGGCTTCGCTTACCAACTCAACATTCACGGGTTCCTTCTCCAGGCGCGCGCGTTCCGCTACCCGGCCAGATATCTTGTCCTTCCACTTCACACTGCAGCCAAACACCGGACGGTTTGCCATCGCCACGGGCTTGCCCGCCAGCAATGCCTCAATCGCATCTCGCGCGTCATGTACCTTCACGAGATTTTCCCGCTGATTGTCATCCACACGGCCCTGATACTGGAGCTTGCGGTTGCTGTCAAACAGAAACACATGCGGCGTTGCCTGTGCTCCATAAGCACGGGAAACCTTTTGACTTTCGCCGTCATACAGGTAAGGCATCTGGTAGTTTCTGAACTTCGCCCGGATCTTCATATCGTCCAGACCGTCGTTAACGTCTGAGTATCCAAGCTCATCCAGACGAACGGCTTCAGGATCATTCGGAGCAATGGCGACAAACGCCACCCCCTTGGCACGATACTGCTCCGCGAGCCGGTTGATTCGCATTTCATAAAGTTGCGCCGTAGGGCAATGGTTGCAGGTGAAAACCACTGCCAGCACTTCGCTGCTTCGGAATTCAGACAAATTGTGCACCTTGCCATCGACGCCGGGAAGCGAGAAATCCGGCGCAATTGAGCCGATAGCAAGTGGTGCGGGGTCCGCGGCGCACAAAACGAAAGTGAAGCAGAATAACAGGATGGATCGCAGCATTACCGATGTTGCCTCCCCTCATAGCGAAGTTGCGCCGAGTATATCAGCCCGATTTCCGGGGAACAATGCTGCGTTCAGCCCCTGCGGCATTCGCTAGGCCTTTGGAATCAAGCACACACCCAGCCCCGGCCCCTACCGGAAAATTGCGCTTGCCGGTTCGCGCCTCACCATGGTTTACTGATAGATGGTGCCCGAAAGGGCGCCGACGTTCGCGTTCGCTTCCCTATTCGGTTCCTTCTCGGGCTGATTCCTCGCGCGGATCGCGTCCAGTTGGGGCAGGTTTCCGCTGCGGAAGTTCCTCCGGGATGTGACTAAAGGGGATGCCGTCCCCTGCCATGTGCTCCATCGCGTGGGTATGAGATTCGCGGGATTATCGTCGCGACAAGAAGCTTGGGCGGATTTCGTTCGACAATGCCAGCCGCTTGGGAATTTGCCCGAACGGACAAAGAGAGTTTGGTACAGCCATGAAGACAACCACATTCCCGAAAGGCCAGCCGGAACGCGCTTGGCACCTCCTGGATGCTAACGACGCCGTCCTTGGCAGGCTCGCTTCCCAGGTTGCCCGGATCCTGATGGGCAAGCATAAGCCCACCTACACCCCGTTCATCGATACTGGCGACCACGTTGTGGTAATCAACGCCTCGAAGATTCGCCTCACCGGAGGCAAGGAGCAGCAGAAGCTCTACCGCCGTTATTCGGGTTACCCCGGTGGACTGGTGGAAGTAAGTGCTCCTAAGATGCGTGCGGATCGTCCTGACCGGATGATTCTGCTTGCAGTTCGCGGCATGCTGCCCAAGACCAAACTGGGCAAGCAGATGCTGCGGAAGCTGCGGGTCTATCCCGGTCCCGTGCATAAGCAGCAGGCACAGCGCCCGGGAGCTTTGGCAGTAGCGGAATAGTGTTTCTGCGTGTGCGGGAGGCGAGACCGGCAACGGCGCTGCCCGCCACGTAAGGTCAATAGAATTTCATCTGGCTGCCTGCGGCTGCATGTGAGCAACCGAAGGCATCGCGTAAGGAGCTTGAGTGGCAACGGCGTTTGTTCAGTATCTCGGCACCGGCCGGCGCAAGTCGGCAGTAGCTCGCGTGTTTCTGCGCCCCGGCGAAGGAAAAGTGGTGGTCAACGGGCGTACGCTTGGTGATTACTTCCCCTCCGAAATGTCCCGCTTGATGGTGAAGCAACCGCTGCTGGCGGTGGAGATGATGGACCGTTTTGATGTCCTCATCAATGCTTCAGGCGGCGGCATGGTAGGCCAGGCGGGCGCTGCCAGGCTTGGCATTGCACGCGCGCTTTGCACCTTCAACCCCGAACTTCGCGGCAAGCTGAAGTCCAATGGCTTCCTTCGTCGCGATCCGCGTATTCACGAGCGCAAGAAGTACGGCCAGAAGGGTGCTCGCGCACGCTTCCAGTTCTCCAAGCGCTAACCCGATTCTGTTCGTCGCGGCAGGGGCGCCGGCAATCGCCCCTGCCGCTATTCTCGGCCCCGGGCCACTCCGGAACCATCTCATGGTTTCGCTCGCCAGGCTGCTTCCCTCGCCGGTATCCGGCGCGCGTGGTCTGCGAATTCCTGGGGCTGATGAGGCGCCGCCGCCTATCCGCGGCATTTGTTGCGCCCACCCGGTACTTGCCAGCAAAGGAACCAACAGGGAGAAACCATGCCTCAGATCACCATGAAGGAGCTCCTCGAAGCGGGAGTCCATTTCGGCCACCAAACCAAGCGCTGGAACCCCAAGATGAAGGAATACATCTTTGGCGAGCGCAACGGGATATACATCATCGACCTCCAGAAGACGCTGAAGCTCTTCAAGGAAGCCATGCGCTTCGTGGGCGAAGCCGCTATCCAGGGCAAGAACGTGCTGTTCGTCGGCACCAAGCGCCAGGCGCAGGAAGCGATTGCCGAGGAGGCCAGCCGCTGCAGCATGTACTACGTCAACAGCCGCTGGCTGGGTGGGCTGCTCACCAACAACGTCACTATCCAGCAATCCATCAAACGCCTCCGCGAATTGGAGCGGATGGCTGCCGAGGACGACTACGCCGGTCGCCCCAAGAAAGAGATTGTGCGCCTCGAGCGCGAACGTAAGTCACTCGACCTCAACCTCGCGGGCATCAAGGACCTCCAGGGCCTGCCGGACGTGATGTTTGTGATTGACTCCTCCAAGGAGCACATCGCCGTCCGCGAAGCCCGTAAGCTGGGTATCCCCGTGGTGGGGGTTGTGGACACCAACTGCAACCCTGAGGACGTCGATTACCCCATCCCGGGCAACGATGATGCACTGCGCGCCATTCGCCTGTTTGCCAGCAAGATCGCCGAGGCCTGCGTGGAGGGCCGCGCATTAGCTACTGAGCAGGATTTTGGTGGTACCGGCGAAGAGGGTGAGGAAGAGGTAATCGACTTCACCCAGTACACCGACCCGGAGTACTCCACACAGTTAATGAAGGAAACCCAGAGCAAGCTTGCCGCCGCCGAGGCGCTCGCGGCCGCCCAGCCTGTGGTCGCCGAGACGGCCCCCGCCGCGCTGCCGGAGGAAGACGAACGGTTTTCCCATTACGTGGCCGACGACGAATAGGTCGCCAACTCAACGCAATCAACCTGTTTCATACAAACGAGGTCTTAGTTCATGGCTGAAATCACAGCATCCCTTGTGAAAGAACTGCGCGATCGCACGGGCGCAGGAATGATGGAGTGCAAGAAAGCGCTTCAGGAAGCTAACGGCGACCTGGCCGAGGCTGAAGTGGTTCTGCGCAAGCGTGGAATTGCCGCTGCTGCCAAGAAGGCGACTCGCGCCACGCGTCAGGGCCTGATTGGCTCCTTCCAGTCTGAGGATGGCAAGCTCGGCGTGCTGGTGGAAGTGAATTGCGAAAGCGATTTCGTGGCGCGCAACGAAGAGTTCCAGGCGATGGTGGCCCACCTATCGCGCCAGGTTGCGGAAAGCGGCCCCTATGGCGCAGGCGAAGCCGGTATCGCGCAATTGCTGGAACAGCCCTACATCGCTGACCCGTCCGTTTCCGTGGGCCAGTTGATCGCCAACAGCATCGCAAAGATCGGCGAGAACCAGGGCGTCGCTCGCATTTCCCGCTTTGCTGTTGGAGAAACAGGCACTTCCGCGAACGGCGGGCTGGGCATCTACATTCACCCCGGGGCGCAGCTGGGTGTTCTGGTGGAGCTGAGCGCGGAGAAGCCGGAGACCACCGCCACGGCTGATTTTGACGAGCTCACCAAGGACCTCGCCATGCAGATTGCTGCTGCTGACCCGCAGTACATCCGCAAGGAGGATGTCGACGAGGCGGCGCTCGCCAGGGAAAAGGACATCCAGCGCGGCCGCGCCCTTGCCGAGGGCAAACCCGAGAAGATGGTGGACCGTATCGTGGAAGGCCGCATGGCCAAGTTCTACGAAGAGATCTGCCTGCTGGAGCAGCCTTTCGTGAAGGAAAATTCCCTCACCATCAGCCAGCTCATCACGCAGAAGTCGTCCAGCCTGGGCGATACCCTGCAGGTGGTTCGATTCTCGCGGTTCAAAGTGGGCGACACGCTACCGCCCGCCGGTGAATCCACCGAAGAGTAGTTCCCGAAAGCGCCTCCCCGGAGGCGCTTTTTTTGTTTCCGTGCCCGCTGCCTTGGCGGCGGACTGCTAACCTCGATTGGTGCATGCCCGTGAAATACCGCCGAATCCTACTGAAACTCAGCGGCGAAGCCCTCGCCGCCCATCAGCACTTTGGCCTTAGCCCGGAACGTGTTTCCGAACTCGCCGCTGAAGTGAAGGAGGTCTGGGCCGCCGGCGTAGACATCGGCATGGTGGTGGGTGGGGGCAATTTCTTTCGGGGCGTCGCTGCCGCGGCGCGCAACATGGACCGCGTCACCGCTGACCACATGGGCATGCTGGCTACCGTGATCAACGCCCTGGCTATGCAGGACGCTCTCGAAAAACTGGAAGTCCCAGTGCGGGTGATGACGGCCATCCATCTGCAGCAGGTGGCCGAACCCTACATCCGCCGCCGGGCGCTTCGTCATCTGGAAAAGCACCGGGTCACCATTTTTGCAGGCGGCACCAGCAACCCCTATTTCTCCACCGACACCGCCGCCGCCCTGCGCGCCCTCGAAATTCAGGCCGACGTCGTGATTAAGGCCACGGGCGTCGACGGCGTCTACGACAAGGACCCCCGCAAGCATCCGGACGCCGTACGCTTCAGCACCGTGAGCTATCACGACGTACTCGCCCGCGCCCTTGGCGTAATGGATGCAAGCGCCGTTGCCATGTGCCGGGACAATCACCTGCCCATCATCGTCTTCAACCTTGGCGAGCGCGGCAATATTCGCCGTGTGGTGGAGGGCGAACCTGTGGGCACCATCATTTGTGACCCAACCGATTGATACGCATCGCCATGCCCTGCCGCTTCACGGTGGCATCGGGCGTCCCTCATGCGTCATGCTATTCCTTTGAGAGGTGAACGATCGTGCCGTTTGAATCAGTAAAACAAGTGCTTGATAGCGCCCGTGAGCGCATGGATAAAGTGGTTGCCGACATGCAGCATGCGGTCTCCATCATCCGGACGGGCCGCGCAACCATCCATCTATTGGAGCCGGTGCGCGTGGATTACTATGGAACGCCCACCCCGCTGAATCAGGTTGCGACGCTGCACGTCCCGGAGCCCACCATGATCACCATTCAGCCCTGGGACTCCAGCCAGATCCGTGCCATTGAAAGGGCGATCCTCGAAAGCGATCTGGGACTAAACCCATCCAACGACGGTAAGCTCATCCGCGTGCCCGTGCCTTCCCTCACCGAAGAGCGTCGTAAGACCATCGTGAAGCAGCTTCACGTCACCACTGAAGAGCACCGCGTCTCCGCGCGCAACGTGCGGCGCGACTGCAACGATGCGCTTAAGAAGATGATGACCGACAAGGCGATTAGCGAGGACGATGAGAAGCGTGGCCTTGATGAGGTCCAGAAGCTCACTGACGCGAGTATCGCCAAGGTAGATTCGGTCTCGAAGGCCAAAGAAAAAGAAATCATGGAAATTTGACCCTAGCCCGGCAAGCCGCCATTGGGTGCCAAGTGCGGCTTGCTTCGGTTCAGCCCCCGCGAAATCCGCTGCATGCACTGACAGCCGCTTGGAATATGCTGTATCCAGGAGGCCATTGCATGGATGGCAATGCGAAATCAGGGCACACCAGGCGCCAGTGGCTGCGCAACGCCGCCATCCCGGCTGCTGCCATCGCGTGGAACTCCTCCCCGTGCCCTGTGCGCGCCGCGCCTGCCTGGAAGCCCGCGCTCACAAGCGCCGCTGAAAAGGCATTTCGTGGCGCACTCGGCAAACGACGCGGGGGATTTGCGATTGTCGCCCTGGGCAGCAATAACCCCGTCTTCACACCGAAGCCGGCGAGCCCCAAGGACTCGCTACTCGAAGCTGCTAACACCCTTTGGCGACCTGGATCCACCGTAAAGCCCTTCCTGCTGGAGCTGCTGGCGCACAAGAAACTGCTTGTGCCATCCAGCGAGAATCGCTGCCAGGGCCGCCTTCGTGTTGACGATCGAATTCTTGATTGCAGCCACCCTGCGCAGCCCGGCGCGATGATTGCTTCTGAAGCCCTCGCCCTTTCCTGCAACGAGTTCTTTGTACACTTCGCCGTAAGGCTACCTACTGGAGCCTTCGCTAGCGCGTTGCGCGAGTCTGGCTTTGCCCATCGCCAACCCTTTGGTTTCGAG
>JAHCHD010000213.1 GCA_026129915.1 Bryobacterales bacterium
TGGGGGGCGGCTTTGGTATCCCCGGGGGCTCCAGGTTCTGGATTGGGGGTCTGGGGGGGTTTCGGTGGGCCTGGGGGGGGGGGTAGGGTAACACCGGGGCGGCACCGGCCTCGGCCCGCGTACTTGCAGGTGATTATCAGAGGGTGTCTTCGCGATTCTTTCGGGGAATTGCCAACAGGCGTAGTGAACACGTTGGCCAGACGGACTGCGGCTATCAGAACGGGAATGGGTAGGAGCCTGTCGCTACCTACCCTTGAAAATGCTGCAGAAGGCTGCTTTGCATCCCCCCGTGAACGGACTACTCCGCCTTGAGGGATGCCATGTCGATCGAGAAGCGATACTTCACGTCCGACTTCAGCATCCGTTCGTAGGCCTCGTTGATCTGCTGAATGGGAATCACTTCGACATCGGCGGTGATGTTGTGCTCGCCGCAGAAATCGAGCATTTCCTGGGTTTCCGCAATGCCGCCGATAAGCGAACCCGAAAGGCTGCGGCGCGCAAACAGAAGCCCGAATGCCGATACGGGCAGCGGCTTCTCGGGCGCGCCGACGAGCGTGAGGTTGCCGTCGCGGTTGAGCATCTGGATGTAGGCGTTGATGTCGTGGTCGGCGGAGACGGCGTCGAGGATGAAATCGAAGCTGCCGGCGTGTTTCTGCATTTCGTTGGCGTCGCGCGAGAGGACAATCTCGTGGGCGCCCAGGCGTAATGCATCGTCGCGCTTCCCTGGCGACGTGGTGAACACGACGACGTGAGCGCCCAGCGCGCGGGCGAACTTCACCGCCATGTGGCCCAATCCGCCAAGCCCCACAACTCCCACCTTCTTGCCGCTAGTGACGCCCCAGTGCCGTAGCGGCGAATACGTGGTGATGCCTGCGCATAGAAGCGGCGCGGCACCGGCAAGGTCAAGATTTTCGGGAATCCGCAGCACGAAGTGTTCATCAACGACGATGCTCTCCGAGTACCCGCCATAGGTGACGCCGCCCAGATGCTTGTCGGGAAAATTGTAGGTGAGCACCATGCCCGGACAGAACTGCTCGAGGCCAGCCTGGCAATTCGGGCACGTCCGGTCGGAGTCGACCAGGCAGCCCACGCCGACGAGGTCGCCCTCCTTGCATTTCGTTACAGCGGATCCGCTGTGGGTCACCCGGCCGACGATCTCGTGGCCAGGGACACACGGGTAGACCGTCGGCATAATGCTGCTCCACTCGTCCCTCACCGTGTGCAGGTCCGAATGGCAGATGCCGCAGAATAGAATCTCGATCTGCACATCGTGATCCGTGGGATCACGGCGGGGGATCGTGGTGCCGGCCAGCGGAGTCGTGGCTCCGGCGGCGGCATAGGCTTTGGCTGTGGGCATGGCTTGTGTCTCCTCTGGGGACTTTAAGGTTAGCCGGCGCGTTGCCACAACGCGGGGGATTTGCTACCGGTCATCAGAATTCGTGCTGGCAGGCGCGGCCGGCAGCGGACGGGCATTCATGCCGAAATCACGCTCCACCGCAGCGTACCAGGATTCGTCATCCTGGGCGCTCCAATCCACCCATTGCTCGTCACTTTGGCTCGCCCGCCACCCCAGGAACGGCCCCGCATCGGGACCCGAAAGATGCCGAAGCTGCCAGGTTCCGCTCTCAACGATGTTGCGGACCACGCCGGCGGTCACCTCGGGCGGGGTTGGGTTGGAGAGTGCCGCGCGGAACAGCCCGGCAAACCGGACCGAGTGCGGGTACGGCGACCCCTGCGTGTAGGAGATGTCCTGTGCCATGCGGGTATTCTGAATGCCCGGCTGCACAACGGCGACGCGAATGCCATAGGGCTTCACTTCACCGGCGAGCGCTTCACTGATGGCCTCGACCGCATGTTTGGATGCAGCGTATGGGCCCAGCGGCGCACTGGAAATCCGGCCCGAGACGGAGGAAATGTTGATGATGCAGCCGCTCCGCCTCTCGCGCATTCCGGGCAGCACCGCCTTGATGCAACGAACCGTTCCAAAGTAGTTCGTATTCATCACGGCGATGATGGACTCCATGGGCAGTTCTTCCAGTGAGCCGTGTACCTCAATCCCCGCATTGTTGACGAGGACATCGATAGGCGAATCGATCCCGGCAAAGCAAGCGCGAACGGTTTCGTCCGAATCGACATCGAGCGCCCGGATCTCAATGGGCAGATTCTCCTCGGCGGCAATCTGGCCGAGGCGGGGAGCGCCGGCAGGGTTCCGCATCGTGGCAATCACGTGGTGCCCCGCGCGAGCGAGTTCGAGCGCGGTGGCGAAACCGATACCCATGCTGCAGCCGGTGATGAGAATGTTGCTCATAGAGTGTGGGAAGTATAGCACGGGGGTAGCCTGGTCTTCGTTTGCGGTATAGTAACTCGACCACCTGCCACAACTGAGGGCGCAGGTGACCGCGCAGCAACGGGATAGAGGAGGCAGGATGGGGATCAGACGCGTGGTGACGGGACACGACCCCAGTGGCAAAGCCGCATTCGTGAGCGACGGAAAGGTCGAACCAATCTCCGTGAATCTCTTGCCCGGCGCACACCATGCCGGCGTTTCGATTGGTTGACGCGTGCCCCGCGGCGAGACGCTGGATTCTGCAAAGATGCCGGCTGCGCGTACGACGACAGCAAATCCAATTCAAGGCGCAAGATCCGGCGGCGGCAACTCGGGAGTGACGGTGTTCCCCGCACTCTGGGCTCCCGGTGGTTCCCGGAACGGTTCCACTTCAATGCGTTCGTAGGACACCTCGAGCACCGTCAGCCAGGTCTTGCCGCCGGGCGCCTCAAGAACCACGCGGTCGCCCTCTTCCGCCTTCATCAAGGCCCGCCCTAGCGGCGATACCCAGCTGATGTGCCGGCGGTCGAGATCCACCTCATCAGCTCCCACGATACTCACTGCGCGCTCCGTTCCCTCGTCGTCGGCATACCGCACTGTGGCTCCAAAGTAGACACGCTGTGCCGCCTGCCCGCTGCGACGAGCCTCCGGGTCCACCACCTCCGCGGCCTCGATGCGCTTCAGCAGGAAACGCAGCCGGGAATCGATCTGACGCAGGCGCCGTTTGCCGTACAGATAGTCGGCGTTTTCACTGCGATCGCCGTTGCCCGCCGCCCACGCGACCACCTCTTTCACAGCGGGCCGTTCCCGGGTGTGGAGGAAGCGGTACTCCTCGCGCAGCCGCTCAAAACCGCCAGGCGTGATGTAGTTCTTCGCCAGCGGTCCCGGGGAATCTGCTGGCGGTTTTCTGGTGAAGCCTTTCCGCATACCGTCGTCATCGGATTCTACCCCGGAAGGAGCGAGCTGTCCCGAAGGGTCAACAGTAGGGAACACGGTGGCAGGGAACACGGTGGCAGGCTACGACGTCCCAAGGTGTCCCGCTCTTCTGTGTCTCAGCTTTAGGGTCCAGACCACCACCTTCCCCGAAATGAACGGGCGACCGAACTGTAGCCCTGTCCGCAGCGAGCCCAGCGAGCAAGGCTCATGCGGTTTCCGGAGTGCAGCGACGGCTGCAGCCACGCCCGGAACGGGCGACAGAGTGGTGTAGCCGCGGGTGCCGCAAGCGCAGCGAGCAAACCCGTGGTCCCCATCCCCCTGAAGGCCAAGCCCCGAAGGCGGCGACAGAATCGAAACCACCCCGGCTCGCGCGCGCCGACTAGATTCCCGCGCCACCTTCTGTCGGCCCTTCGGGACTCCAGAATAAGGGCGCTCTCAGGTTCCACGGGCTTACGCCCATGGCAACACCATTCTGGCTGCCCGTTCCGGGCCGCTCTGCTGCAGACGGATACAACAACGCTGCAAGCCATTAACCCGATACCAGGTGCAGCCATGCGCCTCAGCCCAGGAGGTAGCGATCATCAAACTCGATCTGCGCCAACTTCAGGAAGTCGCGATACTCTTCCTCGAAGGACGTCGTACTGTGGTGGTCTTCCTGCCGCTCGACATACCGGCAAACGGGTGAGAGTTGCCGGCGGGAGAAACTGAAGGCGGCATAGCCCCTTTGCCACTGGAAGTCTTGGAGGCCTTCCACCTCTTCGTGCAGCCATTTCGACGAAGAGGACTTCACCCGGCGCACCAGTTCCTGCGGCGACAGATTCGCGGGCAGCGAGCACACCACGTGCACATGCTCAACGTGGCCGTTCACGACCACGAAATCACAGCCGAGCCGGCGAAGAATCCCCGCGATGTACGCGAACACCAATTCCCGTCGCCCTGGAATGAGGAAGGGTCGTCGTTGGTGGGTGGAGAAGACAATGTGGAGCAGAATGCTATGAAACGAGCCAGCCATCGCGCGCAAGCCTCCCAGGAAGAAAGTGCCGATAGGGGCCAGAAGTTCTCAGGGAAAATGTGTGGAACCTGCCGGGCAAGGCCAAGGGCAGCCGCGAGCGGGATTGCCAGGCTGTGGCGGTGAGCCCGGAACGGGCGCAAGAGTCGTGTAGCCATGGGTGCCGCGAGCAATCCCATGGTCCAGACACGCCCCGGGTAAGCCACGCCCGGAACGGGCGACAGAGTGGTGTAGCCATGGGTGCCGCGAGCGTAGCGAGCAAACCCGTGGTCCCCATCCCCCTGAAGGCCAAGCCCCGAAGGCGGCGGCAGAATCGGAACCGCCCCGGCTCGGGCGCGGCCAACAGACCCCAGAGCCACCTTCTGTCGGTCCTTCGGGACTCCGCTAGGCCGATACCTTCGTGTCCACGGGCTCACGCCCATGGCAACAATTTTGGCGCTGCAGGGGAGCTTCGAACACAGGATTCCCGATGCAGGCAGGTTGGGCGTCCGCGTCAGCGGACTAAGTGAGTGGCCAGCCGGTTCACCCGGCTGGAATGTCTCCCCCGGGGAATGGGACCGCGTCCAGCGGTCCAACCGGGCAGTGGCACCACTGGACGTGGTGCGCGGCTATTGGGGGCCGGGGTCCATGCGTGTAAAACGCCTGGCAAGGCACTGCCTGTCGCTGACGCGACGGTTCCGATAGCACGTTGGATTAGTTGGTAAAGTTGGGGTTGTTTCCGAAGATCCAGGAAAGCGTTTCTGGAGAAGCCTAAATGAAGAAGCAGTTAGAGAAGAAAACGGAGGGCGGAAAGCCAGCCTTCACCACGGAGGCGGAGGAAGCCGCGTGGTGGTATGAGCAGCGCAACCAACATGGGAAGGACCTTGCCGCAGCGCTGAAACGCGGCGAAGCGCAGGTGTTGACCAAGGCGAGGTTAGAGGAGCGGATTGCTGCGTCGACGAAGGCAGCCGCGCCGGTAGTGTCACTACGGATTCCCGCCGAGGATCTGGCCTTGGCCCGAAAGCAGGCAGAACGAAAGGGGCTGCGGTATCAGACCTACATCAAGTCGCTACTGCACGAGACGCTGACGGCCCGAGAGAAGCAGAAGACGGGGTGGTAGCGGGTTACCGGGAGTTGGGTGCAGTTCCCGTGTGCGCACAAGGATTGGCTCCTTTCGGAGGCGATGAGCTTTCTGTTGGGCGGAATGCACAAGGCCTGTGATTCCAGGCAGCGCGCGTGCAGCCGGGATGGTGGGGTCGCATACGCCAAGTGGCGCGCCTTTTACGTGGACTCGCTGCGCGAGCCTGCTGGATTTTTTGGAGTGGGGCAGGGGGGGGTAACAGAGCGGCGTTGGTTGGCGGTGAGGGCTCTATTTGGGAAGTGAGTTGCCCGATGGCGAAAGCCATCATACCTCTCATGAACAACGTAATGATCAATTCATAGCTACAACTGGAGGTCGACTGTGTACCAACATTCGCTACAACGGCGGACAGTTTTCCGACTCCTGGTCCATGCCATGGCTGCGCCTATTTTCCCATGTATAGTCCTTGCACAAGAACCTAACGAAAGCCAAACGAAACTCACTCCTTCAGAAGAACAGCCTAATTCACGTTCGATCACTGATGACGAAACGGAGTCCGCTCTCCAGTTAGCCGCATCCCAACACCCGGCAGTGTACTGCGACTTTGTACTGGCACTTCTTGAAAACCGGAAAGCATACGTTCGCGAGCAACAATTCGCTGACGAGCTGGCTAATGTTCTAGTCAAACAATCTGCAACCAATGAACTAGCGCCGTTCTATGAGATACCAGGTGGCATTGCCGACACGATCACTGCTCTGCAGACTCGCGCGACTCGTGAGGTCCGCTGCGATAGGCTAAACCTCACTTGTAGGGCGTTGCGGCTACAGAAACTTATAGCCCCTGCGGAAGCGATCAAAGGCTTTCTGTTGCTACAGCTACCGACGCAACGAACAACACCGGGAGAAGATCCCTGCCCACCACATCTGTTCGATTATTTCGCCTATTACCAGTTAGCTGCAGACCTGCTTGAAACCCTCCAATCCTCTACTGCCCACTCCCGCGATGACACGGAGGCGTTTAACCTTGTCTCGACATTGATTTCCAGTATCGCCACAACCCGGCATTTAGATTCCTTCTTGAGGACTATAGAACACTCTAAAGCAGATAGGCAGCTTCTTGGACACATTGCAGCTACTCTTCCGTCTGCGGTGAACCGACTCTCCCCGAGCCCACACGATTTCACCATAGCGGGATTGACTCAGCAATCGTTTGCTGCACTTTACAAGCTATGTGTCTCCCTCAGGGAGCACGATCTACCAGTCTCTCCTATCCTAGAGGCTTACAGAACCTTGCTGACGACCTCGTTTCAGATTGACATGTGTGGATTTAGAGGGAGTTCATTTCCCGCACTTTACCATGATCCTGTGAATACCTTTAATGAACTGTTCTCCGGTCCCACCTCTCGCCTCAACGCTCTTGATACTCGA
>JAHCHD010000214.1 GCA_026129915.1 Bryobacterales bacterium
GAAAGATACGGGCAAGGGGCGGGGCTCAGTGGCAGGCAAGTTCATTCACTGGCTCACCATCAGCGACCTCGCCCAGAGCGTGGTGGACGACGTTGTCCGCATCATAAGCCACCCGTTGGTGGAAGATAACATCCCGGTCTATGGTTACATCTACGATGTGCGCAGCGGCAAGCTGATTGAGGTGCCCGAGGCGACTGAGGCTGGCAAGGCCAGATAGCAGTTGGTGACGAGGCAGGCAGGTCGCAATCATTGCGATCCTGCCCGGTGAATCTCCAACGCGATGCGGGGTGGGAACGCCAACGGTTTGGCCTTCCTTGGCGCTACCCATGCCGGTGGCCAGCGGGAGCGTGTCCGTTGGCTTTGGCGTGTTCCGACTTTGCGTGATGGCCGTGATGATAGTGGGCCGCTAGCAGGTCGCCGCCCCAATCGCCGGTGAAGTCCCGCCACACCGAGTGGATGTGGTTGCCTTCGTTTTGCGTGCAGTCGTACTCAATCAGGAAGGTGGGCGCCTGGATTCTATAGTAGTGCGGGTCTTTGAATTCGGGTCCGCCGGCCCAGGCGAAGAACAGCTTGTCCGCAGCCTGCTTCAGCTGGGCGTCGCGCCACTGCTTCGAGTCTTCCGCCAAGTTTCCGGTGTACTCCCGCACAATCGCCAATAACTTGTCGCGCTGCGCCCCGGTCATTTTCCCCACGGCAAGACCATTGGGTTGGCCGGTGAGGGCAGCCTTGCGGTGGTTGGAAGTGAGGATGTCCGGGTAGGCGACGGCATCCACCACCGCTACCTTCTTCTGCTCAGGGAGCAAGGCATGAAGCAGATCACGACCCAAGTCCTCTTCCGCCGAGAGCACGCGCAAGCCTTTTCGTGCGCCATGGCGCACTTCGCGTGGGTTCGAACCCAGGAATGTAGGCGCGGCAAAGACCTTACCGTCCCGCACGGTGTAGTGGAGGCTCAGGTGGTGGCCTTCCACGCGGTAGCCCCAGATGCCCTTGTCGGAGGGCTGGCCGAAGATGCTGAAGTAATACTTGCCAGGGTTGCGTCTCTCGCCCGAATCGTTTTCGAGTACCTTAAGCACTTCTTCAAGGCTCATGATGGTGGAGGCCTTGATGTAGCCGCGCTGGCTGAGGCCCGCGCTTAGCAGGGCGTGCGCCAGGTGCTGCTGTTCCGGGCGCATTTCGCGCAGGGGCAAACCTTTGCGGGGTACAGGTGTGAAGTTGTAAAAGAATCGCTCAGCGTCCATGAAGTCGAAGGTGGCTTGCTTTCGCTGCTCGTCCGTCAAGGAGAGCAGGAAATTCTGAGCGGTGTCAGTGAGCAGGGAATTGCCCAGCAAATGTAGACGGGCGAGGTGGATACCGCTGAGGGCAAGGGCTGCTTGGCGCAGAAAGTCACGTCTCGGGGAACACATGGCATACTCCAGATGCCACGCCCCCATCGAGGGGGGCGCGGGATGCTGAAGAGTCTATCGAAAGTAGAGGGAAAAGGAAACTAAAAGGGTAGCTCGCGAGCCTTGCCATCCGCGCTCAGTGGCCGACGCAGGTAGGGGTACGGATTCACCGCCACGCCGTTCACACGCACTTCATAGTGGAGATGTGTGCCGGTGGCACGACCGGAGGAGCCCATCCCGCCAATAACCTCACCGCGACGCACTTCCATGCCCGGAACCACGCGCGCGGATGAAAGGTGTGCATACCGTGTTTGATACTTGCCGTGGTCGATCACCACCATGCGTCCGTAGCCGCCCATCCAACCCGACATCACGACAATGCCATCAGCCGTAGCCTTGATGGGGTCGCCCTGATTGCCGTTAATATCGACGCCGGAATGAAAGGCGCCCAAGCCGCTGAAAGGATCCACACGCTTGCCGAAATTATCCATCAACCGGCCATTCACAGGCCAGATCGCGGGCACCGCGTTGGCGTGGCGCTTGCGGACGTACTCCCGGAAGATCCGCGAATAATCGGCGCTCTTCAGGAAGTTGTACTGTTCAATGGTTTCGGAAACGGTGGGCACGAGTCGCGCTTCCGAAGCGAAACTGGAGACACCACCTAAGTCCTGTTTCAGCCCGTAGGCGACAGAGACTTCGCTGGCGAATAGTTGAAGGGTGGCCAGGTGTTCGTTCTGCTCAGCAGCTTCCTTCTGCAGGTCGCTATAGCGATCACGAAGGGTTTCCACTTCGGCGCGGAGCGTGTTATATTGCCCCACTTTCCAAAGCATGCGCCCGTAGCTGCCCACGAAGCCAAGTACGGAGAAGGTACCTAGCACCGCCAGCAACAGAACGGCATAAATGAACGAATGCGGGACATGAATGCGCTGTATACGCCCGTGCACACTGTGCGCGAGCACAAGGATGAAGTAACGTTGCTTCACGAACAAACCTCGTGAATGGGATAGAAAAGCATGCGAGACAAAAGGACACGGGGGTGTGTTAGAAAAACCCACCGCAAGTTACAAACCTTACCAGGATCAGATTGAAGTGTCAATTGGGGAAGAAACGGGAAAAGCAACATCCGAAAGGGGGTTTCTGCGCATCGAACGGAAAAAAACAAGTACTGAACGGCGTCACCCAGCCGCCCGCGCCTGATCGCCCTTCTTGCGGATTTCAATATTCAGCCGCTTGATCTTCTGGTTCAGAGTGGAAAGCGGGATGCGCAACTTCTCCGCGGTTTCGGTCTGGCTCCAGGAGTTCCGTTCAAGGTGTTCGAGGATGATGTTGCGTTCAATATCGGCCATGATCTCAAACAGCGACGCATCCGGCGCCAGATTGCCGCGTTCATCGCGGCGGATGCCCACACCGCTGGCATGCAAAATGGAATCCGGGAGTACGCTCGCTGGCGCCAGCGGTTCCGTGGCCAGTACGACAGCGCGTTCCACGGCGTTCTCAAGCTCGCGCACGTTGCCCGGCCAATTGTGTTCCATCAAAATGGCCATAGCCTCGCCATCGAAGCGCAAAGCGGGGCGGCCATCCTTGTCGAGAAACTTCCCATTCTCGGTGCAGTATTTCTGAAAGAAGTGCCCCACCAGACGAGGAATGTCCTCTTTCCGGTCGCGCAGAGGAGGCAGGTCGATGTTGATGACGTTCAGGCGATAGTAGAGGTCCTCGCGAAACTTGCCGTCGTCCACCATTCGCTTGAGGTCGGCATTGGTGGCGGCGAGGATGCGCACGTCCACCTTCACTGCATCGGTGCCACCCAGCGGGATGAACTCCTTCTCCTGAATTACTCGCAGGAGCTTGGCCTGCGTGTCGACATTGATCGTGCCAATCTCGTCGAAAAAGATCGAGCCGTTGTCCGCCACCTCAAAGTAACCCTTATGGGAAGCCACAGCACCCGTGAACGCACCGCGGACATGGCCAAATAGGGTGCTCTCCAGCAGTTCCGGGGGAAGGGATCCGCTGTTCACCGCAATGAACATATTGTCCGCGCGGGCTGAATTCATGTGAATTGCCTTCGCGATGAGTTCCTTGCCGGTGCCCGTTTCCCCGGTAATCAGAATGGTGGAGCGGCTGCTTGCCACCTGCTTCACGAGGTCCAGCACCTGCAGCATCTTCTCGCTCTTGCCCACGATTTCCGGAAAGGCGTAGCGTTGCTTGAGCGCGCGGCGGAGTTGTGTGTTCTCCTTCAGCAGGCGGCGGGCGTCGATGAGCCGGCCGATTTCGAGGATCAGCTTCTGGTTGTCGAACGGTTTGGAAAAATAGTCGTTGGCTCCGCCCTTGAGGGCCTCCACCGCCACGGAGGTAGATCCGTGCGCGGTAACCATGCACACGGGTAATTCGCGATCTTCCTTGCGTATGCGCTTCAGCACGTCCATGCCCGACATGTCTGGAAGCATAAGGTCCAGCAACAGCAGGTCGTAATCACGCGCGGCGAGCTTGGCGAGGCCCGCGGTGGCGTCCGGAGCCGTGTCCACCGCGAAGCCTTCCTCCTCCAGCAAAAACTCGAGCATCTCCCGCACATCCGGTTCGTCGTCGATTACAAGGATGCGGGCGTTTTTCGGAGTATGTGCCATGGTATGTGGGGTTTCCCGACCGGGTGCGGCGCGCGGAAACGTTAACTAGCCTTCTGTTCCCTGGGTATCGTGAGGGTAACCACGGCCCCGTCTCCGGGGCGGCTGGAAACCTCAATGATACCGCCGTGCTCGCGTACAATGCCGTAGGAAATGCTTAACCCCAGCCCCGTCCCTTTGCCGGGGACCTTTGTGGTGTAGAACGGGTCAAAGATGCGGCTGGCGATCTCGGGTGGGATTCCCTGGCCGCTGTCGGCAACGCGCACGTATACGTTCTCTTTATCGAAGCTGCTCTCGATGCTAAGAATTCCGCCGGCTGGCATCGCGTCGCGGGCGTTCAGAAACAGATTCAAGAAAACCTGCTGCAGCTTGCCCGCATTGCCACGGATGTTCGGCAGGTCGTCTGCCATACGCTTTTCGAGTTCTACTTTGGCTTTCTGCAGTTGTGGCCCAATGAGCACCAGTGTCTCTTCCACAACGCTGTTTAGATGCGTGCTCTGGAAACTGGTGGTGGCCGTGCGTGAGAAGCTCAACAGCGAGTTCACGATCTCGCTTGCGCGGAAGGTCTGCTTGGCGATCTTGTCGAGGATGCCAGCCTTCTTTTCGTCGTCGGCAAGCTGTTTGGCCAGCATCTGCGAATACGAGGAGATGACCGCCAGCGGGGTATTTACTTCGTGCGCGACACCGGCGGCGAGAACGCCAATGGAGGTAAGCTTGTCGGTCTGAACCAGCCGCCGTTCCAATTCGGTACGCTCCGTGACGTCCTGGAACAGAATCAGGCGACCGATATGCTCAAACTCCCGCGAAACCAGCGGCGTGATGGCGATGTTCAGCATTCGCTCTCCGCCATCCGGACTCGCAGATAGCTGTCCTTCCCGTCCATTGCTCGGTATCCTGCCCACGGGAATGCCAGCGGCATACTGATGGGATTCGCGCACAGACTCTGTACGCCCAGCTATCGGCGACCCGGCTGTCGCGGCGCCAGTCTTTCCCGTAGCTCCGGAACGGGCCTCCACCCGGGTTGCCGCGTGTACGGAGGCGGCTACTCCAGCGAAGGACAAGGCCTCGGATTCATCTGATGCGTAGCGTGCGGGGACCGGCTCAAAGTCTTGGGGTTCTTCGCGCTCCTTGCTAGGTTCCGAGGCGGCGGTAACCGGCGGCATCTGGATGGGCCGCAACAGGTACTGATAAATGTTGTGGATCTCTTCCTCGGCGCTCACCGACGCGATCTCCTCGCAGAGGTCGGCTGGTAGCAATTCAGCCAGGGGGCGGCCCACCGCTTGCCGACGCAGGATGCCGGTGATCACTTCCATGGAGGAATTCCAGCTCTCCACACAGCCGTCGAGGTCCGCAGCCAGAATGCCCACATTGATGGATTCGACGATGTTCTCGTTGTATTCCTTCAGCCGCTCATACTCTGCCGCCTTCAGGCGCAGCGAGTGGTAGAGCCTTGCGTTTTCAATGGCGATGCCCACATAGCCACTCAGTGTGATGAGCAACTCAAGATCGTCGGACGTGAGAAAGTCGCCCCGGTCGAGACGGCTGACGCCGAAATAGGCAATGGTTCGCCCGCGGGCCTCACAAGGGAAGTAGTAAGTGAGGTCAAGCTCAGCGATCGACTCACGGGCAGAGGGGCGATGTTCCATTACCCTCGCATCAGGAAGATTACGCGTTCGCTCAAAAAACAGGTGGCCTTTCTCGTTGGTGCGCTGAAGGAAGGAGAGGTCAAGCGGGTAGCCTGGCTCAATCGCTCGCCCCTTGCGGTCGCGCACGTTATCGGCCAAACGCAGTGAGATGCTGGCGTCGCTTTCATCTACCAGAAAAAAGGCAATGTGGGAGATGCCCAAAGTTCTGATCAAGCGGTCGGCTACCGAACTCAGCATCCGGTCGAGGTCCGTTTCCGCGCTCAGTTCGCGGGCAAACTCCACGAGAGTGAGGCGATAGTTGTACTGGTCGCGGTAGAAGACGTGGCGGTCCAATTGCTCCTGTAGCCAGTTGCGAATGGGCTGGAACACGAACGCGGCAATCAGAATCAGGATGGCCACCGCGGTGGGGCTGAGGTTCTCGAAGTTACCGATCGAGAAGATGAATACGTAAAAGACGCCCAGCACGAATAGTGTGGCGAGCGTGTACACATAGCCCTGCTGGAAGATTACATCGACGTCCATCAGCCGGTAGCGGACGATTGCGTAGGCCCAGGTGAGTGGCATCAGCAGCAGCGCCAGCACCGCCATCTTGGCCGATTCGCCCGGAAAGGAGCCCATCACATACGGGATGGAATAGAACACTGCAAACGGCAGGATGGCGAAGACGGCTCCATTGCGCAGCCACTTCAACTGTTGCCGAACCACGGGATCCTTGGCCGTTCGGCTCTTGAAGGCCAGCACAATGCCGCCCAGCAGATAGCCGCCAGTAAGGAAAGCGAGCCACACTCGGTCGAGCGCCCAAGTGAGTTCAACCAGCGGCAGTGCGGTCTGGATGGCGCCGGAGGCGAAACCAATGAACACCACGGAAAGCAGCGCGGCCGGAACATAGATGAGGGTGGAGCGGCCAAAGCCGCGCAACCAGCGATAAGGCTCAGGAAAGTTCAGGCAGAAGTGCAGGAAAATGGTGGGCGCAAACAAGCCGGCGAACACGTTGCCCCAGTACATCACCTTGTCGAAGTCGTTCAGCTTGCCGGTGTAGTGGAAGGTGCTGA
>JAHCHD010000215.1 GCA_026129915.1 Bryobacterales bacterium
GTGCTCCGCCCGCTTGGGAAACCAGCGTCGGAGGTCTCCCAAGATCAACCAAGCATCTGCCGCCACCCACCTGCCGCATCCGTTTTCCTCTGGGGAGTCACTTCAGGTGGCTGTGGCAGTTTGTGGTCCAATGCTGCTACTCCAGCATGTCCTTGGGTTTGAACTTCGCGAGTACCTTCAGGGGGCCCATTTGAGTCTGGAACTGCATCGTCTTTGATTTCGCGTTGAATTCCGACTCCTTGGCGAAGTAGAACATCAGAATGCGATCTGTGCCGCTAAGGACGGTTTCAATCTTCTCCGGGGACAGCTTCCTGCCATCAATGGTGAGGGTGGTGTTTTCTTTCATCTGCGTTTCCATGCGGGCTCGCATTTCGGCCATCTGTTGAGGGCTTGGTCCGCCTTGCCCATCGCCTGGTTGCCCGTCTCCACCGGGGCGACGCATCATGCCTGGTCCGCCCTGCAAACCCATCACCGCAAGGATGTGGTGTGTTGACGGGGTGTCGAGTTGCTTTTCGAGTTCCGGTGCAGCGGGGCTCTCCTTTAATTGCGCGGCCCGCACCATCGCTCGGCGCACGGTGAGCGAACTCTGCCACATCACGTAGGCACTCGGCATCTGCATGCCGCCGCCAGGTCCGCCCATGCCGCCACCCGGGCCGCCCATGCCGCCACCCGGGCCGCCCATCCCGCCGCCAGGGCCGCCCATACCGCCGCCAGGTCCGCCCATACCGCCGCCAGGTCCGCCCATACCGCCACCAGATCCACCCATGCCGCCGCCAGGTCCGCCCATCCCGCCGCCAGGTCCGCCCATGCCGCCGCCAGCACCGCGCATTCCACCTTGGGGCATGCCCGACATGTCGAAGCTAACCTCCGCGCTCTGCACCCAGGGCGAGTTGCCGAGGACTTTTTCCACTTCCTTCTCAGTCCACTGGGTGTAGGGTTTCGCAGTCCAGAACGGTGCGGCCCACAGGGCCACGGCCAGTGCAGTAGCCGCCGCAATCGATTTCAGAACAGGCCGAATCATTTCGTGTTACTCCTTCTTGCGGGAAGCATTAGAACGTGAAGCGAAGTGATGCTTCCACTATCCGGTTGCCAGCGTTGCCACCCATCGGGCCAAAGCCGGCCAGTGAGGTGGATTGCCCGAAGAGCGCCGACGACAGGTTGCCCACCGGGTTGCCAGGGTTTGTTGTGTTGAAGAGGTTCCGGGCGTTCACTGAGAAGTTTAACGAGTACTTGCCGCTGCCGCCGCCAAAGCCGCCCATGGGACCGCCCATCGGTCCGCCACCCATTCGGCCACCGCCGCCCGTCGGTCCGCCACCACCCATCGGAGCGCCACCGCCACCCGGTCCGCCGGGTCCCCCCATCATGCCGCCGGGCATCGGGTTGCCGCCGCTCCGTTCGCCGAAGCTCCAGGTGCGGCTCAGTCGCAGGTTCACCGTGAACTGGCTCGGGCCTTCTCCGTAGTTGCGGGGAATGATGTTCATGCCAGGCTGCGGGTTGGGGTCAAACGCACCCCAGGCAGTCTGCACCACGCCGGGAAGGGTGAGATCCGTTGCGAAAGCGGGCCGGTCAGTGAATACGGTATCGCCATTGTTGTCGCGCCCCGTGGTGATGTTGAAGGGCATTCCGGAACGATACATCACAAAGGGGTTTAGCGTGAAGCCCCACGGCCCGTTGATGTTTCCGCCCATAACTACACGGTGGCGTATGTCCATCATGCTACGGCCCCACTCGTTTGAGAGGTCGTACTGGTTCGCAGGAAGTGCGTTGCCCCGGTCGGCGTCAGATTCCGCTTTTCCTAAGGAATAGAAGCCGAACAGCATTATCCGTCTATGGAAGCGGGTGTTGAGGTTGGCAATCAGTTGCTGCTGGCTCATGCGTCCGGTAGCTTCGTACAGAAACAAGTTTTCGCTGCCAAACGGGCGTTCGCCCGCGTCCGGCAACGGAGCGTTGATGTTGCGAGTCCGCAGCACATTCAGTGCCCGCGTGCGCACCCAGTTCACCGAAAGCGTCGTGCTCTTTGGAAGCGCCCGTTCCACGCCCAGCGAGTTCTGGATCATATAGGGTGCGCGCAGGTTGTTATACACCCGATAAGTAGCCTGCGGCACTGCATTGCCCAGCAACTCTGCGGTTCCCGGAATCGTGGGATAGAAGTTCGGGTTCGGTACGATAAACTGCTGCTGATTGCTGCCGTTGAAGCGCAGGGCGCTCAGCGTGTAGGAATCGTCAAAACGGTCGTAGAAGATTCCGGCGCCGGCGCGGATGACCGTCTTGCCGTTGCGGCCGCCATTCGAATTCGGCGACCAGGCAAAGCTCAGTCGAGGGGCGATGTTTCTGTTATCTCGAATGTTGGTTTGGTTCTCGTAGCGCAGCCCAAAGGCCAGCGTAAAGTTAGGCTTCAACCGCCAGTCGTGTGTGAAGAAGAGACCCATGTCGTACTGACGCACTGCCGCTTCGGGCGTTCCCGCCGCCAGTGTGAATTGGCTGGCGCCGCCCCCCAGCAGCCGAATCTGCTCTGCCGAATACCCAAGGCCCTGGAAATAGAGCGTGCGGCGATAGCGTTCGAGTGACGTCACCGGCGCAAGCACCATGCTGCCCTCCCCGCCATACAACGGCTGGTTAAGTTCGTCCAGCGCGGGAGCAAGGCCTCCCGCAAAGGTGAAAGTGCCCAGAAAGTTGTTCGGGGAAACATCCGTGAAGTCGCTTCCTCGCAGACGCCCGCCGAATTTGATGGAGTGCACACCGCGCACGAACGACGTCATGTTCTGCAATTCCAGGCTGTTGCGTCCGCTGGAGGAGAAGCCCTGGGTACTGCCACCGCTCTGGAACGCATCCAGCACATTGATGGCGGGCAGCAGCGTGAGCGGCTCCTGCTGGTTGCGCATTCGCGAATGCTCAAACCGTGTCTCGTTGATGGCGGTAGCGGAAAGCGTTGCGGTTTCCGTGAGCTGTATCGTTTCACCATTCTGGTGACCGTCACTGGCGCGTTCAGGCAGTGTGAACTCGCCAATGCCATTGTTGCGGGAACTCGTCCGCAATACATTGAAGCGGCCCACCAAAGTGTTCTTGTCGTTCAGCGCGTAATCCACGCGGGCGGTGCCCGTGCCCCGGCGCTGAGGCGTCACGAAGGCCTGCTGCAAGGTAACCGGTTGAAAGAGGCTGTCGAGCGTCGTGGCGTTCACCACGGCGTTGTCGTCAATCTCGCGACGCTCGAAGTCAAGGAAGAACGACGCCTTGCGACTGATGGGGCCGCTCAAATTGCCGCCATAGGTACGTGCCTGATACGGCGCCCGGTTTACAGCGAAGGGATTGCGTGAGTTGAATGACTCGTCACTGAAGTTGAAGAAGGTCTGCCCGCGGAACTGGTCAGAGCCAGGCTTGGTGAAGATCTCCACGCGCCCAAAGCCGGGGCGGTCAAACTCCGCCGAGTAAGGGTCGCGATTGATGCGCACCTCCCGAATCGACTGCTTGGGAGGAATGCGCCCGCCGCTGAAACCGTCGACGAAGATCTGTGCGCCGCCGCTTGGACCGGCAGAGGGTCCGGCCAGTGCCTGTAGCTCATTCGCCAGCGCATCCGGATCGTCTGAGAGCGCACGCAACTGCTCTTCCTTCAGAACCAGGGCGCTGGCATTGGAAGCCATATCGACACTTACTGAGTCAACGCTTTCGGCCTCAACGGTCACTTCCTGTTTTGTGAGGAATACCGCCATCGTGAAATCTTGTCGATTTGTTCCCGCTGTCAGTTGCAGCGTAGGAACTTCGATTGCCTGGAAGCCTACTGATGTCACCTGCAGACGGTACGCGCCGGGCGCCACATTACGAAACGCGTACTCGCCCGTCGCGTCGGTCTCCGCGGCGATCGGCTGTCCGTTGGCGGGCAACAGCACTAGAGTGGCTCCGGGGATGGAGGCTTCCGTGCTGTCAAGCACCTTACCTTCGAGGTTGGCTCTCGTGCTTTGTGCAGCGGCGGGAATTGCTGTGCCGCAGAGTGCGATTAGCGAGAATAGGATAACTAGCGTGAAGAACCGTTGCATGGGATGCCTCCGAAAAGTCTTGCCTTTGCCTATCTCAAGGCTAGGAAGCGAACCTAAACTGCAAGTGTCTGGCGGGTGAAGAATGTTGAAGCGCGCTTTACAAATCTTTATGTAACCTGTCTGGATGCCCATGATACATTCAGGGCGTGGAGATCCTGGTTGTTGATGACGATGCGGAACTGGCGGCGCTTGTGGGCCGTTTTCTGGTGAAGGAAGGGTTCCGCGTCACTGCTTTGCATGACGGAGAAGTGGGGCTTGCCTCCGCCCTAGCTGGGCGGCATGACCTGCTGGTGTTGGATGTGATGCTACCCGGCCTTGACGGCTTTAGCGTGCTGCGCAAGCTGCGAGAGCACAGTCGAATGCCGGTGATTATGCTTACCGCCAGGGGCCAGGATATCGACCGGATTACCGGTCTCGAACTGGGTGCCGATGACTACCTGCCTAAGCCCTTCAATCCCCATGAATTAGTTGCCCGAATCAAGGCCATCTTTCGCCGACTGGAGCCGCGCACCGTTGCTCAGAATGCCCGCTTGGAGGTGAACGGCGTAATGCTCGACCCGGCCTCTCGCACCACAGCGGTGGATGGCCGAAAAGTGGAATTGACTACCATCGAGTTCGACATCCTGGAAATGCTGATGCGCGCCGCTGGCCGTGTTCTTTCGCGGGATATCATCATCGAGAACCTGTACGACCGGAAAGCTAGCGGGTTTGACCAATCCGTGAACGTGCACATCAGTCACCTCCGCCGCAAATTGGAGCTTGGCCGCACCCTGATTAAGACCGTCCGGGGGGTCGGCTATCAGTTTTGTGTAGATGCCACGGATGCGGAGTAATCGGTTACGGAGACGTCCATGAATACACTCTTCGCAAAAATCCTCGCTTGGTTTGGACTTACCATTGCGGTCATCTTTGTTGGATTATCTGTCATTACCGCGCTCCAGTTGCGTGACGCTCCCCAACGCGGTGGCTTCCCCATCTTCCATTTCGAACAGGCGCTGGAAGCCAGGCAGCGCGGAGGAGATGACGCAATGCGCGACTACCTGCAGCGCTTTGGAGATGTCATCCGCAACGATGTCTACGTCGTCGATTCCGCCAACCGCGACATCCTCACCGGAGAGCCGCGGGAACTACCCGAAGCTTCTCTGAATGGGCGCGGGCGTCCGTGGTTTCCTTTTCTTCGCAGACCCATGCGGGAGGTGCGGGTGGTCCGCCAGGGTGACCTCCGTATGGTGATGGCCTCACGCGACGAGCCGCCCTATACCTGGTGGCTGGCGCCGCAGAATTTCTGGATCCTAGGCGCGGCCATCGTTCTCTGTTTCGGGCTTGCGGTGTATGTTTCGTCGCCCTTGCGCGCCATGCGGCGTGTAGTGGAGCAGTATGGCGAAGGTAAACTCGAGGTGCGCCTCAACAGTAAGCGCAAGGACGAATTCGGTAGCCTTGCCCGCGCTTTTGATCAGATGGCCAATCGCATCCAGACCCTGCTGAGCGCGGAGCGTCGCTTGCTGGCCGATATATCCCACGAACTCCGCAGCCCGCTCGCGCGCCTCAGTGTAGCCACGGAACTGCTGGAAGAGCCGGGCGAACGCGAGGCTGCGCGCTCACAGATTCGCCGCGAAACGGAGCGGTTGAATCAATTGATTGGCGGCCTGCTGGAAGTGACGCGCGCTGAGGGCGACCCTGCCCATGTTCGGCGCGAGGAACTCGACCTGCGGCCATTGCTGCAGGAAATCGTCTTCGATTGCAGCTTTGAGGCTCGTGAGCGCCAGGTAGAGATTGCCTTTGCCCATCAAGATGAATTGCCGTTGAAGGGCGACTCCGAGCTGCTGCGCCGGGCCACCGAAAACGTTCTGCGCAATGCATTGCGCTACGCGCCCACCGGTTCAGCGGTATCCATAGCCTGTGAGCGCAAAGATAATGCCGTTGTGATTCAGGTGCGCGACTTCGGCCCTGGCGTTCCCAATGAAAATCTCTCTCGGATCTTCGACCCTTTCTTCCGGGTGGAGGACGACCGCAACCGCCGTCAGGGTGGCAGCGGACTTGGACTCTCCATTGCCAGGCGCGCAGTCGACCTCCACGGAGGCGAGATCAAGGCGCGGAACGCAAACCCTGGGCTTCTGGTGGAGATCCGGTTGCCCGCTCTGCTTGTTCCTGTTGTTGCCTGACGCGCCTGCTAGCCGCGTTTCGGTGCCGCCAGCGGAAGGTTATCGCGCACCAAATCCGCGGATTGCATCTCGCTGATTACCGCTGTCAGGTTGGGGTTACGCAGTGCCCACAGGTAGGCCTTGTGAGGAACTTTCAACGGGCCAGGGAATTCCGTATTGATCTTCACCAAACGCTCCGGATTCGCCGGCTGGTTGTACTCGCCTGGGTACACTGGGCGGGCCACCTTCATTGCCACTACGCCGAAGTCTTCGCGCTTGGCCCGCTCAAGCGCCGGCTTCACGTACGCATGGTTCACAACGTTATATGCCACCATCGCTGCCGAATACACCTTCATGTCGATGGCTGCCTCAATGGCGGCGGATGGAGCGCTATGCGAACTGATTCCGAAGTGCCGCACCTTGCCGTCGCGTTTCAGCACCTCGAAAGCCTCGAAGATCTCCGGGTGCCCGCGCATTTCGTAAGCTGTGGAAACACCATGCGGGCACATCAGGATGTCGAGGTAA
>JAHCHD010000216.1 GCA_026129915.1 Bryobacterales bacterium
CCCTAGACCATGTCATCTGGGTGGCCATTTGCGATGAAGAGATCCGGATAACCATCGTGATCGAAGTCCGCGAATTTCAGACCCCACCCGCTCATCTGCCGGGTTGTTTGGGCTATTTCGTTGGCGTGGGCGACGTCATCGAAGCTTTCGTCACCACGGTTGCGGTAAAGGGCGTACATCTCCTGGTCGATGTTGGTGACCATCAGGTCCATGAATCCGTCACCATCGAAGTCTATGGAATCCACGCCCATACCGGAGCGTGGCTGGCCGTTCATGCTGTAGGCAACTTCGGCGGGAAGCGCGATCTCTTCCCACTTTCCGTCGCCTCGATTTGCGAAGAGGAAGTTGGGGCTGGTATCGTTAGCCACCCAAAGGTCGAGAAGGCCGTCGTTATTGATGTCTGTGGCTACCACTCCCAAGCTCTTGGCGAGGGCAGTTTCGATCTCCGTTCCCTTTGTGACGTTCGTGAACGTGCCGTTGCCGTTGTTGCGCATCAGCACGCATTGGAGAGGGTTGAACACGCGCGGCGTACAGTAGAAATTCCGTCCCAGCTTGTTATCCCCGCAGGTGGTCTTGCCCGGAACGAACTCGACGTAATTGCAGAGGAAGAGGTCGAGGTAACCGTCGTTGTCATAGTCAAAGAAGACTGCGCTGGTGGACCATGGGCAGTTGGCTTTGTCGGGCGATAGGCCAGCTTCGCGGGTGGCGTCGCGGAAGGTACCGTCGCCGTTGTTGCGATAGAAGCGCATCTCGCGGTAGCCGGTAACGAGGAGGTCCTGCAGTCCGTTGTTTGTGGTATCGGCAGTAGCGGCGCCCATTCCGAAGAAGGCGCCGGCTACCCCGGCTTTCCCAGTAACGTCAGTGAAGCTGCCATCGCGATTGTTTCGATAGAGGGCGTTACGCAGCGGTTTACTGGGTGAGTAGAAGTCGCTGGGTCCGCTGTTTACCAGATAGAGGTCCATCCAGCCATCGTTGTCAAAGTCAAAGAAGGCGGCGCCGGGACCGAGGGATTCCGGCATGTGACGGGCGGGAGACATGGCGTTTTCGTGCATCCAGGTGATGCCGCTTTCCGATGGAGGCACCTCCACGAAGAGTGGGGCCTGCTGCCCACTCAGCTTCGATACGAAAGCCGCGGTGGCCATGGCGAGCAGGTTTCGGCGGGTGAATCGCGGGCTCATTGTTTCACCCGAGGGCTAGGGGCGGTTTGAGCTTGCTGCAACTGAGCGAAGATCTCGCGCTGGCGGGCGGAATCCTCCTTACGTCCCACTCGTGCGTAGGCTAGTGCAAGCGAGTAGCGGACGTTTGCATTCTGTGGAGCAAGCTTCACGGCTTCCTCAAGCTGAGGGACGGCCTCCTCCGCCCGCTGGGCGCCGAGTAATGCTTTGCCCAATAGACCGAGGGCGATATGGGAATCTGGCCGCAATGAGGCTGCGTGGTTGGCGAAGGGCACAGCGTCCGCCGCGCGACCACGATCAGTAAGCTCAGAGGCTAGCGTGAGGTGGGCATAGTAGTGCGAGGGGTTTGTTTGGACCTCGATGCGAAGCTCGGCTTCGGCACGGTCCCAGTCCGCGCGGACGAGGGTGGTGCCGAAGATGAAGTGCAAACCAGGCTGCGTGGGATACTTACGAAGCAGTGTTTCCGCTAGATGCGAGGCCTCCTGCTGGCGACGAGCGCCTAGCAACCATGCTGCTTCACCCGCTTCCATGATGAGGGGTTGCTGGTCGTGCGGGACATCCTCCAACAGCCATGGTTTGTTGAGTGCGGCGATGCCAAAGGCAGCCACAATGCCGGCGGACTTCCTGCCTTGGACGGCGAGTTCGCTCAGTACGCCAAGTGCCACATCGAACCGGCCGATACGATTGCATAGGAACGCCTGATGGAGGGCCGCAGTTTCGGCTAGGGCGTCGTTGCTGGCGATCCCAAGGAAACGGCCCAGTTCGAGATGGGGCAGCGCTTCGTCGAACTCCTTAAGCCGAAATTCGGAGAGTCCTAACATCGCCCATCCCGCACCTGCCTCTTCCTGTCGTTCGACGAGGGCACGGAAGTGATCGCGCGCTTCAAGGTGACGAGACTGCTGGTAGGCGATGACGCCCAGATACCAATGGGGCTGTGGGTCCTCGGGATGGGCATCAGCGAGAGCACGGAGGGACTTTGCCGCATCATCGAGTTTGCCTTGCTGGAACTGCTGTTCCGCGATGCGGAGATGGCTTTCGTGGTCGGCAGGGGATTGCGCGACTGCCGGGTAGTCCCCTGCGAGCAGGAACGCGACGATGCAAGCGGAACCAAGCGAACTACGGAATACTCGGTGCGTCACTGCTTCAGTTCCTTGCTCTGGAGTTCTCTTTCGAGCTGACGAATGATGTCGCGCTGGCGGTCGCCATCCTCTTTGCGGCGGAGCCGGTAGTAAGCCCGCGCGAGGGCGACATGAGCTTCGAGGTAGGAGGGGCTCTGCTCCACAATTTGTTCGAGCAAAGCAACGGCAACTTCTGCTTTGCCACGCTCGATCTCAAGTGACGCAAGCTGGAACTGCAACGGGAGGTAACGAGGGTTGATGGCCGATGCCTGACGCAGGTGGCGCTCGGCCCCAACAAGATCCTTTTCAACTCTGAGGAGGGCGCCGTAGTGGAGGTTGGCCTCGAAGTCCGCGGCGTTCCGGCGAAGGGCTTCGCGGAACGACTCGCGTGCACCAGCGCTATCGCCCGTTTCGGCGAGTGCCTGGGCGTAGTAGGTATGAACTCCGGGGAGATTGGGGTTCGCTGCTACGGCACGAGCAAGCTGGTCGCGGGCGGCGGGATAGTCGCCTGCTTCGTATTGTGCGGCACCCAGAAGGTAGGCGGTTTCCGCCGCGCCACCAGCCTTCATTACGCGGTCGATTGACTGCTGCCCCGCGCGGGCATCGCCTCCGCGGAGACTGGCCATGCCCATCAGGTAGTTGGCCGCCAGATGCGCCGGTTGAGCGATTAGAAGCGGCTCCAAACGTTGGCGCACTTCGGCATACTCGCCCATACGCATGAGGCAATCCGCAAACAGCAGGAGCACTTGTTCGTTTGCTGGTTGGGCGGTATGAAGGGTTTCGAGTTCGCGAGCGGCCTCTGGAATGCGTTGCTGCTTGTAGTACGCGATCGCCAAATTCATTCGTACGGGCAGGCTGTTGGAGCTAAGCTTCAGTGCTTGCTGGTAGGCAACGATTGCCTCCTCCATGCGCCCCAATTGCGCCAGGCAGACGGCGAGGTTGGATTGCGCCTCGAGAGACGTGGGGTTGGTGGAGAGATAGACACGGTAGGCCTCCACGGCTTCGGAAAGTTTGCCTTGTTGCTGCAACTGGAATGCCTGCCGCGGAGTGGCTGCTTGCTGCGCGAGAAGATGCTGTGCGGGCGAACCAAGCATTAGCCCACCTAGCAGACAGTTCAGTATAGGGCGCAACCAGTACATGTGGTTCCAGAGCAAGTGACGTACGCACGCGGAAGCTTCTTCATCCAATTACAGCAAAAACGGGGAGACCGGCATGGCCTCCCCGTTTGGATGCACAGCAAAGAGCTCGCGGTTAGAAGAAGAACTTCACCGCAAGCTGGACAACTCGGCGTCCGATCATGTTGTCTGCAAACCCAAAGCGCGGATTGATGAGTTCATTCCGGCTATTGAGCTGCAGGTTCAAGTTCTGGTCGCCTCCAACGAAGGTCCTCAATGGGTGGTTGAGGAAGTTGTAGGCAGAGAAGCGGAACTGCAGGTTCTTGTCTTCGTCAAAACGTATGTTCTTGAAGAGCGAAAGATCGCTGTTGAAGAACGCCGGCATGTAGGGCATGATGAGGTGCCATTTGTGCCCTGGACTGGAGCCGAGAAACAGCTACCGTTGATGTACTGGCCACTGGACAGGTTCTCCGTGGGGTTGCATGTGACGAACGGAACCGCCGAAATGGCGTTGGTTCCATTAATCCAGGTTGCGCCGATGTTGCGCGAAGGATCATCAGGACGTGGCGCATTCAGGTTGAAGTTGGGATTGTTGTTGGCCTGAATGTTCACACCGCTGGAAAGCTGCGTGATGCCCGAAAGCTGCCAGCCGTTCACGAGACCCTGCGCAAGCTTGTTGCCGCTCGGGAGGAACTTTGGCAGTTCGTATACGTAGGTAGCTGCGAAGATGTGGGTACGGTCGTACGCCAGCGGACCGTAGTTATTACGGAAGTTGAGCTGGTCGGAAACCTGACCCTGACCTCCTCCTCGAATGCCCATTGCTTTCGACCAGGTGTAGGCCAACGTGTAGTTGAAGGCGCCCGACTGTTTGGCGAGCGTCGTCTGCAGACCGTGGTAGTTCTGGAAGAAATTGTGGGTAAGGAAGTTGATGTCCTGGAAGTTCACCCGTGGGCGGTAATTGTTCGGATCTCCATCGGGATCGTTAAACATGGATCCGTAGGGCGCCAAGTTGATGTTGGCGATGCCGTTATTCAGCAGATCTCTGCTGCGATTCCCTACATAGGCAACTTCCCAGAGCATGCGCTGCGGTAGGCGCTGGGATACGGTAGCGCTCCAGCTTGTAGTATTCGGTTGGCGATTGTCATTCGGGTCGAGCGTGCTTACGTTGGTGCGCGCGGTACCGGGAACGATACCTGAAAGCGACGAGAGCAGCGGGCCGCCCCCCACACCGGTACTGCGGAAGCCGGCGGCTATGTCCACGGTGTCTGCGCCTGCCTGTGGATCGTGATAGAAGAACTTACCCCAGCCGCCGCGGAACACCGTGTTGCCGGTTCCGAAGATATCCCATGCCATTCCGAATCGCGGCGCGTAGAAGAGCGCGCGGGTAGGATAGCCAGACTGCGGCACGCTTTCATCTCGCTTGGTCCAGTTGAGACCCGTGAGGGCGCCAAGCTGTGAGGGGTCGTTGACGTATGCGGATTCGTTCCATGTAACCAGCCCAAAGCCCAACTGCTCCCTCCAGGGAGTAAGGTGCTGGAAGCGCATTCCGTACTCCAGCGTGAGATTGCGGGTAACCTTCCAGGAATCCTGGGCATAGAACGCGATGTCCTTGAAGGCAATGTCGCGGACCACATTCTTGGTTGACTCTTCCCAGCCATCGATGCGACCGGTTACGAAGTCAGCCAGAGAGTTGCCGGTGGAACGGGCGCTCCAGTTGGCATACGTCAGAGCACCATTCGACTGCGCGTTGCCGGGCTGCGCATTGCGGACCCACCCGAAGAAGCCCCCGAACTTGAAAGTGTGCGTACCGGCTACTTTGGTTAGGTTGTCGGAGACGGTGTAGAGGTGCTTGGTGGCAAAGAGGATGGGGTCAAAACCACCAGTCATCCACATGCCAGGCGAGCCGCCACCCCAGTTGACGAAGGCGGGAATCTTGTTGTCCTGGTTGAAGATGCCGTTGTAGTTGAAGCCGACGTTGCCACGATCCAGCTTGCTGATGTCGTCGTAACTGTTCGGGAAATCAACGAATGTGTATCCGAAGACGAACTCGTTGGTGAGGCTTGGGTTAAGCACGTTCACCAAGCTGGTGGAAATGGAATCCGATGCGTTCTTGCCATTAATGTCGGTGGGCAGTGGCACCGCATTTGCGTTTCGCCACCAAAGCTGAACAGGGAAGCGCTGCAGTTCTCGCTGGGCGCTATAGCGAACGAACAGCTTGGTGTTGTCGCTGATGCTGTAGTCGACGCGGGTAACGCTCTGCCAACTGTTCTGGCTCAAGGGGAGCGCCTGCGCGTAGTTGAATCCAGCACCGGAGCCGGCAGGATCAACGTTGGGTTGAGGCAGGAGCTTTGCCAGATTTTGCATCGAGGGATCTAACAAAGCGCTGGGGATTTGGCCATTCACCGCAATACTCGGCATCGTGTTGTTCTGGCCACTTGCGCGTGTGAACGCGTTCAACAGGGCGGTATCGGAGAAGTCGCCGTTCAGCATCGCATTGGTGGGCACCTGCGATTGCAGAACCCCGGTATCCAGAGTTTGGCGGTAGGCTTCAAAGCCGGTGAAGAAGAACAGCTTGTCGCGGTTCTTGTTGAAGTTGGTGCCGGGGATTAGAACCGGGCCACCGATATTGCCGCCGGGAAAGTAGAACTTGTTCTCGGGGCGCTGCAGCCCGCGTTGTTTGAACAAGGCGTCGTTGGAGTTCATGGCGAAGTGGCGTGCGAAGAAATACGCTCCGCCGTGAAAGTCAGTGCCACCGCCCTTGGTGACGGAGTTGATAACCACCGGACCCTTGGCGTTCTCGGCAGCGAAGTTCGACGTGAGGACCTTGAACTCTTGCGTCATGTCAGGATTGGCATTCACGGGAGTGGCGCAATTGCATCCAGGATCGGAGACGTGGGCGCCGTCCATAATAATGTCCATCGCCTCAGGCCGGGTGCCGTTGGCAGCGAAGGTTCCAAGGGCGCTTTGCTTTCCGCCGTCACCGTTACCGTTGATTCCGATTACTTCGCCGCTGAACCCAGGTGCGTTGCTCAATCCAGAGCCAGTGGCAGCCATGCCTGGCAGGACTTTGAGGAACTCCGCGGCGCTACGACCGACGATGGCGACATTCTGAAGCTGCTTCTGATTGATTACGATGCTCTTCTCACCCGAATCCACTGGCGTGAGCAACTCAACAGAGGAGGTAACCTCTACCGTTTCCGCAGTGGACCCAAGTTGCATCACAAGATCGGAGAGGTTGCGCTTATCACCCGC
>JAHCHD010000217.1 GCA_026129915.1 Bryobacterales bacterium
ATGGTGTAGATCGGAATGCCCGCATTCTGCACCACCTTCCTCGCCTCACCGAAGTTCAGCTTGCTGAACGTGTCGATACCGCTGGCGATCACGATGATCGCCTTGCGGCCTTCGATGCCCTCCATGCGCTCCAGCGTGAACTGGAGTGTGTCGTACAGGTTCGCCTCGCTGAAGGCAGGAATCTGGAGCCGCCGCATGGCTTGCATGGCATCCATCCGATTGGTGGAAAAGTCAGAAAGAATTTCCGGCCGAAGATCGTACGCTACGATTGCGAGGTAATCCTCAGGCTGCAGCGTTTCAATAAAGCCCTGCGTGGCCACTAGGGTTTGATACCAGGTTTCACTCCAGAATCTCTGGAATGCCGCGCTGAACTCCACAACCAGGCAAACGGTCATCGGCGCCTGCCCTAATTCAAAGCCGGTAACCTTTTGCGGAACTCCATCCTCCAGAACGCGGAAGTTGCCAGGGGGAATGTTGGGAATAAAGCGACCTTTGTTATCGAGCACAGCAATGGGCACGTCCACGGTGAGCACATCACTGCGGAAGGTAGCGCCTTCCTCAACGATATCCTCATCCACTTTCCGCTTGTACTGCGACTCAATCTTCTGCTCGTCCACCGGCGGCTTGGCGGCGTCCGCATCCGGGCGCGGGCGCGCCACCGTGCCCGTCCGGGGCTGAATGGGGCCTTGGCCCTGGGCCATGAGGGACTGAACCATTGCCACTGCGAACAGCAACACAAAAAGGGAGAGAATACGGTGGTAACGCTTCATCTGCCAGACCTCGGAGGGAAGTTCTTCACACTCTATCAGATAAAGAGACGCAGGCTGCGGATGGAACGTTTCGCGCGCGCGCACAGCCTACGGCCCATGATGACATCATGCCTTGAGTAGATTTTCGCAACCTTTCTCGGCGGAATGGGTTCATGTACTTATAACGATGATGCCGAATCTGGAACGTCGCACCTTTATGGCGGCATTGGCTTCCCTTGCCGCGTTGCCTCTTGGCGCACAGTTTAAGCGCGCGGAAGGCAGTGCTCCGCGCACCGATACCGAGGGGAACGCCACCTTTCGCGTGGACGTGGATGTGGTGAACATCCTGGCCACCGTGCGCGACAAGAAGGGTGCCATCGTCAACAACCTGCAGCGTGAGGACTTCCAGCTGCTGGACGGAGGCGTAGCGCGGGACATCCACTATTTCGCGCGCCAGTCCGACATTCCGCTCACCATCGGCATTCTGTTCGATACCAGCCTAAGCCAGCGAAACGTTCTGGAGATCCAGCGTGATGCCGCTTTCCAGTTCCTCGATCATGTGCTGCGCCCTGAACAGGACGAGGCCTTCATCATCAAGTTTGACGCGGAGGTGGAACTGGTCCAGGACCTCACCGCGTCCCGCGAACTGCTGCGGCGGGCCATCGCGGGTCTCCGCACTCCCGAACCCCAGCAGGGCCGTCGCCCACAAACCTGGCCCCAACCCAATACCTTCCAGATTGGCGTGGGTATCCCCGGCACCCGCCGCACGCGGCGCATCCCAGGCCGCCCGGGCGGACCCGCAGGTCCGCGCCCGCCTCAGGGTGGCGGCACCCGGCGCGTCCCCACCGGAGTGGGCACGCTACTCTACGACGCCGTCTTTCTTGCAGCGGATGAGGTGCTGGCGGAAAAGCAAGGCCGCAAGGCGATTCTGCTGATCTCCGATGGCGTCGACTACGGCAGCAAGCTAACCCGCGAGAGCACCGTGGAATCGGCCCAGCGCGCGGACACCCTCGTCTACAGTGTCTTCTACGCTGATAACCAGGGCTATGGCGCGATGCACTCTCGCGGCGGTAGCACGTTGCGTTTCCTCTCAGCGGAAACAGGTGGAGGAATGTTCGAGGTCTCGGAGAAGTACCCTATCGACTGGGTCTTCGGCCAAATCGACGAGGAACTCCGTAACCAGTACAGCCTGGGCTTTGCCCCCACGCCAGACGCTGGCCCGGCATTCCGTCCCATCGAACTGCGGGTGAATCAGAAAGATTTGCATGTGCGCACGCGCAAAGGCTACTTCCCGAAATCCGCTTAGTCGCTTGGCAGTCTTGTTTCCGCGAGCTCCGCGAAGTACTCGACGGCGATGGGGATGATCTCGTCGTTGAAGTCGTACCTGGTGGTGTGCAAGCCCTGGCTACGAGGCGAGTTTGGATCGCTCTCCCCCTGCCCCAGCGCAATGAAGCAGCCAGGACGCTTCTCCAGGAAATGGCCGAAGTCCTCGCCGCCCATCACCGGCACGAAGGGTTTCAAGTGGTCGCCGCCAAACAAGCGCTCCACCGCCTCGCTGGCAAAGCCCACGTTCGCTTCGTGGTTCCAAACAGGGTCAGTGATGCGGTGGTAGGTGAAGTGTGCCTGCATCCCGAACATTGAGGCCGTGGCCTGGGTCATCTCGGCCATGCGCCGTTCCATCAAGTCGCGTAGAGCAGGGGAATAGGTGCGCACCGTCCCTGAGAGCGTGGCGCTTCGTGGCAGCACATTGTGTGCGCCGGTGCCGGCAGCAAAGTTGGTTACGGAGATCACCGAGGCTTGCTGGGGGTCGGTCTCGCGGCTCACCAGGCTCTGGAAAGCGCTCACCAGGTGGGAACCCGCAACGATGACGTCCGTACAGACATGCGGCATTGCGGCGTGTCCGCCCTTTCCCGCCAACGTAAGTTCGAACGAATCGGACGCGGCCAGCATGAAGCCGCTGCAGATGGAGAACTCGCCTTTCGGCAGATACGGCCAGTTGTGGAAGCCGTAAATCTCGTCGAAGGGGAAACGAACTAGCAGGCCTTCGTCCACCATCCGGTTTGCGCCACGCCCGCCCTCTTCGGCCGGCTGAAACAGGAGTCGCACCGTGCCCCGAAATCGCTTGGTTTGCTGCAGGTAGCGGCCCAGCGCCAGGATCGTGGAGGTGTGGCCATCGTGCCCGCAACCATGCATCTTGCCAGGAGTCTGTGAGGCCCAGGGCAGGCCGGTTTCCTCGGTCAAGTCCAGTGCATCCATGTCCGCGCGGAACGCAATACAGCGTGATTCCGCGGCCGGCTGGCCTTCAATGGTAGCCACCACGCCGGTACCGCCGATGCCCGTCTCGTGGGGAACGCCCCATCCCCGCAGCCGTGACGAAACGAACTCAGCGGCATAGGTTTCCTCGTACATCGTCTGGGGATGCTGGTGTAGCTCCCGGCGCCACTCGGTAGCCTCCTGGGCAATGGCATGTATCAGGTCGCGACGATCATCCATGTGGCCATTCTCTCGCGTCTGGCACCAGCTTTGGGATACCATCGGGCCAAGGCTATCGGCGGGCAGAATGCTTACAGCGAGGTTGCCGCTCCATCGCTTCCATGCACCCACCGCCGGCTGGCTGGAATCCACATAGTATGCCAAAAGCAACCTGGGAAGGCGCCGTGATCGCAGAAAGTGATCATACTGAGGTCATCGAGGGAAACCACTACTTCCCCGTGGATTCCCTGAAGATGATGCATCTGCGCCCTTCCGCACACACCAGCGTCTGCAGTTGGAAGGGAACGGCCAGCTATTACGATGTGGTGGTGGGCGACAAGGTGAACGCCAACGCCGCGTGGTACTACCCCAAACCCAAGGACGCTGCCAGGCAGATTACCGGCTACGTTGCCTTCTGGAAAGGCGTGAAGGTGACGTAGTCGTCCCCCAGCTTCCTACCGCGACTCCAACTTCAGAAACTGAAAGCGCGGGCGGAACCCCGCTCCCTTTGGGCTGCAGGCATAGATGCCCGCGTGGACTTCGCCTGTTTCATCCAGGTGGGCCAAGCGGATCTGGCTCCACTGCCACGTTTCAATGGCCGCCTCCACCAGGAAGATCTGACCGACGCGGGTACTGCGAAGGCCGATGCGGCGCAGGTGTAGCGACATCTTGCGTGGTGAAGTCAGAGTATCCGTGGCGTCTGCCGGCTTCCAACCGGTTCGACTCCGTGAGGTTCATACTCGACGGAGGTCTTCAGCCAGCAGTCCTCGCTGAAGCGCACGAAGCGGCAGCGATCGTACTGATGAACGCCCTCGAATTCCACGTTCGTTTCCAGCGAAATCGTCGTCAACCGGCAGCGAGGAAATGGCCGTTATCTGCCTGAAACCCATAGTGGGTGCGCTGCCAGAAGTCCGTGTGCGCCGTGGTGCTGATTTCCAGCGCGGCGGGATCCGTCAGTACTTTCCACTCAGTAAGCTCACAGAACCACCGCAAACGCGGGTCTAACGGCAGGTCGCGGAAGCGTTCGTGTGTAACATCGCCACAATTTGTATCAGACCCGCTTACGAAGCGGGAAACACCAGCGTAAGCTGGTAGAGGTTGTGCGGTTGCGTTCGCCGGTAAGCCACACCAGCACCCCCTGCCTCGTGACCGCCTTCACATGCTGCTGCGCTAGCATTTCACCAGAAATGGCGAGACGCGGAAAACCCGACCGTCGCGGATTTGGCGAGCAGTGAGGTCGTCGACCTCCGTGGGAAACTCCGGCAATAGGTGGGCCGCGGGAATCAGGCGGGTGGCCAGCGCCTCCTGGTGGGCGAAGCTCCTGCGCTTCCGCCAGCGTGATCGCCTGCTGCAAGGTGAAACAGCCCGAAGCGAGACCGCAACTGCGACAGATGCGCCCCCACCCCGAGTACCTGTCCTAGATCGTGGGCCAAACTGCGCACATATGTGCCCGCCGAGCACACGACGCGCACCGCCGCGCTGTCGCCTTCCGAGGAGAGTACGCGGAATTCCTCCACCCGCACCGATACGGCGGTGAGCACCACATCCTTGTTCTGGCGCGCCAGCTTGTAGGCAGGCACCCCGCCGATCTTCTTTGCGGAGACCGCAGGCGGTATCTGCTCAATTTCGCCCAGGAAGCGCTGGGCGATCACATCCGTCAGGGCAGCTTCATCGACCGTGAAGGCCTGCGGGTCTGAAGTGGGCTCGCCCTCTGCGTCGTAGGTGTTGGTGCTGAAGCCGAAGCGAATCACGCCTTCGTAGACCTTGCGCTCCGCGGTATAGAAGCGCGCAAGGCGGGTAGCGTTGCCGAGAAGCAAGGGCAGCACCCCCGTGGCCATGGGGTCTAGCGTGCCCAGATGACCAATCCGCTTTGTGCGGGCAATGCCCCGCATTTTGGCCACCACATCGTGCGACGTCCATTCCGCCGCTTTGTCAATTACCAGTGCTCCGAACATACAGTGCAATCTTTCAGGGTATCATCCAGCCAGGCCTTTACCCCATTTTGTATCGGGGAATTCGGCAGGGAATCAAGTGGAGTGTATGGCTCGCATTCAGGGAATTGCAGTAGAGCATACGGAGGATCGGGTTCGCCGGGATCTCGAAGGACAAGCGAAGCGGTGGGGAGCGCCGCTTGCGCCTTATCCGATCTACGCACGGAATCCGGGGCTGTATGTTGCCGTTCGTGGCATGTGGAAGGCGATTGGATCCTCCGGCAAGGTGGATCCTGCTCTGATCGCTCTTAGCAACCGGAGGGTGGCGGCTTTGAACGGGTGTGTGTTTTGACAGGAAATCAACGCTGCCGTGAGCAGCGAACTGGGCGTTTCCGACAAGAAGATCCTGGCTCTGGGGGACTACGAGAATTCGCCGCACTACTCCCCTGCCGAGCGGGTGGCCCTGCGCTATGCCGACGCCATCACGCTTAGCGATCAGGACGTGGACGACGTGCTCTTCGCCGAGCTAAGAGCGATGTACGATGAGGAGCAAATCCTCGAATTGACGGCTTCCATTGCATGGGAGAACGCCTCCAGCAAGTTCAACCGGGCCTTGCGGATTCCGTCCCAAGAGCTATGGAAGCGAGGAAGTGCTTCGGAGTGACGCGGGGAATGCGGCCTGAGGCTGCGGCAAGAGCAGGAAGCACCTGGATTGCGCCTAGCCAGGAAGGAATTCGCTGAAGGTCGCAGGGGACCCTGTACCCCTCGCACAGATCCGCACAGGCGCAGCAACTCGTCGCATTCTGGCAACTTAAGCCACAGTGGGTAGCCGCCTCCGTTCCTCTCACCAGAGGTTCTGGGGCTAATGTGCCCCGAGAACTCATGGGTCCCTCGTCGCCGGAAGCCAGACTGCGCAGGTCATTGCGGCTCCAGAAAACCGGTCCTCCGGCAAAGGACAAGGATGTGGCGAGTGCGAGGGAAGCCGGGGCGGGCAGCGAACACGACGACGAGGAACCGGAAGATTGCAGGGTCGCGAGAGCCCCCATGCTGTGGTAGCAGCAACAGGGCGCCAGAAACTCTGAAACGCGGTTGCGCATGGCTTCCCTGCGAAACGAACTCAAGCCGTGGGGTCGCGGCCTTGACGGAACGCAGAAGGCAATCCGACAAATCCGACGTTTCCGACGGGTTTCGTCGGATTCGGTCGGCAGCAATGGACACCGGACGCACCGCTACGAAACGAACTCCGGAATACGGAGGCTGCCGCAATCCAGGGAGTTGCGATGCTGAATGCGAACGCAGCCTGCATGCGACAATTCCGACGTTTCCGACATTTCCGACACATCCGACGGGATACTTGTCGGATGCCGGTGGCCCAGGTGGACCGGGATCGATGAGTCCGGCGGTGCAGCCTTGGCGATTTACGGGATGCGTCACCCAACGAACTCT
>JAHCHD010000218.1 GCA_026129915.1 Bryobacterales bacterium
GCTTCCTGACCCGTTATCGTTACCGATGTCGCTGACGAAGTAGTCCCGGGCAACCGCGGGTGAAACAAGGAGGAAGAAGGCCAGCACTGGGATATGCAGAGATAAATGCATCGACAACTCTCTTTCACGGGGAAACAACCGTTGGCTTCCCGGCTTTCCGCCAGTATATAACCTTGCACATCCACTTTCTTGGGATACGGGCGTGATGGCGGCACTACTGCGTCGCGGCGGCGCGCACCGCGTCCACCATGCGCTTCTGGAACCCGTCCACGGTGGCCATGATTGCGCGCCCGTCCGCCTTGGCCTTGGCCGGATCAGCAACGATTCCCTGCAGGCGGCTCCATAGCTGCTCGCCATTGGTCTCGTCCACTTCAAAAAACCAGTTCCCCGCCCCAAAATCGCGGTACATCTGGCCTTTGCAGGTATCCGTGGGTTGCCTCACATAGAATGCTGGGGTGCCATTGTGGAGAGCGATCAGCGGGGAATGGCACTCAACGCTCACCACCGCCTGCGCCTTTGCATACACCGCGGCGGCCTCATCCGGCAGCCAGAAACGGTCGCGCCAAACCACGTTCGGTTTCACGTCAGCCGGCAGTGGATCGACGAGCACCTCCTTGGCCATCTCCACCTGATAGGTCATCTCCGGACAGGCCAGCACCTTGCGACCGGTTTGTCGAATGTAGGCGATCATCATCTCGCGCAGCTTGGCGTGGTCTTTCTCTGTGGTGCGCTCGTTGATGGCGTCCTTTATGTCATCGGAGGGCACCCGGGATGTATTGTTCACCCGGTAGTAGGGGGTATACCGCAGACGCGGAATGACGCAAATAAACTGCTGGGCCACGAGGCCGCTGGATCGGAGGAAGGCCAGTCCGCGAGCGTCGTCGCGAAGGTGCATTCCAAGCTGCGCGTCGGGGCCGAATTCGAGAATCGGAGTCTTTACGCCTTGCGCCCTCAGGTAGTCGCGCGAAATGGTGTCTCGGCAGAAGAAGAAAGCGGAGCGATCCATGATGTAGCGAAGGTCAGTGGACAGATGATCCTTGGGCAGCCGCATGCTCATGGCGCGGAGCTCTTCGAGGGTGCCGCCTTCCGGCTCACGCCCAGCGCCAATGCCCGAGATGGGGTCTGTACTCACCCCAAAGACACCCACTGGCTTTCCCGTTGCCTTGGCGAAAGCCACCGCGTGATTGCTGGCGGGGAAGCCGGAGCCAGACCCGCTCAGATAAAGGTGAGCCTCCTTCCAGGCTCTATCTAGGGCCGGGGTGGTGGGCTTCCCACCGGCATCCACACTGCCTTCAGCGAACTTCAACCCGGGATATCCCTGGGTAAGCAAGTCACGCGAACCATGGCCAAGGCCCCCGGGCCACAACGTGACTTCCGCCTCCGGAAAGTGTTTCCGCAGCAGAGACAAAGCGCCAGGCGTATGGCCGACGTCGCCAATGTTGACGCTCTGCCAGGAACTCCGCAGCAGAATCTGCGGCCGGCGCCGGGTTTGCCCCTTTAGCAGTGCGGGGAAACCCGCCACCATTCCGGTGAGCGCACCACCACTGGAAAGAAGTTCGCGACGACTCGGCAGACAAGGCACAGCAATTCCTCCGGCGACGGATGCCGTCCCCATGGTACGAGCCGAAAGCACCCACTGGCAAGCCGCTGCTATACGAGTTCCCGGGTTCAGAAAGCGTGTGGTCGAGGAGCAGGCGGTCAGGTGGCGTCGATCGCCTTCCGGATTTCAGAAATCAGGACGCCCCGGTTGAATTCTCTTGTGGAGGCGTGATGCAAAGCGACAACGCTCCACTGGTCGCCATCGAACACCGGGCTTCCGGAACTGCCACCTTCCGTGGGAGCTCGGTAGCGCAGGTGGGGCGGGGCGACGCCCACTACCCGATTGTTCTCAAGGGAGAACTCAAGGTCGCGACCGCCCGGATGGCCAATCAGAAACACCTGTGGTTCCTGGGGAGCGTTCTCCGGTATGGTGAACGGATCATCGTAGAAAGGCAGCGGATGGAGGTCATTGGATGGATTCTTGAGCCGCACAATGGTGGTGTCGATGGTGAAGTCGGCGGAGCTCCAAACCACCTCGGGTTCAATTTCGAATCGCCAACCTGGGCTATTGAAGTTGGCGGCGGCATCTTTTGGCATTGGAATGCGTTGGCCGTTGAAGGGGTTGAAGGTGCGCTCTCCTCCAGTCGGTGGGCAGAGCACATGGCGGTTCGTGATGAGGTAAAGTCCGTTGCCGAACTTAGGATGCAGGGTGGCGCCTTCGAATACCCATCCAGTGCCGAAGGCCCGGCGCGAAACCTTGTCTTCGATCCGCGCGATGGAATCGCAACGTTCAAGACCTGTCCGATACCAGGGAAGCGTTCGGAAGCGGGCGTTGTCAAACAGCGCTTCCAGGGCGGGATGCGCGCCGGGTTGGTCAAGGGCTTGCCGCGCATATTGTGGATTCACCACCCGAATCTCTCCGCCCAGTTGCGATAGGAGAGCAGCGCGCAGGTGGCGAAGGATGGTGGCTCCAGGCTCCTGATCGTCCCGCAGTTCCCATATCTCCTCAAACTGCCGCAGGGTGCTGGCGTACTCAAATGCATCCGCGCCGTCCGCGCTCAGGTAGTCCCGCAGGGCTTCATCGATGAGTTTCGCGTCCGGATTAGCCAGATGCGCTTCAAGGCGGGTGGCCATTTCCCAAGCCGCGCCCTTGCGCACACCTTCGTCATCCACTTCCGGCGCGACGTTCTCGAGAATCGTGGCAGCGATCTGCCCAGGGGACTCCGCGGCACTTACCGCCAGCCCATGCCTTTCCGCATACGCCCCCAAGGCGCACACATTGATTCCGAACCAGTAGTTGGCCGTCCTGTTGGCCAGCCAGTCCGGCTCATAGGCGGAGATTGCCTTCTGCAGGTATTCCACCGAGGCCACCGGGCGCTTGTTGCCAGGATTGATGAACCATTGCTTGTACACTCGGCCAATCAGGCCGCGGGCCTCGGTTCTCTCGGAATCCGGGCTGGTTTGCAGGAGGATCGATTGCAGCACGTGAAACGCGGAGACGTAGCGCCCTTGGTCAATCAGCGCCTGCGACAAATGACGGCGAACTCTGGGAGAATCGTTGCCTTCGAGGATAGCCGCCTCCGCCATGGATTCGAGCAGCGAGAACTGCCGCTTGCGCCGAAGGTCCCCCAGCATCTTGTTCAGTTGTTGCGTACTGTAGGATGCCGTGCTCGAGCGATAGGCATCAATCGCCTGATTGACGATCTCTGCCGTGCGCGCCCAGTCAAACGATTGCAGCGCCTGCTTCAGCCGGATATCGATATCCGCGCTACCCTGTTCCGGCGGCATTCGACTCGTCTCCTTCCATCATGAACTCACTACAACGCGCGAACCGCTTCGTTCATCGGGTTCGATAACCCTGGATGAAGGGCGCTTCCAGCGACTCCAAAACAGACTCCGCCCCAGACGGGATCTCCAGACCGGTCCCCATGCCAGACAGGCCGTTGAGATAGGCATCCAGACTGTGAGAATTGCTGCCACCGATTCCCTTTACTGGAATTTCCAGGCCCACGTGGTTCCAGGCAGTCACTACGGAAGGGACGTGCGGCACAACATCTCCCTGGTTGGTGAGCCGGAAGCAGCGCGGAATGAGCCTATTGAAGTTCATGCGGAAACGAATCTTGCCGACGCGCGGCCCGCCGATCGTACATACGTCCACATTGGTGAAGCCGGAGTTAGATGCCAGATCCACCGCACCGAGAATCGCCATGGCTCCGCCGAGGCTGTGCCCTAACACTGTCAGCCGGGTGCGAGGCGACACCTCCTGCAGGCCCTGCTGCACGCTCAGCCGAATGCGGCGCCACATCTTCTCGAATCCGAGATGAACCAGGCCGAAGCCGGGCACTTCATTGAATGGGTTGGGCACCGCCGTGAAGTTCTTCGCCCACTCATCTGGGGTAAGCGTGCCACGGATGGCCACGATCACCTCTCCCGTCCGGTCCTCGCGCACAACGAAGCCAAAGGCATCAGGGCGCGGAACGTTATTGGAGCCTAAGCCTTCCAGCACCGGCATCGACAGAGCGGCGAAGTCGTTGTCCAGAGCCCTCTGCACAGGCGGTGGCTCCAGCGCTTCCAGCGTTTCCTCGGCTGTAGTGAGAATCCTGGCTAGCTCCGTATAGCCCGCTGGCAGAACCAGTGCCGGTTCGCCCTGCGCAAAGTCGTAGCACGCCTTCAGCAGGGGAATATAACCCGTCCTGGTGCGCTCAACTTCAAAGCCATTGGGCGCAGACGCCGTGGAGAGCGATTCCAGAATCGTGGACTCATACTCACTGGATTCCCATTCTTCGTCGCCCGCGGCATGGCGGATGGACGCCGTCGCGCTCGCGGCTGACCAGAACGCGGTGTCCTCATCCGGCGCCAGGATGGGCCCGGCCATGTCCACTTCACCCGCCACCGATTCCGTCCGAAGTTCGTCGCGGAAAATGCCGCGAAGCCGGGCCAGTTGCATCAAGGGAAACTGTTCGCCGTCCGTGACCACTTTCAGGGCCATGTTGCGGCTGCGCTTCACGCCAAGGTCAAGAGACGCGTCACCCAGTTCGATCGCCGGTACTTCGGCGCTTTTTGCTTCAAGAAGGATCTCCGAATCGCTGCCCGCGGACACAACAGCAGTGGTATTGCGGGCGTGTACTACTTCGATGACGACATAGTAGTCACTCTCCCAGAGGTTCTGGTTGCGGAGCGCAATCAACTGAGGCTGCAGGCTCTTGACGTCGTCGATGGACCGGGACGTGCAGCCCGCCGCGGCGAAGAACACCGCGTTCTCCCGGGAAAACCTGATGCCAAGGCCCGCCTTTACTGCCGGAATTCCGCCTGGCTGCAGGTCGCCTTTCGCAATGAGATTGACGTCCACCCCACCCCGCGATTCAAACTGGTAAGCACTCTCGGCCCCACTTTGCTGCGTTTCAAACGAAATGCCAAGCTGCCGGATGTTCCCCAGGCGGCGAAACACATGATCCTGGATCACCCCGTAGTCGCCAAGCTCCCGCTTGGAACCGAGCGGGAAATTGGCATGAACACGCAACTGTTCCTTGATCTGCTTACAGTAGCTCGACGCGAGTGACATGAGTAAATATTCCCCCAGGAGTTGAGTCTGTCATAGACGAAGCCCGGCTTCAAGCCGAAACTCGACCATTCGCCAAGAAAATTGTATAGGTCAATTCAAAATGTCAATTCACGAGATGGTCATATTCAATTCTGTCAAAACCCCTTGAATACGAATTGCATTGGTCATATACTCAAAACCACTCCGCCATTGGAAGGGATGCACCCGTGAAGAATGTCCTGGATTGCCTTAAGCGAGCCAACGCTCGCATCGCGCAAGGTGACCTGCAGCTCAGAGAGGAACTGCAGCTACGCCGCGACCTCAGTCTGGAAGGCTTTGCCCACGAGAGCATGGCGGACGCGGTCGATCTCGAGTTGCCAGGTAGCGAACCCGCTGAGGACGAATTTGCACTGGAGACCATCGTCCTGCGTACCGGGCGTCCCGTGCTTGCCGTGCATGAGGGCGACGCTGTGCTTGACCTGGACGAGAGCGACAGCAGAATTTGGCGCAAGCGGCTTGAAGATTCCATGGACAATGTGCGCCGCGTCACCGCTGCCGTGGGCCGCGTGGAGCTTACGAATCATCCACAGTTTGAGTGGGCGGGCACGGCGTGGCTGATTGGCGAAGAGATAGTGGTCACCAACCGGCACGTCGCGGAACTCTTCGGTCGGGCAGCCAATGGCGCATTCGTTTTCCGGATGGGGCTGGGGGGGACGCCTATGGAAGCCCGCATCGACTTCCTGGAGGAGTTCGGGCGTCCCGAAGCGCAGGAATTCGCTCTGGAGAAAATCCTGCATATCGAGCCCGGCAACGGCCCGGATGTCGCCTTCCTCCGTGTGCGACGGAAGGGGCAGAAGGAACTGGCTGCCCACATTCCGCTGTTTGATGAGCAAGTCGCATCGGGGCAGGATGTGGCGGTAGTGGGATATCCAGCCAAAGATACTCGTATTCCTGACATTCAATTGATGACCTCAATTTTTGGCGAGGTATTTGATAAGAAGCGTCTGGCGCCGGGAAAAGTGACCGGGGTAAATCAAATCAATATCCTGCACGATTGTTCCACGCTCGGCGGAAATTCAGGATCCGTCGTATTCGACCTTGCAACGGGAAAAGCGGTCGCCCTCCACTATGCCGGACGGTTTCTAGATGCGAACTTCTCAGTGCCAGCGAAGGTGATTGCGGATCGACTGAAGCGAATCACTTCCGGGGAAACCGTGATTGTCCGGCCCGCGCCCGTCGTAACGCCATCGCCAGACCCGTCGACGCCACACACCCAACCTGCGCCCGGAATCGCTGCTTCGGCATCGCAACAAACCCTGGTCCAACGTGTAGATCTCCATTTCACTCTGCCGGTGGAAGTCGCCATCCAGGTGGGCCAACCCATCACGGGTGGTGCAGCGAGGACAGTCTCCTCGGCCATCCCAACACCAGCCGAGGACGTGGACGAGCAGGTCCCCGAGGCTCCGGTTGAAAGCTATCGCGGCCGCCCCGGATTCGACCCGGAGTTCCT
>JAHCHD010000219.1 GCA_026129915.1 Bryobacterales bacterium
GCCCATCCAGTTTGCCAAGCAGTTCACCTTCTTCGGCCAGCAGATCCTGGATGGTCGTCTTGCCGAGAAGCTCATCCAGGAAAAATTGGATGGTCTTCCAAAGGCAGCGGATGGTACAGGATCGGTAATTCTGGCAGACGTGGGTTGTGCCGGTGTGGCGCTCACAGAAGCGGGGGCTAAAGACGGGACCTCCAAGAGAGTTTAACACCTGAAGCACCGTAATTTGGTCCGCCGGACGGGAAAGAGTGTAGCCGCCGGCTTGGCCGCGCGTGCTGCGGACGAAGCCGCCTCTCCGTAGAATCCGCATCAGTTTAGCCACGTGGTGCGTGGTAAGTCCTTCAGCTGTACTAATTTGGGGAATCGTCTGGCAGCCTGGTCCTTCACCGCGCGCCACCCTCAGCAGACACCGAAGCCCGTACTCTTCCTGTGCACTGAGTTTCATAACTGCCCTCCTGTGAGAAGCAGGGACTGCTTCTCGTTACCACGCTAACATGGTTCCGGCAAAGTGGAAAGATAATTCAGTGTTTATTGTCTGAAATTTGCTCTTTTTTGTCGCTTTAGACTGTCTTCTTGGACAAAAAGCCAACTCCGGCACCCGTTTCTTTCATCGGGTAGCAATTCGCGCGGAACCCCGAAATTGTTTTTTGGTGGCGCGCAGCCCCATTCCGTGATATAGGTTTATTGAGGGTAACCGGAGCCCGTCAAGCGGGCCGCTTCGCTACCTCCCCTTGCCCGATTACTGGAGCATCCCTTCCCTTTTGAGAACGGTACGTGTATCTTCCCCTTGCCCACGCTGTTGAAAGCCGATGGCGAGAATTGACACGCTCCCGATGACAGACCAGGAGTACATCCCTCGTATGGACGAAGACCGCAAGTATCGCCAGCAGGGCTATATGGATTCGACGGGCGGCGAACGCCGTGAACACGACCGGGGGCGCGGTCCTCGTCCAAAGCAGCCCTTGGACGTCACCGGCCCGCGCCTTCCCCGGCTAGTGCAAAGCGTGGCGGCATCCCGTTGTTTCAGCTGCTCAGCAACCCTCCCGGAGGGCCTCGATTTCGCGGGAGTCTGCCCAAAATGTGGCACCGACCTGCATTGTTGCAAGCAGTGCGCTTACTTTGAGCCGTCTACCCGATTCCAGTGCCGGAAGTCGATTCCGGAGAGAATTGCCGTAAAGGACAAGGCGAACGAGTGCGAACTCTTCTCCCCGCGAGTGACGGTGGCCCGCGACGTCCGTCCACCAGTGGCCGAAGCGATGCCGGTTCGCAATGGAAGCGGGTCGCAGAACGCCGGACCACGGACTGCGGACGACGCCCGGGCGGCATTCGACAGCCTGTTTAAGAAGTAACGGCCCCGAGCCTGCCATAGCTTGACGCCGACGCCATTCCTGTCCTGCACTTTCAAGTCGATCGCGTTCACTGCCTCCGTTCAATGCATAACCCGCCGCGCGGAAACGTTTCGGCCACCGCACGCATCCCCACAGTGGATCGCTCTTTCCTGCACAATGGAAAGATAGAGGAGAATTTCAACTCATCATGCTTCGTGTCGTCCTTGCTTGCGCAATGTTCGCTGCCACATTGCTTGGCCAGTATTCAGTAAAGCCGGAATCCGCCATGCCCTCCGATTTGCCAGACGGGGTGAAGAGCCTCTTGAAGCCCGAAGGCCAGGCGATCTTCGAGGGCGACAAGAAATTGATGAGCCTCTTCTACGTTTCGTCTCTACCAGCAGGCTCCAACGCGGAGATGAACGTGACGCACAAAGACATTGCCCACGGCACACTATTGGGCATTGCCAATTTCCCCGCGGACTACAAGGATCGTCGGGGGAACATCGTGCAAGCCGGAACCTACAATCTCAGGCTTAGCTTTTTTCCCGTAAATGGCGCACATCAGGGCATTGAGCCGCAGCGCGATTTTCTGATTCTCACGAAGCTGACTGTAGACACAGACCCGAGCACAAAGCCAGGATATGACGCATTGATGGAGATGGCCATGAAGAGCGCTTCAGTGCAGCACCCGCTGGCTCTAAGCTGTTGGAAGAACGATTACGACCAGGAAAGCGGCCTTGTGAAGGAAGGCGACGACCAGCATCCGGCTTGGGTGCTTTATACAGACATCGCCGGGAAGAAGATGGCAGTGATTGTGGTTGGTGTGCACACGGAGGGCTAGACCTCATACTGCGATTGATGGAGCCCCGATTAGTCCGCGGCGACCAGAGTAGCGGTTGCCTGTTCCGCCGATAGCCGCTTATGCTCGCGGAACAACAGCAAGGCAACCGCAAGCCATACGAGTACCATTCCAAAATTCACGACGGCAAAGCCCTTGATTCCCAAGCCCGCCATCGTGCCCAGTTTCACGATGCCGGCCTGCGCCATATCGCCCGTGCGGACAAAGAAAGTGTCAATCGCCGCCTTCGCTTTATACTTGGCTTCGCGCGAGGTTAGCAGGAACACGGCGTGGCGCGTCGTGTTCTGGATTGAGTAGTCCGTTGCATTCTCAAGAATCTTCGCGATTCGGATGACGGCAAGCAGGGGGTAGGCAATCAACAGCGAGTAGCCGCCCAGCGCAATGCAGGGCAGGATGAACAATGCCCCGCGCACTCCAACCCAGCGAAAAATGTAAGGCACCAGAAGTAGCTGCATCAGCAGCGCCAACAAATTCACGCGGCTGTAGAAGGTGCCGTAGAATTCACCAATAAAGGCGCCGATTGCACTGCTGGCTCCTTCCGCTTGCCCGGCCAGCAATTGAGCCTGCTCCACCACGAAACTGCTGAGAATGTACTCGCCAGTGGTATTGACTATGTTCAACAGAAAGATGAGCATTGCCACCAGGCTGAGGTAGCGATTCTTCAGAACGAGTTCGAAACCGCCCTCCTTGCCCAGGGGCTTCTCGGCATTGCGCTGGGTTGCTCCGATGGCAGTTTGGCGGAACAGCCGGTTGGCCACCCACGTCAGACCCAGCGCCAGCAGCAGTCCCGCAGCCGCCATCAGCATCATCCCTGGGATATCCAAGTGGCGGAAGAGACGCCCCGCTGCCTCGCTTCCCAGCCAGGCTCCGATACTGCTTCCCACACCAATAATGGGAAACAGGCGCTTGCCAGCCTCTTCCGTGTAGAGATCGTTCGCAAATGCCCAGAACTGCGCCACCACAAACACATTCACAATCCCCAGCCAGATGAAATAGGCAAAGCCCACCTTTATACCGGCTTTCACTAGCACGAGGAAGCCAACAAGGTTGAAGACAAAGAACAGCGTGGAAAGCGCGATGAAACGGATGCGGTCCATGCGCGAGGCGATCCAGCCATAGACGGGAATCACTAGGAACAGCAGCGCTGCCTGGGCCGCTGCGGCATACGCTTTCAGCTCTGCGCTGCCCTCGGCTAGGATCAACGGCTCACGCACCGTCTTGAGAATGTAATAGCTTCCCAGCAGCAGGAATACGTTGATGGTGAGCACCACTGCGCCCAATCCTTCGCCGCTGTGGACCACGGTAAAGATTGAAAGGAACCGATCCAGGAGCGAACGCGGGCGCGCCACGACTGTATTCGGCAGATTGTGCATGCTCATCCCTCAGGCTACCACTAGGCAGGTACGCGCAAAACAGTCGTCAAAGCTGGTGAAATGCAGGAACAAATCGAACGGCAGTGGGCTGAGGCGGCACAATGAGCGCGTGCGGCGGATGAAGGTGGTACGCCCGGTAGGATTCGAACCCACGGCCTACTGATCCGAAGTCAGTCGCTCTATCCAGCTGAGCTACGGGCGCATTGCTAAAATTCTACTATAGTGAAGCCTGCAGCCCCTCTCCATCTTGCGCCTTCCCGTTCAGAACCGGACGCGGCCCCTCCCCGGCGACTGGAGGTGGAGATCAAATTGCGGCCAGTTTCGCTTGAGGATGCATTGGCACGGATTGCTTCTGCTGGATTCAAGGTGCAAACGGGCAAAGCTTTTGAGAGCAACACGCTGTTCGACACCGTGGATGGCAGACTGCGCGCGCTAGGGCAGATTCTTCGCCTTCGCGAGTTTGGAGGCGAATCGGTATTGACCTTTAAGGGCAAGTCGCTTCCTGGAAAGCACAAAGTAAGGGAAGAACTGGAAACCGTTGTAGGCACCTCCAGCCAAATGCTGCTGCTGCTGAATCGCTTGGGTTTCCAGGCCACTTTCCGCTATGAAAAGTACCGGGCGGTGTATGCGCGCGCCGAAGAACCGGGCCTGTTAACTGTGGATGAAACGCCCATCGGCCCGTTTCTGGAGCTCGAAGGCAGTGCAGATTGGATTGACCGGGCAGCCATGGAACTAGGCTACTCACCGGAAGCGTACATCACCGAAAGCTACGGCCAGCTTTGGCAGAAGCACTGCGCGCAACACGGAATGCCTCTAACGGATTTTGTGTTTGTAACAGAGAATGGCGCCAACGGATAGAATGGTAACCGTGAATTCCCTCAGCGTTTTGGAACAGGCAGGGACCCGGCTGGACCGCGTTCGCCAGGAAATTGCCAAGATTATCGTGGGCCAGGATGAAGTCGTCAGCGGCATCCTTACATGTTTGGTTGCGGGCGGACATGCGTTGCTGGAAGGTGTGCCGGGATTGGGCAAGACCACCCTGCTGCGCACCCTTTCGCGCGTCTTGCACCTGCAGTATTCGCGCATTCAGTTTACGCCTGACCTGATGCCTGCCGACATTATCGGAAGCATGATGATGCATACCGATGATCGAGGATCCAAGTCACTTTTCTTCCAGAAAGGTCCGATCTTTTCGAACCTGGTACTGGCGGATGAAATCAACCGCGCCACTCCCAAGACGCAATCCGCGCTGCTCGAAGCCATGCAGGAACGTACCGTCACCAGCGGCAGCACGACGCATGAACTGGAAGCACCTTTCATGGTGATGGCAACGCAGAACCCCATTGAAATGGAAGGCACCTATCCGCTGCCCGAAGCGCAATTGGACCGCTTTCTGATGAAGATCCTGGTGGGTTACCCTTCACGGGCGGAACTGTCACTGATTGTCGACCGCACCTTGCAGGCCGAAACGGTGACTCTGGATTCGCTAATGGACGGCCCTGGCGTTCTTCAGGCGCGCGCCGCGTGCATGGATGTGCTGGTGGCTCCGCATGTACGCGAGTATGCCGTGGACCTCGTGCTGGCCACGCAGCCGGAACAGCCCGATGCCCACAGCAGCTCGAAGAGGTTTGTTCGTTATGGCAGTTCACCGCGCGGCGCGCAGGCGCTGGTGGAGTGCGGACGCGTTCGTGCCATGATGCAGGGACGCGTGAACCTGAGCGTGGACGATATCCGCGCGGTGGCGCCTTCGGTACTCCGCCACCGGATGATTCTCAATTTCGACGCGCATTCGGAAGGGGAAACCCCCGACACCGTACTGAACGCCATTCTCCGCGATTTGCCCGCACCCGGCGCGCGCGGATAGTCACCTTCGAAGGGATTTCACCGTCAATCAGATAGGGTCTTCAGAGATGTGGCCCTCCGTTTGAAGTGCGATAGCTATGGCCTCAAGTCCCATCATCGACAGAAAATTCCTCGAACGGCTCGAGCGCCTAACCCTGCGCTGGCGAAAGTCCTTTCCCGGAACCATCGGCGGCCACCACGTCTCCCGGCTGAAGGGGTCCGGACAGGAGTTTCTTGACCATCGCCAGTTTTCCCAAGGCGACGACCTGCGCAGCGTGAACTGGCGCGCCTACATGCGCCTGGAGAAGCTATTCCTGAAGGTATTTCAGATGGAACCCCACATCCCCATTCGCATGATGCTGGATGTGAGCGGATCCATGGCGCTGGGAAACCCCACAAAGCACTCCTATATGCAACGGCTTGCGGCGGCGTTGGGCTATGTGGGTGTGGTGCGTCTGGAGACCATGCAGTTGGTTCCGTTTTCCAGCCGCCTGCACGAAGACATCGTAGCTGGCGGTGGACGCCACCGATTCGCGCCCATCGTAGACTTTCTTTCCGGGCTGAAGCCGGAAGGCAGGTCCGATGCAGGCACGGTAATTCGCCAGTTTGCGAATCGATACCTCCAGCGCGGCTTGGTGATTGTGGTTTCTGACTTCTTCGATGGCGACGACTTGCTAAAGCAGTGGCAAAGCCTGGCGCTGTTGGGTCACGAATTGTTCTTGATTCATCTGGCTAGCGAGGAAGACCGCAATCCGCCGTGGCAGGGCCTCCTGGAAGTGGTGGATGCCGAAACCAACGAGGTGCGGCAGTTACACTTTGACGACGAGGCCCGCGGGCGCTACACCGAAGCATTCGATTCATTCTTTGAGGAGTTTGAGCGCATGGCGCTGCGCAACGAAGGCCGCTACGTATTCGTCGATACTGGAATGCCGCTTGATGAAGTCCTCTTTGGCGCGCTGGGTCAGCTGCAGGGAGCATCCGTCTGATGGAATTGCTGAACCTGAGCTTGTTCCAGCTACTGGCGGCTGCCGGCGGGATCTCCGCTTTTGTCGTGGCGCTCTATTTCCTGGACAGACGCCGGCGTAAGGTATTGGTGTCGAGCCTGCGTTTCTGGCGCGAAGCCCGCGTGGAGCGGCATCCGCTGC
>JAHCHD010000022.1 GCA_026129915.1 Bryobacterales bacterium
CTGGCCGCGGCGGGGGCATAACCGGCTACTTGCGACGGATGTTGAGAATCCGGATGGGCGGCGTGAGGCTCTGGTTTCCCAAAGCCACCCCAGCCCCGCCAGGCGTTGGCCCGGAAGGGGATTGATGGATGCGGCGCACCACATCCATCCCAGCCGTCACCTTGCCAAAAGCCGCGAAACCCTGGAGGTCAGGGTTTCGGTTCCCGCCGAAATCCAGCGAAGGCTGGTTTCCAATGCAGATGAAGAACCCATTGGTGGCGGAGTCCGCTTCCATGCGCGCCATGGAAAGCGTGCCATCCAGGTGCTGCAGGCCGGTGCGATTCGTTCGCTCCAGCATCACGGGCGGGAAGCTTTGCTTGGCGTGCTGAGGGCTCACTCCAGCCTGCACCACATCGATCTTCACCGCGCTACCTGGCTGGTTATCGGGCTTCGTGCGCACGGTACGGTGGAATTGGCCGCCGTCGTAGTGCCGGGCATCCACGTAGCGCAGGAAGTTCCTGACGGAAATCGGAGCGCGCTGGTCGTCCAGCGTGGCCTCAATCGGCCCGAATGCGGTCTCGATGACAATGTGCACTTCCGCGGGCGCAAGCATTGCGCACAGCAGCAGCGCCGGCAGGGTCCGCAGGAGGGTCGAGAGTATGCGAAAGGCTACCGGCGATTGGACGGTGTTTGGCAGATGGTAGTTCATGGGCGTGGCTCCTGTGAGTGTCCTTACCAGCGCGGCGGGTCACTCCAATTGTCTTCTCCGCAGCCAATGGGCTGGCCAGGAGGCAGTTCCTGCGGCTTGGGGAGCGGAAGTAGCTTCGGATCTTCCTGGAACCGGGAGATGCGATGCGCGCTCCACAGGAGATGGGCTCGCCATGCGGTGTCCGGTCCGCCAGCTCGTCCAAGATACTGCCGTAACTCGCTCAGCTTCAGCCACGCGATGGCCTTCACCTGCTCGCTGGAAGCCGGGGACTGCGCCAGCACCATCAGCCGGTAAAGCAGTACTGCATTCGTGGTCCGCTGGACTTCGGCATACATGCCAGTGAGCGGGGTGGCTTGCACGGTGCGGCCAAGAATCAGGTCGATGAGTTCATCCAGGCCTAGTTGCCCCGGTTCGCGCGCAGCGTTCTGCACGAGCCGCGCGGCGCGTTCCGGATGCAGCAGGAAGGACAGGGTGTGATCAGCGGCGACCTCAGCGGCGGCGAGCGCGTCGAAGGTAAGCCCAGTGCGCACGGGGAAGCTCTCGCGGTTGCGTCCGAAGCCAGGCGGGTGGGGTGGAATCTGGCGGAGCAACGCTTCGGGTAGCGTCAGGTAGGCAGGTTCGATTGTGCGCAGTAACGCGTCCAGGGCGGCGGTCTGCCGCTCGCGTGGGATCAGGCGGGTGGCCGGCGTGGCGCTGCTCGGGGCGCCGCGCAGGGTATAGGCATAGTCCAAGCCGCCAACTAGCTTAGAGGCCGCTTCCACCTGATAGCGGTGCAGCAAATAAATAGGCACGAGCGTTTCGCCAAGGGATGACAGAGGTTCACCCGGTGGCAGGACCGCCTCCGAGAAGCGATTCAGCGCGGCTCGCCGTACCGCACCGAGACGGTTAAGCTCCGCCACCGGGTCTGGCCCGTTGTCCCAAAGGTGGCCCTCGGGCGACGCGCCACCCTCAGGCCGTGCATCGCGGTCAGTGATGTAGCGGAGCCCACTGGCAAAGGCCCCGTCGAGGATCGAATTCAGGGCAGCGGACTCGTTTGTCCCTGGTGCGAAGTGTTGGTAGCCGTAAGCAATGGCAACCTTGTCCCACTCCCCGATACCCGTAGCGTAGGCCTGCGAGAGATCGATGGCATCCCGTTCGCCCAAGGCCACATAGGGGTGAGGGTAATCCATCACAGAAGCCCGGGCGTTCACGCTGGCGGCGAAGTTGTGGGAAAGTCCCAGCGTGTGGCCCACTTCGTGCGCCGAAAGCTGGCGCAGGCGTGCCAGGGCCATCTCGCGCATCTGTGGCGAGACGGGCTTGCCCTCTTCATACGGTGCCAGAAGGCCAGTGGCGATGAGGTAATCCTGCCGCACACGCAAGGAACCGAGGGTCACATGGCCCTTGATGATCTCTCCGGTGCGAGGGTCACCGACGCTAGCGCCATAGCTCCAGCCGCGCGTGGAGCGGTGGACCCATTGGATGACGTTGTATCGCACGTCCATAGGGTCAGCTCCTTCGGGCATGAGTTCCACGCGGTATGCGTCGAGGTAGCCCGCGGCTTCGAAGGCCTGGTTCCACCATCGAGCGCCGTCGAGCAAGGCGGCGCGGATGGGTTCCGGGGCGCCGCGGTCAACGTAGTACACGATGGGTTTGACGGCTTCGCTGACACGGGAAGACGGATCCTTCTTCTGCAGGCGATGGCGCGGAATCCAGCGTTTCCGGAGGCTGGCTTCAATTGGTGTGGCGAAGTCGTAGTAGCTCACCGCCCCATAGCCGGAACGAGGGTCGAACGGACGCGGCTCATAGCCGGGTTCCGGCAACTCGACAAAGGAGTGATGCTGGCGGACTGTAAACTCCCCTGTGGAGGGCGAGACGGTCTGCAAGCGGCGTCCCATCTCACGCTCCGTCGTAAAGGTGAGAAGCGCCTCCACCTCGGTGTTCTTGGGAAAGCTCCTGGTGCGGTCGAGGAAGATGGCGCTGCGCGAAGCATCCACCTTAAATTCGCCTTCGCCCAACTGGCGCAGCCTGCCGGCAATGCCCTGTGCGTCGCGCAGCGCGAAGTCTGTGATGTCAATCAAGACCCGGTCGCCAGCCTGCTGCTCCGCCTTGAAGCCCCAGATTACAGCCTGGGCGAAGGATTCCTCCACTGCTTTTCGTTCGGCCGGATCATCGGATTCCGCGCGGTAGCCATAGTTCGGCTGTATGAGCAGCACCTTTGGGCCCACTTTGCGGAAGAGCACGATGCGGTCTTGTCCGAGTTGGCCACGATCAAGCCCGATGTCGTTCGATCCCACGCCGCCGGGCAGGGAATTCACATAGAGGAACTCGGTGTCCCACTTGTCCACTTCCATCCAGAGGCGTCCCGTCGCGTCGTCCCAATAAAGCGTGAAGTAGCCGGGCATGGCGGACTTACCCTTGACGGCTTCAAGGATAGGGTCGGATTCCTGGGCGAGCAATGCAATGCCAGCAAGAAGCGAAGCAAACAGGATCGTGAGGCTACGGCGATACAGAATGGACATGAAGGGCAATCTCCAGAGGGTGCTTCTTGTTGGGCTGGGGTGCGTAGGCCGCGAGCAAGGCGGACCGCGAGCGAGGCGGACCGCGAAACTCCCAGCATAGCGCGGCAATTGAAGGGCTGGAACTGGGAGCAGATGTTACCGGGCGTGCCCGCACTGCGGTATGCTCCGAGTGATGCTGAGTGAACAACTGCGGGCTTGCGGGGTGGTGGGCGCCGGGGGTGCGGGATTTCCTGCCCATGTGAAGGCGCAATCCAAGGTCGAGTATGTGATCGCAAACGGGGCGGAGTGCGAGCCCCTGATCCACAAGGACGTGGAGTTGATGAAGCGCTACCCGCGCGAGATCCTGGAGGGCCTTGCTCTGATGGCACAGGCCACGGGCGCCACGAAGCAGGTAATGGGCGTAAAGAAGAAGAACGCCGAAGCTATGGAAGCCCTGACAGGCGTGCGGCAGGGCGCGCCGTGGGAGTTTGTGAAGCTCGGCGATTTCTACCCATCTGGTGATGAATACGAACTCGTTTACCATGCCACGGGCCGTTTGATACCGCCCGCGGGCATTCCCCTGCAGGTGGGTTGCGTGGTGAACAATGTCGAGACCCTTTACAACGTGAGCATGGCGGCGCAGGGGGTTCCCGTGACGCGCAAGTTCCTTACTGTGTGCGGGGCGGTGCGCTCACCCAAGACGTTTTGGGCCCCTCTTGGGATTTCGTATCGAGAACTGCTGGAAGCCGCTGGCGGCGTTACATTGGACGACTTTGTGGTGTTTGTGAGCGGGCTGATGATGGGCACCCTGTGCCTGGACACCAACGAGGTGGTCACCAAGACTACCGGCGGCTTGATTGTGCTGCCCCGCGACCACTATCTGGTTACCCGCCGGACGCGGACGCAGCCGGAGATGAACCATATCGGCAAGTCCGCCTGCGACCAGTGCAGCTATTGCACGGAACTCTGCCCCCGCTACCTGCTGGGGTACGAAGTGATGCCCCACAAGGTGATGCGCGGCCTGGGCTTCACGACTACTGGCGCGCAGCACTGGGACCAATGGGCAGAGCTGTGCTGCTCTTGCGGACTATGCACTCTCTACGCGTGTCCGGAGGACCTCTACCCAAAGGAAGCCTGCGACCAGGCCAAGGTGGAACGCCGCGCCGCTGGTTTGCGATTTGTGCAGGAGGCTCCTGTCCAGGTACATCCGATGAAGGAGTACCGGGGTGTGCCGTTGAGCCAGTTGCGACAACGACTCCGTGTTGAGGAGTACGAGGTGCCGACGCCGTTTGAGGATCTCAGCCTTGAGCCCAACCGGGTGCGCGTCGCCTGGAAGCAGCACGCGGGCGAACCGGCACAGCCAGTGGTGGCTGAAGGGCAGAAGGTGCGCGCGGGGGATTTGCTGGGCGAGCCGCCGGCGGATAAACTCGGCGCCCGGGTTCATGCAAGTATCGACGGCACGGTGCAATCAATTTCAGAGGCAGGCGCAGTGATCGTCGCCGGCTAAGCTGGAAACTGAGCAATTCACACCTGTCAAGACTAGTACACATTGACAAAAAAATGCCGCCCTAACCAGAGCGGCATTTTTGCATAATTTCGTAGAATTTCGATATGAAAACAAAAGTGGGCGATCACGGCAATCCGGTCGATGTCTGGTAGAGGCCAACGTGAGCACTCCGCCCATCATGCCTCCGGGTTTGTAGGCCACCTAAACGGATAGAACCGTATGGCACCCGCGAATTTACTCATCATTTGACTGGCGCTTCGTGCCAGAGATGAGGTCGCTGACGGTGCATATTGCGGGTGGCTTCACCCTCGACCGAACGCTGTGATCGCCCCGCGATCGATGACTAATTCCGTTTTCTCTTCCTCCTTTATTTCTATTTCTGATTCATTTGTAGCATGCTTTTAACCGGACTTCAAGACCTTTTTAGTGAACCGTGTTAGTGGCTTTCCATGGCCCATTCGCGCAGCGCGGCCAGCACGGATGCGCGGCCGGTTTCGAAGGAAATGCCGCTGGCGGGCCGGCCTGCGGATGGTGTGAGTACCATGCGAATTCGTGAGCCCCTGGGCGCCCAGCGCTGAGGGTCCATGGGGCCGAAGAACACGACAACCGGAACACCCATCATGGCGGCCAGATGAGTGATGCCGGAATCGTTTCCAACGTAGAGGCCGGCAGATGAAAGATCGCGGGCCAGGGTGCAGAGGCAGTCGTGACGCCAGGCGAGTGGCGCCAACTCCGTGGGCAGAGGGTCCTCAGGGCTGGCGCACCAGCGAAGCTCGCATTGGGACTCAAGTAACCCGGCGATTTGCCGGAAATGTTCCAGGGGCCAGTTCTTTGCGGAGCTTCCAGAGTAAGGGTGGAGAATGACCAGTGGCCGCTTGTGAGGAGGAGACGCTCTAAGGCACTCCGGGTTCAACAGGAACCGGCGTCCGCCCGGTTGGCGCCAGGGAATGGGTTCTTCGCACAGCCCGTGCCATGCTTGTGTCTGCCGCAGGAAGTAGTCAGTGACGTGCCCGGTATCGCCGGGCTCTGGCAGTGCGGGGAAGAAGTGAATCGGAAGCTGCAGTTTGGCCGCGCGCTCCCGCAGCAGAGGTTGGTTGTGTCCCGTCCAGCTGAGGATCTCATCGAAGCCCGCCAGCCGTTCGAGCAATTCACCGGGAGGGTGCGCGCCGTCCACACCCAGGAGGGAGAAACCGGTGCCGGCCAGGGACTGTACGCGATTACCGAAACCTACCAACGGGGCAATGGCGCCACTGGTCCAGATCTCGGTGTAGTCGCCCTGTAGCAGGTAAAGCGCGGGTAGCGCGCAGAGGCAATCTCCGATGGCACCGGGCCGGATAAGGAGCCGCCGCACTGGATTCACCTAACGGACGTCCAAGGTGACTCGCACCGGGGCAGTGGACGGCGGGAAGCATTCCTTGTCGTTGCAAGCCTGATAGGTAAGCTTGCCGGTGATGGCTCCAAATCCGCGTGTGGCATTCGGCTTTACGTGGAAGTGCTGTTGGAACTGGAAAGCGCCATCGAATACCGACAGAGCCTTGCCTTCAGAGAAGGCGAACTGCTGGCGGGAGGGCTCAGGAAACTGAGTGCCCCTGGCTTCCGCGAGTGAGCTGTCCCAAGTGATGCGCAGCGGAATGTAGTACTTATCCTCCGGCTGGTGGCTGTTGATGTGGAGACCCTTCTTGACTCGCACATCCACGGGTACCTGGAGGTCTTCTCCTCGCCGGACGGTCACCGGTCCCTTCACGGTAGCTTCCACCGCGTTGGCGGTTTGCGCAGAAAGGGTCGCCGCCAGCAGAAAGCTAAGCGCCGCCAGACGTGCCTTTGTTCTGTAGCAATGCACGGATTTCCTCCTCAAACACGCTGCGGCTGACGATGCCCATGTGGGTACTGGCAATGCGCCCGTTGCGGTCGATCACGAAGCTGGTCGGAAGCGCCTGTACGCCGCTGTAGAGCTGCGCGAGTTCTTCGGTGCCGAGCACCATGCGGTAGTTCACCTTCATGTCGCTGATGAAGGGCTTCACCACTTCCCAGCCGTCCTCATCCATGGAGACTCCAACTACGGCGAAGCCTTGGTCTTTGAATTCGCGCTCCATGTCGACGAACCAGGGAATCTCAATGCGGCAGGGGGCGCACCAGGTGGCCCAGAAATTCAGCAGCACCACCTTGCCCTTCAACTCTGAAAGCTTCACCGTCTGGCCGCCGGCATCCACCAGGGAAAAGTCCGGGGCCTCGTTGCGATCCGCTTCCGCCTTCAGCGTAGCTGGCGCGCTTCCGCCACCCCCGGTACAGGAGGTGAAGCCCGCTGCAACCGCGCCTGCGGCGGCCATCGACATCAAAAACTGCTTTCGTGTAATCAAGAAGATTCTCCCCCGCTTCTTTCCTGCTTCCGTTGTGCCGGCGCAATCTTCAGCACGTATTCAGGGTTTGAGCAACTCCGGCTTCAACCCTTGGATGTCAATGGAGTCCCTGAGGTTGTCCATAACCTTCCGAAACTTTTCGTCATGCACACGATCATTGATGGAACCCGCCACCTCGGTATACGGCTGGACGATCTTTTCCTCAATACGAAAGATGTAGAAGCCATTGGCCTGGCGAACGGGGTCGCTCACCGCGCCCTGTTCCAGCACAAAAACGGCACTCTTCACGTCAGCCGGGATGTTGTCACGTCTAGAGAAGGTAGCGAAATCGCCGTCGCGTTTGGCGCTGCCCTCATCCTTGGAGTGCTTCTTCACCAACTCCACAAAGTCTGCTCCCGCGCGGATGTCCTTTACCAGTTGCTGGGCGAGCGTTAGCGCCTCGCTTTCCGTAAGCGAAACTCTGGTTTCGCCCTCTTTCGGAGGGGTGTTTAGAAATGGCAGATAGATCACCTTCACGCGCACCTTAGTGTAGTCGTCCACGTGGGCGTCGTAGAAGGACCGCGTTTCGTCGTCGGTGACCAGCACCTCCTGGCTCAGCCGGTTGAGGCCGGCCGTGGAGAGAATCATCCGGCGGTTGTACTCAATCTGCTCGCGGAAGGGGCTCTCCTGGTCGAGATTGTGTTCCTCGGCGACCCTGGCGAGCTTGCTCATGAGCGCATACTGCCGGATGAAATCCTCCGCATTCTGCAGGGCGGCGCCACGATTCTGCTGCGGCATGGTGTTCAGAAACGCCCGCACTTCGCGCACCGTCACCGGACGTCCGTCGAGGGTTGCCACCACAGCATCTTCATCCACAGGCGCCGAAACCGGCGCGGGCTGTGCAAAGCTTGCGAGTGCCGTGGCAAGAGAGAGGCCAAACAGGAGAATACGAGCGGTCTTCATTCCGTTCCTTTGATCAAAAAACCGGTCCCGGCGTGACAACGGGACCGAAAATACTGGTGGGCGGGGCGCTCAATGAATTCGGGAGAGCGACTGCCATCCCACTCCGCTGATGCGCACCGCAGGCCATGCAAGACAATCATGATCACGAAAACATGGCATCTTCACGAAAACATGGCTTAGCGGAGCGTTGATGGCTGACCCCAAACCTTACATTATCCTCCACACGCAACCCCACCGTCGGGCTTACCTCGGCGCGCAAACCCTGCGGAAGTCATTCTGGCCAAGCATGAACTCAACTACCAGGAGCTGGACGTGAGTGAAGGCTATGACGCTCGCGACGACCCGTTGGAAGTACACGGTAGCCGGAACACGCCTACACTGCTTATAGACGGCGAGGTGTTCAATGGGTTTCGCCGGGAAGCGCTGGGGCGCCGGTTGGACCCGCGATACGACGCATGTCCACGCGAAGCACCTTGCGGATCGCCCCAAATTACGGCGCCCCGCTGGCCGTTACGCCAATGCGGTGGGAATGGCCGTTACTCTTCCTTCGGGTCGTTCCGATGCAGGAATCGTTGTGTGAGACTGTCGTGCTCCGTGGAGAACTGCTCCAGAGCCCCGCGAATGTAGGGCCGAAACTCCTGAATCCAGTAAGGAAGAAAACCTGTCTTGTGGATGGCCCGAAGCGTATCTGAGTAATGGTTCAGGATTGGCATGGCGAACACATGCCCCGCTTTGGCTGCCGCAAGTTTGGCTGACCGGCCCAGCCACCGCACATTCTCAGGAATCTGGCTGACGGCGGAAAACGCGATCAGCGCGGAGATCTGAAACACCGTCCGGTTCTGCGCCTTAGCCTCATTGGTGATCTCGTGCCAGCGGGCAATCACGGTTTCCGGGTCAGGAAGGTTTGACTTGGGGATGTGCGTGAATTCGTGGCGAATCTGGCGCAGTTCCTCGCGCAACGTGGCCACGTCCAGTGGAGGAGTGTTGAAGGTCTCCGCCAGGCGCCCGGAACCTCGTTCCAACCGATGCAGGAGGGTATCTACGTCATCGATTCCCGAGGTGCTTTCAATCAGTCCATCCTTCTGCAAGGCATCCGCGATTTCGCGAATGAGTGTCTTGCCCGCGCCGGTGATGTCGGCGATGGCGGCAAACACCCATACGGGCGAGGCACGGAAAGTGAGCAGCCCGATTGCCTCAATTCCATTGCCGGCGGTGCGGCGCAACAGGAAGTCCTCACTCAGGCGGCCGTCCACTGGGAACACGCCCTTCACCTGCCCGACATCCTCGATCAGAAAGCGTAGAGTAAGGTCCACCATACTGCGGTAGAGTTGTGTGCGGCGGATGGTGCTGGGGAGTGTAGTCTCGCCCACCTCGCGCACGATTCCCGCTCCCAGCGCCGTAGCGGAGCGCACGACTCGTTCAGGGAGCGAAACCACATACTCGGCAAGATCTCGCCTCGTCATCTTCCACGGGATAGGCAGCGGAATTGGCAGAGTGGTCTCGAGTTTCTTTTCAATCGCCTCGCGCAGTTTCATGGTGTGGGCTGGATTCTGGCAGTTCCGACACAGGAAGCCTTGCCTGTAGTGTAGCGCGGGGCATGGAGTGCGCAGCGATGGGCGGCAACCGCTGTTTGACACTGCGGGAGGCAACCTGCTTCTCAGTAGACCTCCAGGCGCATCTTCCATGGTGACGATCGCTCGCTTTCCAAGGGCTAGCAGTGCCGTCTGAATCTTCTCGAAGCTGGTCTCGTGATCCTGATCAAGCATGCGACGTAACACGTTCTCTCGAACGCTCAGTCGCCGTGCTGGCTCGCTATTGGAGGTCTCGCTGTCACGAAGGGCCGTATAGGGTGCGGGCTTACCGGCAATCCAAAATGGAACCGGGACTTGGCGCTGCCCGCGCTTCAGTGTCGAGGGATGAGGAATCGGGAGACGCTCCGCAATCACATAAGCGATGATGCTGCCAGGCAATCGATTGCTTCTTCCATTGCCTCCTGGACCGTCGCACCATTGGTGCGGGCTGCCGGGGAGTCCGGGAAGGAATCCAGCAGGCGACTGTCAGCCTGCAGTCGAAACACTGCGGGATAGCAGAATGTGCCTGTCATCACCAGCTCCTCAGAAATCCTGTTTGTTCACTTGCAGTGCTCGCAACCTCGCGCGCAGGAGCCCGTTCCGATCTCCTTCTTGCGCTCTTTGATTACAGTGAACCGTTCATCCAGAACCACCATCCCTTGGCTGCCCTTCTCCTTGGCCGGGACGAATCGAAAAGCCAATTGACGGTCGTGGCATAACGGTACAGACGTCTGAGGAATTCTGATCCGTTCACCCCATTCAGGATCGTAAAGTACTGTACGATCCTGGCAACCGATTCCTTGCCAGAAGTCCGAAGTGTTGCCCTGCGCTATTCTCGATAACATGCGCTGGTTGGCAAGTCTGCTGCTTTGTTTCATGTGCGTGGTTCCGTCTTATGGGTGGCTGGAGCCGCTTCCTTACGACAAGGGCTCGGCGGGTTTGCTGCAGCAGTTGCGGAAGCTGCAGACGCGCGCCAGGATCCTTTACATCGTGGCCCATCCGGATGATGAAGACGGCGCTACAATCGCGCATCTCAGTCGCGGCCTGGGCGCGGAAGTGGTGCTGCTTTCGCTTACCCGCGGGGAATCGGGCGCGAACATAGTCACCGACGACGCATTTGACCGCCTGGGCTTGCTGCGTAGCGTAGAACTGCGGCGCGGCGCGCAGTATTACGGAGCACGGCTAAGATTCACGCGGGCCGTGGACTACGGATACTCGAAGACTATCGAGGAGTGCTGGAGCCAGTGGAACGAGGACGAAGTGATTGCGGACGTGGTGCGCGTGATCCGCGAGGAGCGGCCGCACGTGATCATCTCCCGCTGGCAAGGTACCGCACGAGATGGCCATGGTAACCATACGGCTTCGGGAATCGTTTCGCCCAAAGCGTATGCCGCTGCCGCCGACCCAGAGAGGTACCCCGAACAACTGGCTGCCGGTTCGCGCACGTGGAAAGCGCTAAAGCACTACGCCAACAACCGGAGCCAGCTCGACCCCTGGACGGTGAAGTCCGAGACCGGCATCTTCGACCCCATGCTGGGCCAGAGCTATGCGCAGATCGGGCGCGAGGGCTTGCGCCAGCAGCGTTCGCAGAGCATCGGCACGGTGATTATGGGGCCCGGCTCCCTGGCCACCTACTACCTGCGCACGGATCCCCCTGCCGCCGACGATGAGCGCGAGGGAGGTTTCCTTGAGGGCATCGATCTCTCGATGAGTGCCTACCCGGCACTGCAGGCGCACATTGACGAAGCGATGCGGCGCTTTGATGGCCAGCATCCTGAACGTTCCGCCCCCGCGCTGGCAGCCGCCCTTGCCGAAGTGCGCCGGATGCGCCGCTCAGGCGATGACCGCGACCTATCGGTGAAAGAGGCGCAGATCGAGAAGGCGTTGTTGCTCTCCCTGGGGCTGGAAGTGGAAGCGCTGGTGCGCCCCGCCTCGGCGCCCACCGGACAGATGGCGATGTTCGTGCCCGCGGTCACCTTCGCCGTGGCCACACCCGGCCAGCGATTTCCCGTTGCGGTAACCCTCCATCAGCGTCTGGAGCAAGGAATCCAACTGCTGGGCATCGAGTTGCAAACACCCGCTGGCTGGCAGGTGGAAGACGAGGGCGATGGCAGGTTCCAGGTGACTGTACCGGCCGATGCCCGCCCCACCAGCGCCTTTTGGAAGCGTGACTCCGTGAAGGAAACCTTCTACCGCTACGCGAGTGACGCAGAGTTTGGCCAGCCCTTACCCGATGCTCCGGTGCATGCGCTGGTGATGTTTGAGTTCCAGGGAGTGCGGATCTACGCCCGGCAGCCCGTGCTGGTGAGCCAGGTGGATGAGAAGGGCTTGCAGTATCGCAAGGCGCTCAGTGTGGGTCCATCGCTATCACTGCGCACGGAGACCGAGGCCGGTATCCTGCCATTGTCGAAGGACGCCTACGCACTGAACGTCGAACTTCGCAATGTGGGTAGCGCCGCCATAGCGGGCACGGTGCGCCTGGAATTGCCGCAAGGATGGCGCAGCGAACCCCAGACGCAGACCTTTGCGATGGAGAAGGAAGGGGAAGCGGTAGGCGCAGCGTTTCGAATTGTTCCCCCCGCGGAGTTGCGTGGCGGACGCGTGACGGTGGCGGCAGTCGCCGCCGCGAACGGCAAGGAGTATCGTCATACCTTCCAGCCCGTCACCCAGCCTGGCTATGAGGTGGTGTACTACGAAAGGCCCGCCACGCATGAAATTGCCCTGGTAGATGCGAAGATCGCGCCCAACCTGAAGGTGGGTTACATCATGGGAGCGGGAGACTTGGTGGCGGCGGGGATTGAGCAACTCGGCGCCAGCGTGGAGATGCTCGACACCTCATCGCTCGCCAGCGCGGACCTCTCGCGCTACCACACCATTGTGATGGGCATCCGCGCCTATGCCGTCCGCAAGGACGTGCTCACGTACAACCAGCGGCTGCTCGATTACGTGAAGCAGGGCGGCGTGCTGGTGGTGCAGTACAACACGCCGGAATATGACAACAATTTTGGCCCCTACCCTTACCAGATGGGGCGGCGTGCGGAGGAGGTAAGCGAAGAGGATTCGCCCGTGAAGTTGCTGGCGCCGGACGCGCCCGTGTTCCAGATGCCCAACCGCATTACCCTTGCCGACTTTGATGGCTGGGTGGAACAACGCGGCTCCAAACACTTGGTTAGCTGGGCGCCTGAATACACTCCGTTAGTGGAGATGCATGATCGCGGCCAGGATCCGCAGAGGGGAATCTGGCTGGAAGCGCGTCACGGCAAAGGGATGTATATTTACTGCTCGCTTGCCTGGTATCGCCAACTGCCGTTCGCGGTGCCGGGGGCGGCCCGCATCTTCGCCAATCTCATCAGCCTGGGCGCTCCCGGAGCACCATGGCGCCCGCAATAAAAATGGCGCTGTTCCGCGAGGTGGAACAGCGCCATTCGTTCGTCCGCCAGTGCGCGGTTATCCGTTCAGAGTCCAGCCTTTGCGGTATTCGCGAGAGAGGTAGCTATTGGCTTCCTGTGAGTTGGTGACGCGGCCCGTCGCGCCGTCGTAATCCAGCTTCTTGCCCACGCGGTGCGCCACGAGCCCGAGCATCATCTGCTCGATCATCGTGCCGGAGTAGTCGAAGTCGCAGTGGGTCTTCATGCTGGTGCCGTGCTTAAGGCCGTCGTTCTTGCCCTTGCAGGCATCTAGCCACTCGGTCTGGAAGGGGTCAATGCGGCTGTTCGGCTCACGCCCTTCCTTCTTCGCCGCGGCGTAGGCGTTTACGTCGTCGTTGGGCAAGCCCAGCGCCGGGGGCAAGCCGTTTTCCATCAGCAACACTTCAGGGAAGCCGCTGGCCAGCGGTTGCGCGCTCGGCCAAGCTCTCAAGCCTGGGGGAAGAGGACGTTCCGCGGGGCGTCCACCACCCTGCCGGCGCGGCCCGGGCGCTGAAGCGGTCTGGGTGGGCATTCCCTTGCCGGCCACCAGGGGCAGCAGGTCTTTCTGGGCTCGGCGCGAGTAGTAGGTAAAGTCGCCATCGTCGTTGTTCGGGAGCAGGATGCGCGAGGTGAAGTCAGCGAAAATCGCTCCCTTGGTGCCCTCGTAGATGGCGCCATTGCCGACACGGGAGAGGTCGATGTAACCGCGCGGGGCTTCCGGTTTCAGGCCGCCCTGATACCACACAAGTTCCACCGGTCCGCGCCACGCATTGGCCGGATGCTGGAAGCTCACTTTCAGCTTCACCGGGCAGATATCCGGATTGTACTTGTCGCTCACCTCGTGGTCCACGTCGATACTGGAAGGAGCACCCGCATCGATCACGTTCCAAGCGAGGTCCATGGTGTGCGCGCCCATGTCACCCATCTGGCCCACGCCGAAGTCACGGTACATGTTCCAGAACAGGCAATTCAGGCCCGACGTGCCTCCGAAATACTGCGGCGAATACGGGTGTACGGGGGATGGGCCAATCCATTGCTCGAAGTCGAGCCCCGCTGGAGGCGCACCTTCGCCCTTGGGATAACCCGGTCGGGGTAATTCGCGGGCGTCCCAGCTATGGACGCGCTTCAATTCGCCGATGGCGCCGTCAAGAATCAGCTCACGTACACGCTCGAAGTTCGGGTACGCGTGCCGCTGCGTTCCGTGTTGCGTGGCCACTTTGCCGCGGTTCTTCAGGTAGTTGGCGCGGACGATCCGGGCTTCCTCCACCGTCATGCCCAAGGGCTTTTCGCAGAAAACGTGCATGCCGCGATTGATGGCCCAGTTGGCGATGAAGGCGTGGTGCTGGTCAGCCGTGCAAATCACGACAGCTTCCACATCCTTCTGGTCGAGCATCTTCCGCCAGTCCGTATAGGTCTTGGCCTTGGGAAACATGGCCAGGGCTTGTCGCGTGCGGGGTTCGTAGACATCGCAGAGGGCAACGACATTCTCGTTGCGCAGGCTGGGGTAGTGAGCGGTGCCCCTGCCCCATACGCCAATCAAGGCAACATTTAGCCGGTTGCTGGGAGCGGTCTGGCCGCGCAGCAGGCCAGCGGGAAGAATAGTGAAAGCGGTTGCGGTTTGCAGGAAGTTTCGGCGTTGCATGAAGAATCCTCGCGGCAATCGTATCGCAATTTCGGACACGATGCTACCGGGAGCCAGAAACCGGGCGTCTGCACCGGGGCTGCGGCCTCCGGATGGAGCTACCTGGAGTCGTCAGCGGAGCCGCCAGTGGTCGGTTTGGAAGCTAGCGGTCTCCTCGCTCCAGGTGCCGAACTTCCCGGCCATCTGGCCCCCATCCACCAGCAAGGTGGCGCCGGTGATGAAGGAGGCTTCTTCAGAGGCCAGGAAGGCGACCGCGCGCGCTACCTCCTCCGGTTGGCCGCCGCGCCCGAGGGGTACGTGGCGAAAGTAGTCCTTGAGTACGCCTTCGTTATCGAAGGCTGCCTGCGTCAGTCGTGTGCGGATAAGGCCCGGGTTAACGGCATTCACGCGAATCTGCCACGGGCCGAGCTCGTTTGCCGCAGTGTGCAGGATACCCAGGACGCCCGCCTTGCTTGCATTATAGGCGCTGAGATGCGGCTCGCCATCATAGGAGTTTGTGGAGGCCATCAAGACGATGGCGCCGCTCCGCCGCGGTTTCATGCTTGCCGCCGCCAACTGTACGGTGTGAAACAATCCACTGAGGTTCAGCGCGATGGTGCGGTCCCATACGGAGGCTGTGGTTTCCTCCAGGGGGGCGACGATGGCGGTGCCGGCGTTGGCGACCACGATGTCGAGTGCGGGCAGTACGGAAAATGCCTGTCCGAGTGACTCGCGGTCTGTTACATCGGCGGCCACGCCAGCTGCCCCGATAGTGGCGGCAATCTCCGCGGGGCGCTCACGTTCCAGGTCGAGCACCCACACGGATGCACCGCGGGCTGCGAGTTCCCGCGCGATGGCAAGTCCAATGCCATGGGCAGCGCCGGTCACCAGGGCCGACTTTCCGTTCAGATTCACAGGCATGCCACTACTGTAGCGGCATTGGGGCGCGGTTGTGTTCTGCCACGGGCGGCAGCGGCTTCGCCCGCTTCACGCCAAACCGGGCGTAAGGTCGAGTCCTGCGGCAGCAGAAGCCGCGATAGAATCAGAGGCACCATTTGCCAGGGTCGGTCGCAGCCGCGGCACGCGACCCATGGGCGAATCCGGAGGCGCTATGTACCTTTCCCTCAACCGTTCTTTAGTGACGGGCAAGCAGGTGAACTGGCCTGATTTCTGTGCGCTCGCTCATTATCACGGATACCCAGGCGTGGATGTCGACCTTGGCCCGGCAATGAAGGATGGTATCGAAGCTACGCGCGACCTGCTTGCCGGCAAGGCCTTGCGCGCGTCCGTGGTGGGCTGCCCCGTAAACTTCAGGGAAGACGATGCCAAGTTCCAGGACACACTGAAGCAGCTTCCGGAAGCCGCGAAGTTCATTGCGGCCATCGATTGCCCGCGCATGGTCACCTGGGTGCTGGCGTCCTACGATCAGCCGAAGGCAGAGATCTGGAAGCTCTTCACCTATCGCTTCGGCGCCATCGCCAAGGTGCTGGCAGACCATAACATCCGCTTTGGCCTCGAATACCTGGGGCCGCTGCACCTCCGCACCTCGAAGCCGCACGTGTTCGCCCACAACATGGCGGAGTTTCTGACGTTGGCCGGCGAATGCGGCCCAAACGTAGGGATCCTCTTCGACACGTGGCACTGGCATCATGCCGGCGACAGCTTGGCCGACATTGAGAAGGCGGGCAAGCACCGCATTGTGCATGTGCATGCCAACGATGCCCCGAAGCTGCCACCAGAGCAGATCCGCGACAACGAGCGGCTCTTCTGCGGCGAAGGGGTTATTGACCTGAAGGGGATCTTCTCCACGCTACGCAAGATCGGCTACGAAGACGGAGTGAGCCCGGAAGTGCTGGGCCGGGGCATCAAGGAAATGCCTCTCGAAGAGGGAGTGCGTATGGGCTACCACACGACGGCAGCCGCCCTGCGCAGCGCGGGCATCGAAGCTTAGTTCGCTGCCAGAAGACGGTGAACGCAGGCGACGAGTGCGCCCCGCCAGGATATCTTCCTCCGCACAGCACCGCAGAACGCTACCGCCGCATGAAAGGCTAGTGTCCAGCTTCGTCTTCGTTGGAGGATGGGCCACGCAGATCAGGCCCCCTTGGAAGGGATCGCGTGACCATCTCAATCAGTTCTTCCGCGAAGTTCGTGCATCCCTGAGCACCTCTCAGTGCGGCCTCTCTGCGATTCTGCGGAGAGCCTGAGCCAGCATAGATGAAGAATGGTGTTGTCTTGTCTTCCATCCGCACCGCTTCAAGCAATACGTAGCCCTCCCTGGGGCCCTCTTTCCTGCCCATGTCGGAAATGATGGCGGCGAAGCGGTTGGTCGAGAGGATCTGCATCGCCTCGTCGGTGGATTCGGCAAGGGTAAACTGAAGGCCCATAGACTCCATTGCTTTGCGCTCATAGACGTTGTTTTGAGGCCGGTCGTCCACCCAAAGAATTCGGTTGCGCCAGTCGTCGCATGAACCATTTCTCGCTGATTCGGACGCTTGAAAACCCGCAAGGACTTTGCCAGCGGCGCTTCTTGCCGCAGAGCCAACTTCTTCAAAGCTTGAGGAGCTTCCCTTATCCTTAGCGGTTGCAGCGGCCAGCGAGACCGCACCAGCAATCATCTTCTCCAGTTGCTCAACGGTAAGCTGCGTCACGGAGGAGCTGCGCTTCACCTGGCCGGCACTGCCATCGCTTGTTGATTGGGCCAGTATCTCCTTTGCACGTTCGGCGATCTTTGAGATCCGCCTTTCCCAGACATCGCCTTGAACAATCTGCGGGAGTTCGTCGTCAGTTAGCGAAGCTTCTGCAAGGTATACGATGATGGGCTTGCCTGCACCCCAAAACGCACCCAACTCCGCGCCGCACCAGCTTGATCCGATGGACTTTCGAGTAGCGATGAAGATGCAAAGACCACACCGTTCTACAGCAGCCCGAAGTTGTTCGCGCAAAGACGCGCCGGGCCGTATTTCAGCAGGGTTCCAGAACGGCACGCTCCGAAGATCAAGGGCGTCAGTCACATTCTCGAACTCGGGCAGATTCTCGAACGAGTGGCTGATAAACACGGACATGTGATTCTCTCAGAGAACTGGTGACGTCGTAGATATCTGGACAACAGCCGAGGTCTACTGTACTTGTGTCGCTGGAAGTGAAAGTAGGTGTCCCGTTTCCTGACTCTGACAGCTTTCTGGCGGCTATCGCAACGAGCTTAGCAACAACTGGAGGGTTGGTGCTAGCCTGATCCACTTCCATTCTGACTGTTCGGGCGCCCTCCGCCGCATCATCTGCCCTGCCGCAACCTGTGGCCGGGAGAAGTGCCGCCTCCTCCATCACACCTGCCAATATGACTGTCGCTCATCCGCATCAAAGTGCCCCTCTCGCGCTGTTCATGCCTACATCCAATGGCCAGGATAGGGTGCGGACAAGATGGATTCACTGGACGCGACCCGGAAATCCACGAAGTTTTGCGGACGCCCAGGTATGTTCACGGCGGGTTAAAAAAAATAAGTAGTTCGTTATCAATCATTTGTCACACGTGGCAGGTAATGTTTGCAAAATGGATGCGTATGATTGGGGCGAAGTGAGCTGCGGCGCGGCGGCATGCCTCGCGGCGGCGACTAACGGTGTGAGATTGCCGCTAAGGACGATATGCGGATGATGCTGTTGCAGGGCGAAGCATGACAAGAAATCGTGAAGCCAGGATAGGCACCGGGGCGGATGCGGATATCGAGCGGAGGGACTTAGGTATGAGCGCTGAAGATATCGATTCGTTTCTGGAGAATCTGCGAGTTAAGACGGAGGCAACGCTGATGAATGATGCCTCAGATCTTAAGAAAGTGAGTCTCAGTGACTATCTGAAATTGATGTGCTTGATTGACGAACGGCGGCGGACGAATACGCCCGCGGAAAAGGAGATTATCGTGCGGTGGGAAGAATCATCAGAGCAGGAAAATGCCTGCAATTGATCGCGTACGAGCCACTGTATTCACAGCGGCGGTTTCATAATGTGAAAACCCGGTTCAAGGGGTTTTCGGGTCCGATCGGGTCTGGAAAGAGTGCGGCTCTATGCCACGAGGCGATTCGGCTGGCTTACCAGAATCCAGGCTGTATGGGGCTATTGGGCGCCCCTACCTATCCGATGTTGCGAGACGCGACACGGCGGGCGTTGCTTGGGGTTCTGGAAGAAAACGAGATTCCTTATGAGTGGCACAGGAGCGAGAACTATATCGACTTGCCGCAGTGCAAGTCGAGGGTGTTGCTGCGGTCTCTGGATGAATATGAACGGTTGCGGGGCACCAACCTGGCGTGGTTTGGAGTGGACGAGCTTACCTACTGCAAAGAGGAAGCATGGTTAAGGCTGGAAGGCCGTTTGCGCGAACCAAAGGCAAGGCGGCCTTGCGGGTTTGGAGTATGGACTCCCAAAGGGACTGACTGGGTACACCGCCGTTTCCTTGCCAGCGAGGCAAAGGACTACGAGGTGGTGCTGGCCAAGCCGAGCGAGAACCGGCACGTGCTGGCGGCGGACCCGCAGTTCTATGAACGGCTGAAGAGCACGTATTCCGATGCGTTCTACCGGCAGGAGGTACTAGGCGAGTATGTGCTAAGTAACGGCAGGCAGGTGTATTCGTCGTTCAACCGGGAGACGAACATCAAGCCGTTGGAAAGGATATTCTCACTGCCGCTGCTATGGACGCTGGACTTCAACGTGAGTCCATTCTGCACGCTGATATGCCAGCGAGTAGGGAACTCGATCCATGTGCTCGACGAGCTTGTGCTGATCAGGGCAGAGACGGTGGAAATGGCGAGGGAGATGAATGACAAGTACGGGCAGAAAGCGCACGGACTGGTGATCTATGGCGATGCCACCGGATCGGCGCAGCACACCAATGGCCCGAGCAACTACAAGCAACTGCTGGCAGAGCTAGGGAACGACAAGTGGAAGTGGGTGCACTCGCGCGTGAAGAAGTCGAATCCCCCAGTGAATGACCGGATCCGGCTGGTGAACAACATGCTGAAGAGCGCCGACGCGCAGGTGCGAATACAGATCGACCCGCGATGCCATTGGCTGATTGCTGACCTCGAGCAGGTGCAGTATCAGGAGGACGGTGTGAGGGTGGACAAGGCGAGCGACGCAAACCGCACCCACATTTCTGATGCCTTGGGATATCTGGTATGGCAGGAGTTCGGGGTGAAGCAGCAGATTGGGGAACGCCAGGCTCCTGTTAGGGGCCCGGGACTATTCTAGTCCGGCAATTCTTCGAGGATCCAAGTGAACTGAGCAGACCCTCCGGCAACCGTGGCCGGGAGTGGCAAGGCCGGGGTGCGCCCTGGCGGCGAAAGAACGGAGGAAGCGAGAGCAACTGGATATGAACCAGGAATTTGTGTTGCGGCCACACCCGGATTACGTACGCAATCAGGCGATGTATCGCACCTACCATCACCTCTATCACGGCGGAGAGACACTGAAACGCAACGCCGGAGAATACCTTTCGCGGCGGTTGCGTGAACCGCAGGAGGTGTACGAGGAACGGTTGTCGAGGGTTTTCTACGAGAACTATATCGGATCGATCGTCGACTGGTATGCAGCGACTCTGTTCCGACGCGAACCCATCGTTACCTACGAGAGCGGTAAAGACCGGGGAAAGGTGTTTTTCGGCCAACTGTTGGAGGACTGCGACCGCAAGGGAACCGCACTTGGGGACTTCCTGCGGCAACAGTTCACGCACGCCCTGGTGTATGGGCGGAGCTACACGCTGGTGGACTTCCCGCGACAGACGGGCCGGGCATCCAACCAGGCCGAGGAAGACGCCCTAGGCTTTTCGCGGGCGTATCTGACCGGCTTCACGCCCGAGCAGATGGTGAACTGGGCCTACGACGAAGTAGGGCGGTTCGAGTGGGTGGTGTTCCGGCAGGAGCGTCTGGTTCCCCGGGGTGGCATGAATCCAGCATGGGAAAAGGAAACCCGCTGGTACTACTTCAGCAAGCAACAGTACAAGCTGTTTCGCGCGTTCGGCACGGAGACGCCGGAACTGATTGGGGAAGGGCCGCATGGGTTCACCGCGCTGAACCAGGTGCCGGTGTTTGAACTCACCGTTTCCGACGGCATGTGGCTGATGAACAAGGCTGCGCTGCTGCAACTCGAACACTTCAACAAGTCGAACGCACAGGCGTGGGCTATCTCGATGGGCCTGTTTGCGATGCCAGTGATCTATTCGGATCGCGAATGGCAACAGGTGATCGGCGAGAGCTACTACCTGAAGCTGGGAGCCGACGACCGCTTTGGATGGACGGAACCACAGGGGAAGGTGTACGAGATTGCGGCGGAGAACCTGAAACGGCTGAAGGAAGAGATCTACCGAGTGAGCTATCTGCTGAACCAGGCAGGAGGACCGCAGAACTTCGGTCAGTCCGGCTTGAGCAAGCAGCGGGACTTCACCGTGACGCAGGAAGTGTTGCGCGGTTACGGGGATGCGGTAAAGGACTTCGCGAAGAGAGTGTTGCGCGGGATTGACCGGGCGCGCAATGACGAGCTGGAGATCAACGTGACGGGCCTGGATGAGTTCGACATCGGGGATTTCACAAACGAGATCGATGATGCCAAGAAGTTGCTTGGCTTTGGAATCCGGTCAGACACGCTGCGCCGGCAGATCTACCGGCGGCTGACATACAAGTACCTGTGCGATGTGCGACAGGATATCAAGGACCGAATTTCCAGCGAGATCAACGACTGGCTGGATGAGGGAGAAGGTAGCGACAACAATGAGTGAACCAAAAGAGAACGAGGGCGCAAAGGCGCTTGCGGGACAGGACATTCGTGGTCTTGTGCAGGAAGCAATCCAAGAGTTTCTGCGGCACAAGCAGCAGGAGACCGAACCGGCTCACCGGGCGGAACTGCAGGAAGAACGCCGGCGCCGCGAGCAACTGGAGTCGCAGGTGCGCGAACTGCTTCAGAAGACGAGAGAGAGCGAGCTGGAAGTGGCCCGGGCGCGGATGACGGGAGCTGTGCGAGACGAACTGCAGAAGCAAGGAGTCACAAAGCTGGACCTCGCCTTTCGCGTGATAAAGGATGACATTCGCCAGAGTGAGCACGGCGACTATGTGGTGCGCGGACGCGATGGTGACGTCGCGCTGCAGGACTACGTGAAGAAATTCGTGGACGAGAACCCTGAGTTCTTGCCGCCGCGGATCAAGGGCGGATCGGGCAGTTCCGGAATGGCAGGCGACGCCACGGGCGCGCGCTTCGATCTGGATGCAATCCGGCCGGGGATGAGCGAAGAGGAGCGACGGCAGGTGCATGCCGCCATTGCGAATCTGGCATCCCAAACATTCAAGAGTTAGCGATGGAGGAGAAGAAACAGGAATGCCTGCAATTACTTCAGCAAATCTGGCCCAGGCGATTGTAAAGCTTGTGGCCGCCGACGCACTGCCGGCGCTAATGGGGAATCTGGTGATGGGGAACCTGGTAAACCGGGATTTCGAACCGTCACTGGCCAACTCCGGCGACACGGTGAATGTGCCCATTCCGCCTGTACTGACAGCCAACAACCTGGCTGAAGGCGGCGTGGTGCAATCGCAGAACCCGAACCTGGGCAATGCACAGATCGTGCTTGATACGCACGTGGAAGCGAGCTTCCAGATTCCCGATATCACCAAGGTGCTTGCGGTGCCTGACCTGTTGTCGCTCTATATGCAGCCGGCGCTGGTGGCGATTGCCGAGCGAATCGAAGGGGACCTGCTGGGCCTGTATTCACAGTTCACCGCCAATGCGATGGTGGGAACTGGTGGGACGGCCATCACGGAAGCAGTGATCGATACGGCGGAGACAAGGCTGTTTGAAGCCAAGGTGCCGCCCACCGCTCCCAAGTACCTGGTGGTGGATTCCGGTACCTACTCCACCATGCGCCAGATTCCGCGCTTCAGCGAGTACGGCAGTGTGGGCGAAGCGGGCCTGAAGACAATGGTGGAAGGTTCAGTTGGGCGGATCAAGGACTTCTATGTCTTCCGCTCGCAGTTCGTGAAGAAGACCGGAGTTACTCCGGTTACCACGCAGAACATCGCCTTCTCACGGGATGCCATTGGGTTGGTGATTCGCCGTCTGCCGCGGCCGCTGCCGGGCACGGGTGCGATTGCCGAGTATGCCGAGTTCGGCAACTTTGGCATGCGCGTTGTGATGAGCTACAAGCCCGATACGCTTTCGCAGCAGTTCACCGTGGATGTTCTCTACGGCAAGGGCGTTCTGCGGAATGGCTTCGGCGTGCAGGTGCGCAGCTAGCAACCAGCGGGCCGCCTGGCGGACGCAACGAAGTAACAAATCATCCGGGTCCAACAGAGTGTTGGACCCGTTTTTCTGAAAACCATGAATCTCCGCAACTACTACGAAAACGTGAAGAAGATCCGGGAAGGCCTTTCAGGGCAGTATGTATACCTGACCAGCCTTGCCACACCCAATGGCGGCAAAGAGGGATGCGTGTCGGAAGTGCCGGTAGAGGTGGCGGCGCGCATGATCGCTGACGGCGTAGCGCGCAAATCCGAAGTCGACGAGATTCTCGGGTACCAGCTCGAAGCAGAATCACTGCGGGCCGCGGCGCAGGAAGATCAACTGCGCAACCGTCTGCGCATCACCCTGGTGAACGAACCCGATATTCAGCTTGCAGGCGACAAGTCGCCGGCGAAGCCCACCATCCGGAGCTAAGGAAGAAACTGCATGGCGCTGATTACCGACGCTGGATTGATTGAGATTCGCGACCTCCTTCCCTACGAAAACGATCTGCTGGAGACGGCGGACAAAGAGCGAGTGGACATCGAAACGAAAACGCGGCTTGCCGTGGACGAGGTGCGCAGGGAGCTGGAGAATGAGCTTGGCCGCGCAAGTATCGATAGCACGGGGACGGGAGCCACAGGCTTCGGATTGCGAAACGTAGTGGTAACGGACGGTTTGCGCTGGTGGCTGCAGTGCCATGCCTTGCACCTGTTCTATCTGGAGTGCTTTGGGCACCAGATGAACGAGCGGTTCAAGGCGAAGCAGGTGCACTACGCCCACCGCTCGACGAAGGCTAAAGCGACCTATCTCGAGCGAGGTGTCGCCATCGTGACACAGCCGCTGCCGCGCGCCGGAGTTCCAATGATCACCGAAGCAGCAGGGGCGCAGGAGCCGGGCAACTACTACGTGGCGACGGCGTGGGTATCGGCAAGCGACAAGCAAAGTGCGCTTAGCCCGATGACCACATTCGCCGCGATTGGCACGAACACGATGATGGTGGCGGCAGGGAGCGCACCGCAATCCGCCGCTGGCTGGCATGTATACGTTGGACGTAGCGCGGAAAGCCTGGTGCGGCAAACGGCCTTGCCAGTGGCGCCCGGCCAGATATGGGTAATGACCCAGCCATGGAATGCGGCCGGCAGCCCCTGGGGGAATGAGCAAGTGCCGGAGCTCTATCTGCAACCGCAACGGGTCTTCCTGAGAGGTTAGCAATGGGATACGTACTTGAAAAGGCCATAAAGACGGTGGTCGATTTGCTCTCCGGGCCGGGTGGCATTGGAGTTCAGCTGGAACAGATGGCCGAAGAACAGCCAGAGCTGGCGGAATCTGTTGCCGGGTTTGTGGTGCGCGGATTCCCCTTGAAGCGAGGTGTGGCGCCAGACGAGGACTTCTCGTGTGATCCGCGGATTCGTGTGCAGGTGGAAAAGCTTGCGAATACACAGCGGCTGAAGTTCATGCCCTTCGCGGGGCACTGCGCCATGCTGCTTTCCGTGGAAGCTGCAGACGACCGGCAGGAGCTGGTTGCGTCTCAGCTGACTGCAATCTGCGATGCCATTCTGCTGGTGCTCGACAACCATGTGGGCCAGCTAGCGCCTGGGATCTGCTACCCCGGCGGCTATGAACTTGCCGTCTCTCCGATGGACCGCGGCGGACAGGGCTTTCAGCAGGTGGCGCAACTGCGCTTTCAACTGGCGATGGAGGAGGGAGGGAGTAGGAAATCATGAGTTGCTTTATCAATGCAACAAACGAACGGTTGTACGGCGCAACGGAGCAGCAGTACGGCCAGGCGCGTGCGCTTTCCGGCAGTGACCGGCTAAGCTTCCGGCAGCTGAAGGTATCAGAGCGCTCGCGGCACGCGGAACGGCGGGACAAGACTGGCTCACGCACCCGCTTTGCACCGCACCCGGAAGTGCGCACGGACAACCGCTTTGAATTGGATTGTTACTTTGCCACCCGCGATCCGCAGACCCCCACCGACGGCGTGGCGAACCTGGTGGAGGCCGCTCTCGGCGGTGAGCGACTCACAGGGAATGGGCTGACCGTTAGTGAGGTGAGCGTGAACGGGCAGACCGTCGCCTTCAACGCAGCGCATGGCTTGAAGGCGGGCCAGGCAGTGCGTTTCCAAGGGCAACTGCGATTTGTGAAGTCAGTTGTCAATACGACGACCATAACCCTGTCGGCACCCTTGGGAGCGGGAGTTCAGGCGGGCAGCGTCACGGGGAAGACCGTGAGTATGTGGCCCGGCGACAAGCCCAAGCCTCTTACGATGGGAAACTACTGGACGCCAGCAGGCACGCTTGACCGCGTGCTGGCGGGTTGTGTGGTGAACGAGATGGTCGTCGTGCTGAACAGCGATTTTCACGGTGCGTCCTTCCGCGGCACGGTGCGCGAGGTTGCTTCGGTGACTGGATTTGCGCCAGGCAGCACGGGGCTGACAAGCTTTCCGGCGGAACCTCCGAATCCAACGCAGGCATTCCAGCTTGTACCGGGTCACGTGGGCCGGCTGTTCATTGGTGATGTCGAGTACTACCTGCTTGATCTCAGCCTGCGCTTCCTGAACAACGCAGACACAACAAACCGTGAGTTCGGCATGGCGCTTGCGCCCTGCTATAGCGCGGACCTTCGGGAGCTATCTTTGCAGTTTCAGCTTTACGCGGCGCAGGATGACGCGGTGAACCAACTGCATATGCTCTCGCGTTCGCGCGTGGAAACTGACCTCACCATCCAGCTCGGCAACCAGGCTGGCCAGCTCGTGGGGATCCATGTGCCGCGCTTTGTTCCTGAGATTCCTGAACTCAAGGATGCGGAGACGCGCGTGGTGATGAGTTACCCAAAGAGCCTCGCCTACGGAGTATCGAATGATGAAATTAGCGTGGCATTCGCCTGAGACGCCCGACGGGGTGCTGTATGCGTCAGAGACAGAGATGGCGAGCAAGACCTACCCTGGGGTTCGCTTCGTGCTGCGCAGATGCTCGGTGGCGCGACGCATCGCGCTGATCGAACGGCTTGCCGGACACGCATCGCGCTTCGAGGCGCTAAAGGCATCAGAACGCATTGATGACCGTGCACAGGCGGAAGCGTTGCTTTTGCGGATGGACTTTGAGTACCTCGACTGGGGCTTGCTTCGGGTGAGTGGCTTGATGGTGGATGGCGAGCTTCCGGATGCCCGGGCATTGTTCGACCGGGGACCCGAGAGGCTGGTGCACGAAGTGATCAGCCGGATCCGCGAAGAGTGCGAACTCAGCGAAGCCGAAAGAAAAAACTGACCATCGCCTTCTGGTTTCACCTTCGAGGGGAACCCGGCTGGAAGTGCGAGCAATGCAGAGCAGCGGGTCTCGAGATGGAGCGCCGCTGCGGGTTCCTCGGTTACGACGCCTCTAGTGAACACCATCCCGTATGGGCACGCGGTGGCTTAGTGCTAGGCCAGTGCCCTAAGCCCTTGGTGAGCGCGCAGAGCTTTGCCCTGCTGGTTGCCTATAGCTGGTGGCGACGCAGCGGTTCCATGCTGGACCCGCAAATCCGGGCGAAAAGTGTGGATGCATTCCAACTGATTGACCAATTGCGCCAGACTTCGCACGCAGAGCACGCCGAGCGTGACCGCGCCGGAAAGGATTGATTGCGGAACTCCCGCGACAGGAAAGAACTATGGAAACGCTATCAGAATCACTGCGTACAGTGGCGCGCGAGTTCGATCGCCTGCTTGGTGGTGGCGCTGCTCTATCCGGCAGCAGACCTGCGGGATGGCCCAGTGTCGGTGAAGGGTTGCTGCCAGGTACGTCATCGGACGCCTCGTTGGATGGAGTTCGGGACGCATCCAGCGCGATCACAGCAGGCGGGCGACTAGCGGGAAGTCTGCTATCCGGACTGCTCGGAGCAGGCGACGGGGCTACACTCCAGAGTCAGATTCAATCATTCATTCCCGGAGCGAACATTCCGTCCGCAGTGATTGGCAACGCGATGAACGGTCCGTTGGGATTGCTCACCCAGGGTCTGATCTCGCTGTTTCGCCGCGAGCGCGACCCGGTTCCCTACTCTCTCTATGAAGCGCCCGATTCTCTTTCACTTGATTTCGACATGGGCCACGATATCAACCCTGCGGGCAGCGCACCGCGGGTCGCAGGAAGATCTGGCACGGGTGCTGGTGACGGCCTTCGGCAACCGGGCGCGAACGCATCGCCGGCGGTGCTGATCCAGGTTAATGCCATGGATGCTCGTTCCTTTGCCGACCACCGCGACGACATCGCAACCGCGGTGCGCGAAGCGCTTACCCGCAGCCACTCATTGCGTGACGAGATCTGGGAGGACTGATTGCTATGCCGGATTTTCCCCAAATTGGCTGCCACGCGGTGGCGCAGTATCCTTCTTCGCTGGAACTCGCCTACGCCGTTACCGTGCAGCGTTCCGTCGATGGCAGCGAGCAACGTTTCATCCGTCCGGGGCGCAGCCGCCGCGGGTGGCGCATTCAACTGGCTCGCCTTAGCGAATCCGACGCATGGCGGGTGACGGAGTTCTTCGGGTCCCTGAAAGGGCGAGCGACTTCGTTCCGTTTTCAAGACCCCTGGACCGGTGCATGGCACGAGCCTTGCTGGTTCGATCTGGACGTGCTGCCAATCACTCACCAGAGCGACGACCTGCTACAGGGCGAGCTCTTCATTTCAACCCCGGAGGTATAACCAGAATGTCAGTCTTCTTTCCACAGCTTCGGCCAGGCTCGGCCCTGCAGTATCCCCTCAGAAAGGCCGTAAGCTACCGCACGGTTGTTCACCCCGGCGATGCGGTCACCAATCTGCGCAGTGCGGACGATGGAGACCGCCGCGTTGAGTGGTCATTGCACCTGCGCGGGCTAAACGACGCGGAACTTGCGTCGGTCCAGTCGTTGTATCGCGCGATGCGCGGCTCGCATGGCGAGTTCGTCTTTCTGGACCCTGGGGGCAACCTGCTGGCGCGGAGCGAGGACCTGCTTGCACCTGTTTGGAGCAAGTCAGTGGGCTTGTCAGTGGCTGCCGCGGAAACTGCGCCTAGCGCGGCGGAAGCAGCGTTTGCGTTGCAGTCCCAAGCCGGCCAGAGCGCGGAACTCTGGCAAAGTCTCGCTCTGCCAACCAACTACCACTGGCTACTGAGCGTCTACGCAAGGGCCGCAGTGCCGGCGCCGCTAACGCTGGTCCTCCGCTCAGTGCATGGTGAGCAGCAACACCCCGTGACTTTGACGCAAGCCTGGAGACGCTATTGGTTCGGCGGTTTGTGGTGGCCAGCGGGCGAAGGGATCGACGTTGGCTTGCGCCTGCCAGGCAACACTGCTGCGGAGGCTTCCGCGCTTCAACTGGAAACCCAGACTTCGCCTGCTGCTTACAAGCGCACCACTACGGCGAACGGGGCCTTCACGCAGGCTCGGTTTCTTGACGATGAACTGCACGTCACAACCCTCGCGCCTAACTGTCACCAAATGAACCTGCGCATCGGCGCACCTCTGGCTGGATAAATCCCATGAGCAGTCTGTATTCACTGAAAGAGGCGGTGGTTGCCTCCACACCCGTGCTTTGCTTCGAGTTCCGATTCTGGGACGGGCATGTTGAGCGCTTCGCATCGGAATCCCTTGAACTGGATGGCCATGCCTACGCGCGGCGTGTGGTGGCACAGCAACTGCACGAAAACTCGCTTGGCGGCGATGATGCCATTGGCTACTATGCGCGCATCGGGCTGACGCTCGCGAACGCTGATGGCCTGATGGCGCAGATCGAGAAGGCCCATGGATTTCGCGGAGCGCAACTGCTGGCGCGTTTCGTGTTCCTCAGCCCGGATAGTAACCAGCCGGTGGGCGAACCGATGGTGGTATTTCGTGGCATCGCCGACGCGCCTTCGCTTGTGGATGAGATGCGCGTGGTGCTGGCTGCCGAGAACCGCTTCGCCCTCTTCCATGCGAAGCTGCCCGCAACGCCCATCCAGCGCCGTTGCCCGTGGCACTTTCCTTATGATGCGGAAACCCGGCAGGAAGCGGCCACTGGTGGTGATGAAAGCCGCCACTCCCTTTTCTACCGCTGCGGCTACTCTCCCGAAATAATTGGCGGAACGGGCAGCCTTGACGGCGGAGCCCCCTTCACGAGTTGCCGCGGGACCCGCGAAGAATGTGCGCAACGCGGCATGCTTAGCGCGGATGCGGCCAGCCGTTCCACGCGACGCTTCGGCGGCTTCACTTTTCTGCCCGCCAGCATTCTGGTGCGTACGCACGGAAGCCGCTCGCTTCAAGCTGCCGATGTCCAGGCCAACCAGGCGCGCGGGAATGATGTGACCCCGCTTGTGTACGGCAGGGGCTGGCTGGCGCCCCCGCTAATCCACTCCATCAACGATGGCAATCTCACGCGGCTGCTTTACCTGCTGGCGGATGGCGAAGTGGACGGCATCGATCGTGTGGTGGTGAACGGTGTGGAGATTCCCGCGGCTGTCGAAGGCCGCAACATGACCGCGAGCGGCTGGCACAGGATCATTGCGTCCGGTACACGCAACGGCAGCTTCCTGCCAAAACCAGACAACGATGGCGTGTACACGGAGTCTGACCCGCACGGCAGTATGGCGACGATTGAGGTGGTGATTCCCAACGCCATTCAAAAGGGCTCCAGCCAGCCGCGCACTGAGGTGCTGCTGCGTGGAATGCGCCTGCTTACCGTAGCTGCTGACGGCAGCGAAGCGGGACGCGTGTTCACTGATAATCCCGCATGGGTGCTGCTCGACATCCTGTTGCGCAGCGGGTGGCGTCGCGACGAACTGCACCTGCCTAGTTTTGCCACTGCCGCCCAGCATTGTACGGAGCCTATCCAGGCAGGTCTCTGGAACGGGACTACCCAGACGCAGCCGCGCTTCTCGTGCAATCTGGTGATACAGAAGCGGCGCAGCGTGGGCGAGATCCTGCGAGGCCTTCGCGAAGCTAGCTTCCTGTTCCTGCGCGAACGCTTCGATGGGCGACTGGAGGCGGTGATTGAATCCACGTTGGCGTTGCAGCAACCCATCCAGAGCGAGCTTAGCAATGCGGCGCAGAGCTTGCAGGGCGGCTGGCCGGTGTACGAGTTTGGCGACGGCACGGCAGCTCGCGGCGGCATTCTGCGTAGCGCGTCCGGCGCACCTTCGTTCCGCATGTTCAGCCGGGGAGCCGCCGATAGCCCGAACCGGATTCATGCCGAGTTTCAGGATGTCTGGAACGAGTTTCAGGCCGACCGCATTTCCCTGTTCGATTCGCGCGAAATACGTCGCACCCGTCAGGAAATTGCCGCGAACAGTCGCGCCCTTGGGCTAAGCACCTACCATCAGGCCGCGCGCGCTGTGTATGCCCAACTTAAGCGCGCCACCGCCGGCAACCGCTACGTGGAGTTTGAAACGGGGCTGCGCGGCATTGGCATCCGGCCAGGAGACCTCATCACCGTTACCTATGCGAGGCACGGCCTGCAGAGGCAACCCTTCCGCGTGTTGCGAGTGCGGCCCGCTGCCAACCTTGAAAGTGCGCAGATTGTGGCCCAGTGGCACGAGGATGCCTGGTATGCCGATGCGATTCTTGAAGAGCTGGGGGGGCTTGACCGCTACCGCAACCCGGCGGGAATTTATGGCACACCGCGTTCTCTTGCGGGCGCTCTGGTTCAGCCGGATGGGAGCTCTCAGTTCGATGTCGCTGAGGTCGCGCAGATTGTCAGCGACGGCGTCTATCGGGTGTCGTTGCAGTGCGGGTTTCTGGCGCCCACCAATCGCATCTCCGCCACGCTTGCTCCGCCGCTTGCATCACTAACAGCGAACGTGCAGGCAGGTGGCGGCACATTGCCCGCAGGAACAACATACAGCTATTGCTTCAGTTCGCTCAATGCCGATGGTGAGGAGAGCGCCACTTCCAGCCCCGTTGCTGTGTCGATTCCGTCCGTGGGCACCGGCTACGGTGTGCAGATCACCTCTCTCAGCGCGCCTCCGGAAGCGGCGCAGATCCGTGTTTATCGAGGCACAAGCCCTGGTGTGCTGTATGCCATTGCCACTCTGGCGGCGAGTGCTACCTCGTTCACCGACACTGGGTTCACCTATCAGCCGATGGTGCCTCCAGACCCGCATTTCCATCATGCGAATTTCTACTGGCGGGCCGAAGTGCATCCCGCCGTTGCAGTGGATGCCGCGGGCGCCGCGAGGGTGACTCACTCCGCAGCGGACTGGCAACCGGACCAGTTCCAAGGGAAGCTGGTGTGGATCGTCAACGGCAAGGGCAAGGCGCAGCAGCGCACGGTGCTTTCCAACAACGCCAACACGCTCTTCGTGGAACCGTGGACGGTTGTGCCCGATATCACCAGCATCTTCGCTATTGCGGAGCCCACATGGCAATTGGGGACGAAGACCTCGGGAAGCCCGGCTGCCTTTGAAGTTCCGAACCTGGCTGGTTCCACAGTGCAGTTGCTTGGCGTATCCGCGAATGCCCTTGATCTGGAGGCGCCCGTCGACCAAGCCGTCGTCACGCGCTGGCAGATTGGCGGCGGCAGTGTCTTCCCCGTGGATACCGCGGTTCCCGGCGAGCCCTTCTTCTCGTTGGCAGCTGATGGTGCGGGCACCCTGCTGCTTTCCGGCATTGGGTTTGAAAGTCTGGCGAACACCACTACCATCCAGAGCGGCACACTGCAGGTCTGCTACTACGATGAGCTGCGCGACTATCCCACTCCGCTGCTTGCGAGCGGCGCAGATGCGTTGGCTACCGAGCTAAGTTTCACGGAAGATCCGGCTGTCTTTGAAGGTGCCTATCTCCAGCTTGGACGAGAGGTTATGCGTGTGTCAGCCGTGAACGCGGGCCACGCAATCTCAGTGGAACGTGGTGTACTGGGCACCGTGGCGGCGGAACAGCCGGCTGGCCAGCGGCTCTTCGCGCTAAGCATGCAGGGCATGAGCTTCGCGGTGCCGCTGCAGTTCTTCGGAAGCCCTGCCAGTAGCGCCTTCCGGCAATCCTTCTATCTGCCACATGCTCGCGTGGCGGCGGCAAACCTGGTGTTTACCAACAGTGTGGGCACGTCTCCCGAAGGCCTCCTTCACTTCACGCCACTCACAGACTTCGGATTGCGCACCGGCTACGGGGGGCAGTACGCGCTGTATGTGGAGGGCTATCTCGCCATTGAGGACGATGCGGCCGTTCCGTTGATTGTTGACCGCGACCATAGCGTCCGCGACGTTTTCGCGACGCTCGAATCGCCGCCCACCGGAGGGCCTGTGGAGATCGACCTGCTTCTGGACGGCGACGTGTATTGCTCGCTGACGTTCGCACAGGGGGCGCCATTTTCGAACGTGGTGAACGGCGTGACGCTGCCACCGTTGCGGGCAGGCGCCCGGCTTACGGTGAACGTGCGTTCCGTTGTGCACTACGGCAACACTATCCCTGGCAAAGATCTCTCCATCCGCATACGCCTATAGTCAGGAGGACTCGCGTGGATTCTTTCTATCTCTTGCAGCCGAACCAGGATCTGCAGTGCTACTTTGAACAGCCCAGCGCCATTGCGGCGATGAGCTCCGCGACCCCTCAGTCGTTTCGCGTAAGCGGCGAATGGCGGCAGCAGTTCGACTGGTGCGTGATTGAGTGGAACCGCGACAATCCCATTGACCATCCGCTTTGGCGTAACTTGCCAAACGGGGACCTCACTGGCATCACCCTCAGCTATGACGAACGCCGCCACCAATGCATTCCCATGGATTCCTCCCTGTTTCCCACAGTCGAATGGGACAAACTGCGCGTTTGGACAGAGCACCAGGGCCAGCAGCATTTTCACAAGGTTTCTCTGCTGCCACGTGCAACTGCAATTGGCGGCAGCTACTCGCATGCGCATTGCACATTCACCCTCACCGGCGCGCCAGCCACGGGAGACTACATCGGCCTTTCCTGGCACACTGAGCATCGCACGCACCAAGCCTACGCCAACGAAACCGCGGAAAGCGTTGTCCAAGCGCTCGCCGATGCCTTCAACGCATTTCCCGCGGGAATTGAGGCGACAGCCAGTGGCAACTCCCTTGAATTGTGGTACGTGGGTCTCCCGGATCTGTCCGGATACCGGCCTCCCGGAGCCAATGGGAATCGAGTGGGGATTTACAGCTATGTGAAGGGGCAGGGAAGTCTCGCGTGGAATGCTCCCTATGCGGTGATGAGTGAGGGCGCCAGTCCGGACCACTGGCGCGTGGAATTGCCATTCGCCAGCCTGCTGGGAGACTCGGGTGAAACCATTGACTGGGCGCACGTGCGCAAGCTGCGCTGGACCTACGCCGCACCCGTAAGCGCCGGAGCCTTCACGCGCCAGGAGTTCCTGGTGGAAGTGGACAACTGGCAGGTAAGCGGCAGCGGACGCCTGTACTCGTTCGCCGGCGCAGGCAGCCGCCGTTTTGAGGACGACAACGCGTCGCTCGAATACACCGGCCAATGGAGTTTCTCCAAAGGGAACTACTCGGGCGGCAGCATCCATTGGACAGTTGACGACCACGCCGAAGTGGTGTGCCGCTACTTCCATTCGCGACCGCATGATTTGATGCTGGGCGCGCGTGCCCTTGCCGCCGGGGGCGATGTGGCCATCACCATCAACGGTGAGCTGCCCATCACGCAGAACTTCTTCGTGGCCGGAGAAGACGCACTCGTCCGACGCCGCCTGCAATCTATGCCCGAGGGGAACCATGAGATTCGTATCCGCAAGGCCGCGGACGGCACTGCGTTCTACTTTGACTTCCTGGAGATCGCGCATCTCGAAACCTCCTTCAACCCACTACCCCGGCATCCGCAGCTTAGCCTCTCGACAGACTGGGACACAGACCACAGTCTCACGATCTCGCCCGAGCGCACTCTGGCGCAGGTGCTGCGTCTGGGCTTTGGCGGAAGACTGAACCACTATGTAGGCGCCATGTGGTTCTACCAGATGAAGCCCAAGGGCTACACCTTTGCCGAGGGCACGGTCACCTTTTTTGGTGACCCAGTCTTCGGAGAAACCACCGAACTGCGTATCGGCAACCTGGACTATGGCCCCACCTTCGACACTGGCTTCTCACACATCAATCGTGTGGGCGACAGTGCTGCCTCCATCGCGCTTGCCTTTGCACTGAGGATCAATGACGGTTCCACCGCCATCAGAGCCCAAGCCAACGGCGCAGTGCTTACGATCCTGTCCCGGCGCCTGGGAACTGAGGGCAACAAGATCACCATTGCGGCAACGACGGCCGGCGGTGACTTCGTTGCAGCCACCAGCGGAGCCACGCTGAGTGGTGGCGTGAATGGAGACTGGATCACTGATATCGAAGCCACGCCACGCCTGAACCGCGCCTATCGCGACTGGCATCGTGCCTACTTTGCAGCCTGCGCCGCTTCGGGCATCGATTGCGTCTCGGCCTACAGTACGGAGCTTCGCCACGGCGACCCAAGCGTGGAGGCCGGCCTCGCGCAGCGCTATTGGGACAACGCCCCGGTGCTGTTGAACACGCCAGCAATTCAAACCAACTTCTCCCCCATTTGCGAGGACTATTGGAAGGAAGTTCATCGCGAGACCGCCGCGCTGATGGCCGATGGGGGTCTTGTACCCTATCTGCAATTGGGCGAAGTGCAGTACTGGTATTTCCCTAATGCCGCGGGCATGCCCTACTACGATCACGATGCGATGTCCGCATTCCAGGCTCTCTTTGGCAGGCCAATGGCCCGCATCGCAAATCAATACGAGTCCCCGTCGCTCTATGCCGATGAACTCGCATTCCTGCGCAACCGGTTGGGCGCATACTGTACGGCGATCATCGACCATGTACGTGCAACGCTTCCCGCAACGCGCTTCGAAGTGCTCTACCCCCCTGACGTCAACGACAGCCCGATTGGCGAAGTGGTGAATTTTCCCGAGCTGAGCTGGACGCCGCAACGGCTGGATTGTCTGAAGACAGAGAGCTTCGTCTTCACGCTGGCGTCGAATATCGAGAAGTCAAAGATGACCATCGGCGCCTCCGCGCAAAAGGGCTTCCCGTTGCACCAGCGCGCACACCTGGTGGGTATTGGAGATTACACCAGCAGTTGGCGCAAAGAGATCTTCCTTGCCGCTGACGAAGGGCTGGAATCTGTTACCCTGTTCGCCCTCGATCAAATGTGCCTGATCGGCTACCGTATCCCCTTGCGACCGCAGCGGATTCACCTGGCTTTTCAAGGGTAGTGGGCGGGTCAGCGGTGCGGCATTGCGGACGCTGCGCTCGCCGTTGGTATCCTCAGATTGTGATCCTCAACGCGATTGTTCCCGTGGCCGGTTTCGGCACCCGTCTGCTTCCCGCAACTAAGAGCCAGCCGAAGGAAATGCTGCCCGTTGCCCGCAAGCCCATTGTGCAGTATGTGGCCGAAGAGCTCTTCAGCAATGGGTTGAGACAAATCCTGTTTGTCACGGGTCGTGGGAAGTCTTCCATCGAAAATCACTTCGATCACGACCCCGAACTCAGCCGGCTGCTCGAAAGGACCAACAAGCCAGAGCTCCTGGAGGCGCTTAATTTCAGTGAGCTCGACGTGAAGTACTTCTACACGCGTCAGCCTGTGCAGAAGGGGCTTGGGGATGCGATTCTCTGCGGGGAGTCCTTCGCGGGTCAGAACCCTTTTGTGGTGGCGCTGGGCGATTCCATCATTGGCCTGAACGGCCAGTCGCAATTGGTGGCGCGCATGGTGAAGCTCTATGGAACCCACCATGCCGCGGCGATTGTAGCTGTGGAAGAGGTCCCGCGCGAAGAAGTGCGCCACTATGGCATTGTGGATCCGGCCAGCATGGAGGGGGACGTGATCCGGGTGGCGAATCTCGTGGAGAAGCCCTCGGTGGACGACGCCCCAAGCAACCTTGCAATCGCTGCCCGCTACGTCTTCAGCCCGCTGATCTTCGATCTCATCAAGCAGGTGGAACCCGACCATCGCGGGGAAATCCAGCTCACCAATGCCATCCAGCGCATGTGTGAAGAAGGCCGCCGCGTGCTTGCCGTCAAACTGCCGACCGCCGAACGCCGCTTCGACATTGGCAACTTTCCCAGCTACTACGAGACCTTTCTTGAGTTCGCGCTGGCTGACCCGGACCACGGACCCGAACTCCGTGAGCGCCTCCGGCAGTTGCTCGGGGATTAGCCAGCCCCTTCGCTATTGCACTGCGTTCTGCCGCAACCCAAGCTGTTGCAGGCCGCGGTCAATCCACAGCCTGGTGATCTTCTCCTGAAGGCTGTTCTGGCTCAGCCGGTCGTTCAAGCTGCTGAAGTCCACGCGGTCCAGCGGCTGATCCTGGTTAAAGCAACTGAAGACCACGAACTCCTTGCCGGTCTCTTTGTCCACATGTCTTTGCAGACACTGCGCGCAGATCTCCTTCATCATGCACTGCATCGGAGAGTTGATGCTGCCGATCGCCTCATGCCCATGTTTCAGATAGGGCTGCAGCACGCCGTGTCGTGCCCGCGCCACGGCGGCCATCATCCGGTCCGAACCGATCACAATCAGCCGGTCCACATCCTGCAATGGGATTCCCGGCTCCCCACCATCCAGCTCCAGCGCTCCTTCGGCATAGCGGGTCATCGCTTCCACAATGTTTCCCACGTACGTGCGATCCTGCGGGCGCGTAGGTGCAAACCCCGGGGCTTCGTCGCAGCACCATACAATCACATCAGCGGCCCGTTCGATCTCCTCCACTTTGTAGCGGTCGACCATCTTTTTGTAGCCCGCAAAGTACACAACCCGCGAGCCGCACGCGCGCAGTTTCTGGCCGATGGAGAAGAGCACCGCATTCCCCAACCCGCCACCCACCAGCAGCACAGTCTCGTTCGCCGGCGTCTCCGTTGGCGCTCCCGTGGGTCCCATCAACACAACGGGTTCCCCCTTCTGAAGCAACGCGCACAGGTCACTGGATCCGCCCATCTCCAGCACAATTGTGGAGAGCAGTCCTTGCTCTGCGTTCACCGATGCGCCTGTTAGCGCGAGGCCTTCCATTGCCAGCAGCGTATCCGGTGTGCGCTTCGCGAAGACCTCGTAGTTCTGCAGCCGGTAGAACTGCCCGGGTTGGAAACTGCGTGCCGCCATGGGCGCCTTCACCACCACTTCCACAATGTTCGGCGTCAGCCGGATGACATCATGCACGGTGGCGCGTAACTCGATGTTTAGCCTGGCTACCAGGTCGCTAGTGCTCACTTGGGTGGGTTCACGGCGGGCCATCACCTCGCTGAGCACAGGGTATCCGCGTTTGGCGCTGCCCATCGCCTTCACGACGTTGCCGCTGAAGGATGGGTGCAGGTCACCAAAGAAGCTAATGGCGCGTCCGTCCTCGCGCATCGCGCTCAGCACATGGGTCTCATTGGGCTTGGCCACCTTCTCAGGCGACACCGGATTGCCATTCCCGTCCAGCGCCCGGAAGTAGCGCCCGTCGATCTCCACTGAGGTGGGGTCCTCGCGCTGCAGAACGGTGTTCGGCTGTGTGCCCGCCGCGACGATAATGCTGCGCGCCGGCAATGTCACCTGCTCGGCAGTGGATTCCAGCTTGCCACTCTCCGCAACCCAGCGCTGCAGCGTACAGCGTAGCGCCGCCGCATGGCCAAAGGCATCTACTTCCACCTCAACGGGCGCCAGGCACTCCGCGAAGCGAATCCCTTCCTCCAGCGCCTTGGCCACCTCTTCATGGTTCAGCGTGTAGCTGGGAGCGTCAATCAGCCGCCGCCGGTAGGCGATGGTTGATCCTCCCCACTGGTTCAACAACGCTGCCAGCCTTGGCTCACGTCCTTCGCGGGCGGCACTTTCTTCCTCTTCACGGATGGCTTTTGCATGCGCCAGGAACTCCTCGGCGATGCTCAGTTCCTCGGCGTTCCACTGCCCACGCACGCAAGACTCTCCGCGCTCCGCAGCCAGCGTCCGGTAACGCTCTTCGAACTTCTTCACCTGCCGCACGTAGTAGGCCAGCGATTCGGTGGCGGTATCGACGGCCGTCAAGCCGCCGCCAATCACCACGATCGGCAGGCGAACCTGCAGGTTGGCGATCGAATCCTTCTTTGCGGCGCCCGTCAACTGCAGGCCCATCAGAAAGTCTGATGCCTGCCGTACGCCGCGCGCCAGCCCGTTCTTCATGGGGATTACCGTGGGCTTTCCCGCGCCCGCACACAGCGCGATGTGGTCAAAGCCCATGGCGAAGGCATCCTCCACACCCAGCGTGCCGCCAAATCGTACGCCTCCGAACATGGAAAACTCTGCCCTGCGCTCTAGCAGCAGCCGGATCACCTTCAGGAAGTTCTTGTCCCACCGCACCGTAATGCCGTATTCCGCCACACCGCCAAAGCCGGCCATCACCCGTTCGTCGAGGTTTTCGTAGATCTCCTGCAAGTCACGAATTGGGAGGAAAGGCTTGCGGTTGCCCCATGCGTCCACGCCGGAGTAACGCTCCGGTAGCGGCTCAATCTTCAACCCATCAACGCCCACCACGGTGTGGCCGTCGTTCATCAGGTGATGCGCCAGTGAATAGCCCGCGGGCCCCAGCCCAACCACCAGTGCTTTGTACCCCGTGGGCGCCTTGGGCAGCCACCGCGTGAAATGGAGCGGGTTCCAACGCGTCAACAAGCTGTAGATCTCAAAGCCCCACGGCAGTTCAAGCACGTTCTTCAGCGTGCGGGTCTCGGCCTGCGGAATATCCACCGGATCCTGCTTCTGGAAGATGCAGGCCTTCATGCAGTCGTTGCAGATGCGGTGGCCGGTACCGGCCACCAGCGGGTTGTCCACGGTAACAATGCCCAGCGCGGCAATGGGGTTGCCCTCGTTCATCGCAACATGCATCTCGGAGATCTTCTCTTCCAGCGGGCATCCCGCCAGCGTTACGCCGAACACACTTTTCTTGAAGCCCCCGTCCTTCTCTCGCAATCCCGTCGAGCAGCTATCCTTGCCCTGGTTATGGCACTTAATGCAATAGTGCGCCTCACTCATCGCGTGCAGGCTGTCCATCCCCTTGTCGGTAAGGGCAAAGCCGTCGCGGTGACGCAGATCATGCTCAGTCCCGCTCACCATACTCACCCCGAGGTTAGTCACGGGCTCGAGCTGCACCAGGTGGTCAAAGTCGAGCTTTCTGGGAACTCGAAACAGTACTCCGTCGCGGTTGGCCTCGCGCCCCGCATGGGTATGCTGCGCCCACATCGCATAGCGGGCAGCCAATAGCAGGGCCTCAGTGTGGACCTCTTCCTCTTCCATCCAGGCGTTAACGAAAGTGGCGAAGGTCGTCTCACTGAACGGCTCGCCGAAGCGAACTTCCAACTCTGCCTTCAGTGCGGCGCCGTCCCACTGTGATGCCTCGGCGGTCTTGGCCAGCGTGGCTGCACGGCGCTGCACGAACTTGCGCTTCACCTCAAACAGCGGCGCCATCCCGTAGTATTCCCGCTGCAGACGCTTCAAGTCCGATTGGATCCCGAACAACTTGGCCAGAAACTCCTCCAGGTGCGGCCCTAGCTCCTGGATAAGGGCGGATTCTTCCTTCCGGTCGAGAGCGACGCTGCCCCGTCGCACCTCCAACAGGCGAGCATGCAGGGCGTCATCGGCCACTTGCAGGGATCCAAGAAACGCCTCATCCAGCCGTAAGAGGCCCTCTCGGCGGTAGAGATCTTCAAAGGTGAGGCCATAGGCCAATGGTAGTGATTCAACAGCGACAAACATATCCAAGTTAACTATTGTCCCAAACCTTTGATGCACAGCCGATGCGGATCGCCCGACACAGCCAGAATTCGACCTCAATCCGGCAAAAATAAGGGCATCTTCGATTGGTAAGGCTGGACCGAGGTGAGGAATGGGGTGTTAGCGCCATCGCTGCCGGCACTCCCGGCGGGTGACCCAACAGGATCCGCTAGTCTTCGTCTTCCGGGTCACTTCCTGGCAACTGTTCTTCTTCATCCAGCAAATGCGGCGGTGCGCCGTACTCATCGGCTACTTCTTCCGGCTCCTCGTCATCGTCCAACCCACCATCGCCCACCGGCTGTAGCACCATGCTCTCCATCTTGCGAAGCAACTCCGGCAAGCCTTGCCCCGCGAGGCTCGAAATCGGCAGGAACTCGAAGCCCCGTTCCGTGACGTGGGCTTTGAGCAGTTCCAGTTGCTCGCTCTCATGCATCAGGTCGAGCTTGGTACCCACCACCACCATGGGCTTTTCGAGCAATTCGGGCGAGAATTTGCCCAGTTCGTTCATCACGATTTCGAAATCGCTCACCACCTCGCGACCGGAATAGCCTGAAACATCCACCAGGTGCAGCAGCAGTGCTGTGCGCTCCACGTGCCTCAGGAAGCGAATTCCCAGCCCGTGACCTTCGCTTGCGCCCTCAATCAGCCCGGGAATGTCCGCTACCACGTAGCTGCGAAAGTCCTCGGTCTGCACCATGCCAAGGTTGGGGATGAGTGTGGTGAATGGGTAGTCAGCGATTTTAGGCTTGGCGGCTGAGATCTTTGAAATCAAGGTGGATTTCCCCGCGTTGGGGAAGCCCACCAAGCCCACGTCGGCCAGCAGCTTCAGTTCCATCCGCAGGTTGAATTCGTCGCCGGGCTTGCCTGGAGTGGCGAAGTCCGGGGCCTGCCGGGTGGGCGTGGCGAAGTTCTGGTTGCCCAATCCGCCCAGGCCTCCCCTGGCGACCACGAAGCGCTCGCGAGGTATCTGGAAATCGTGCAGCAGCTTGCCGGAATCCGCGTCGTAGACCATGGTGCCTACGGGCACCGGGATCTTTATGCTCTTGCCTGCCTTGCCGGTCCGCTGGCTGCCCATGCCGTGACGTCCGCGCTGGGCTTTATGCTCCGGGTTAAAGCGCAGGTGCAGCAAGGTGCTGTAGTGGGGGTTGGCCACCATGGTCACGTCGCCGCCACGTCCGCCGTCGCCGCCATTGGGGCCACCGCGCGCCACAAACTTCTCGCGCCGAAAGGCCACGCAGCCGTTGCCACCGTCCCCGGCCTTCACATAGATCGAGACTTCATCAATGAAATTCATGGGCTGCTGCCTGTCATCCGTGCCTGTGGTCCTGTCGCGGTCGCCGCTGCTGTTGCTGCGTGGCCAATCTAGCTGTTGTCCCCTTGGGACGCAAAAAGGCCGCCGGAACAGGCGCCCGGCGGCCACGAGGGAAATCAGAAAACGAGAATTCTCTTAGGCGACGGGAGTTTCCGCAGGCAACGGCTTCACCATCGCGAACTTGCCCATTGAACCGCGGTCGCGATATTCCACAATACCCGGGATCTTCGCGAACAGGGTGTCGTCGCTGCCCACGCCGACGTTCTCGCCCGGCTTCACTTTGCGGCCACGCTGGCGGATCAATATGGACCCTCCGGTAACCACCTGGCCACTGAATACCTTGTAGCCCAGCCGCTGCGCATTCGAATCGCGACCATTCTTGGAACTGCCTAAGCCTTTTTTATGTGCCATATTCCTCTCCTAGGCCAAGATTTCGTCCACCTGCACGGCGGTATAATCCTGCCGGTGGCCCTGGGTGCGCTTGTACTGTTTCTTGCGCTTGAACTTGAAGACGATGATCTTCGGCCCGCGGCCTTCACCCACAATCTTGCCGGTGACCTTAGCCGAGGCCAGCGCATCGCCCACCTTCAGGCCGTCGTCCGTCTTCACGGCGAGCACCTTTGAAAACTCAACCGGAGAGCCTTCGTCGCCCTTCAGCTTTTCCACTCGGATGGTCTCTCCCGGAGAAACCTTATATTGTTTGCCACCGGTCTCGATGACTGCGTACATGGTGCTCACCTTTTCCTGAAATCGCCTCGCGCCCGGCCCTAGCCGTAAGCGCGGATTGCTGCTGCGCCGTCCCTGCACCCAACCACGCAGGGCGAACCCCATCGTGATCTCAATCCGGGGAAGGAAGAGCCAAGGCGCGCGGACACAATCCCGCGCAGGAGGCGCAATTCCCCATTATAGAAGAGAATCCGGTGAAACGCCAGAGTGAGCAAGAGAAGCCATCCATGAGGACCGGCATTGGAACTGGCTAGCCCTGCGGGTGTTCGGCCAGGTATTCCTGCACGGTACGGTACATTCTCTCCTTGTAGAGCCGTCCCGCATCTTCCACCGGTACGGTCCAGTTGTAGCTCCATGAGTCGCCAGTTTGCTGCATCCAGCTCTGGAGCCGGGCTTCCATGTCCTGGCGAATGCTGGCCGCCGCCTGGTCCTCCGCCAGGTTGTTCAGCTCGAAGGGATCTTCCTTGAGGTCATAGAGTACCCAGGGACGGTCTTCGTATCGGGCGTACATATAGCGTTCAGTGCGCAGACCTCGCCAGCCTGCCACCACGCGTCCGCCCTGGAACGGGCCGAAAATCTGGAAAAATGTGGAATCCGGCAGTTCCTGTTGCTGGCCGAGGATACGTCGTGAGAAATCCCGGCCCTGCATGGCATTTGGTGGTTCCAACTCACACAGCCGCAACAGGGTGGGAGCGAAATCCACCAGCGAAAACTGCGCCGTCTCCCGGTCCCCCGCCTTCACCCCGCGCGGATACCGCACGATGCCCGGCACGCGGATAGATTCCTCCCATGGCTTACGCTTCAGCGGCATTCCCTGCGATCCCAGCATGTCGCCGTGGTCTGACGAGAACAGCACGATGGTATCCTCGCGCAATCCCAGATCGTCAAGCCCTTTCAGCAGCATCCCCAGCTGGTCGTCGATGGATGTAGTCATCGCGTAATACGAGGCAATCTCCTTCTTGCCGGCCACTTTCTCGCCCTCTCTCCAATTGGGGCGCAAGGTGATTTTTTCCGGGTCGTACATTCGCTCGTAAGCTTCAGGCGCCCGGTAGGGATCGTGCGGCGGACCAGAGAACACGGAGAGGAAGAAGGGGCGGTCGTCGTTCCTGGTCGCTTCCAGAAACTCAAGCCCGAGTTCTCCCCATAGCTGGCTTTCGAACTTGCCGTTTGCTGGAATCGGCTCCTCGGTATCGCGAAAATACTGCGTGTCGAAATGCCGGTGGCTGCACTGGTTGGCCGCCCAGTATTCAAAGCCCTGCCGCCGCGGACCCGGCGGTACGAAGCCCGGCATGCGAGGCCCGCCATCCAGGTGCCACTTGCCCACGAAGCCCGTCCGGTAGCCACCCGCCTGGAACACATTCGCAACGCAGTCGTGATCCTCGCTCAGCCGGAGGTCGTTGGCGATCATGCCGTTCTTGTGGCAATACTGGCCGGTCATTAGGATGGCCCTGGCCGGGCAGCAGACGGGAGTATTGGACAACGTATTCTCAAACAGCAGCCCTTCGGCTGCCAGACGGTCGATGTGCGGGGTGATCACCTCCGGGTTGCCCATGCAGCCGACGCTTTGTGCGCGCAACTGATCAGGCAGCACGAACAGCACATTAGGTCTGCGCCGTTTCTGGACCGCCGGCGCGCAGCCCATTAGCGCGGCGGTGGCGGAGGCTCCAAGAAATGAACGGCGGGTGGTAGCGGCCATCGGGGATATCCTTTCCGGAACAGTCTTTCATAGTCGCGACGGGGGTTGAACGGTTCGGCAGGAACATGCCGCTATCCGCGTGACGGCTTCAGCCCCAGCCCCAGCGTTTCCCTCGCGTAGCCGAAGCTGCGCTCGACATGGTTGCGCTGTTGGTGCTGGATGGCCTCCAGGAAATGGGGCGGAATGGCTCGCCCTTGCAGGTCCTCCACCACCATGGGCTTGTCGTATGGCGCCCCTTGCTTGGCCAAGGCCAGAAACCGCGCAAAGTCCGCGGAGCGGGCACGCGGGAACCATCGCTTCCAGTGCTGTTCGTCATACACCGGCAGCACCTGAGGAGGACGCCCGGTGATTGGTTTCGAGTAGATGCACACCTGCGGGCAGAGTTCTCTTGCTCGCGCGACGATCTCCTTGAAATCCACGGTACCTTCGCCCAGCGGCACCCACTGTACCGCGATGCCCTTCGGATGCTCATAGACCACGGAATCACGCAGGTGCAGGGTGAGCGCGTATTTGCCCAGTGTCTCCACGGTGGTCAACGGGTGCTCCATCACGAATACAGGGTTACCCGTGTCGAGGTAGATGCCCACGAAGTCAGTGCCGGCTTCTTCCACAAGCTCACGGAACTCCCAGGAGAGCAGGTCCTTGTGGACTTCCACGGCAATCTTGACCCCGGTATCCAGCGCTAGGCTACGGACCGATTTCAGCAGCCGAACCATGGTGGCGATGTGCTGCTGGGTATCGCCTGGCGGCATCACATAGCGGTCTCCGGCGAGAAGGGTGCGCACCAGTGGCGATCCCATTGCCGCCGCGCGCCGGATCTGGCCCCGCAGGTAGTTCGCCCGCTCTTCGAAACGATCCGGTGTGGCCGGAAGAGTGGCGCTTCCCCCCGTTTCCAGGCGCAACCCAAGGCGCGCAGCGAGATCCTTCACTTCGCGCCAATGCACAGGTTCCTGCGCCTTGGGATCGCGCGAATCCTGCAGGAACACCGCGTCGCAGCCGAGGTCCTTCGCGTAGTGCAGCAACCGATCGTCCGGCCAGTTCAAAGCCCGCAGGCAATAGGTGTTGATTCCCAGCGGAAAGCGATGGCCGGCCTGCGCCCGTGAAATGCGCCCGCTGGTAAGCCCCGCCACTGCTGCCGCGCCTGTTTGAAGAAAATGCCTTCGATTCACGGTTGCATCGTATCAGGAAGGGGGCAGGATCGGAACCCGCCGCGACGCCAGCCGGGCCAGATGGACCCTCGTGCGATCCCGCAAGGTCGCGGAGCTGGGGTTTCGTTGCCTCTGGATCAATGAGCCGCCAGTTGGCCCCAGAACAATCCGCCGGCATTGACCGCGGAGCTCAAACCAAAGTTCGCGTCGGGTCTGTCCGCATTGAGAAATCTGGTTGGGGACGAGACACGCAACGTCCCCCCGGCCTTCCCGCAGTTGCGTTGGACTGACGCAATGGTTGTATGTGATTCGCTGGTTTCGTTCGTATGGACCTCCATTTCCGCGGCTATTGGTTGAGGTTTTTGGGAGAGGGATGGCG
>JAHCHD010000220.1 GCA_026129915.1 Bryobacterales bacterium
GTACGTTATATGATCCCTCGAATCGTGCCGATTGGCTGGCGTTCAAGTACAAGTGAAAGGCAGTGTGAACGTCGTCTGGCGTCAATTGCAGTCTAGCCCGCACTTCATGCTCCCCGGTTGGGATCAGTGTGCCGGAATAGATCGCACTTCCAGAGGCATCTGACTTGTTGGTGATACCTTCGTACCATCCGGTTCCTGAACAGGGATATTCCCGCACTCTTTGGAGCGTATTAGTGGCCCCACTGAGATTGACTTTCCATTGCGGACTGGTTAGGTAATCCACGCTTGTTCCGCAACTGCCAGAATCAGACTGGAAGTTATCAAAGAACACCGGGTTGGTGGCGAAACCAGCCTGGGCAAGGAGGATCAGTATCCAAAGAAGCGAAACGAGTGCGCGGGTAGAGGTACGCATAGGTAATCTAACCTCATTCGTCAGAAATAGAAACTGCTCTGGTAACGCCTGACAGGCGTGCGGAAGGGTATCTACTGCAACCCTGTTAGTTCGATAGGAACGCTTCGAGCGACAAGCCCTCAGGAAGCACAATGGCCTTACGCCGCATGGGATCATCCAGTTCTTCCGGCTGGAAAATCCTTACTCCGAATTCCTTCGAAGTGCGGGCAGTGGCTAGGCCAATGGGGTCCTTAGATTGAACGTCGATCAAGGCCCATTTGTCGTCCGCGCTCATCATCACCCGGTAGGAGACAATGCCCGACGGCACTACGGCCTTGCCGGAGTCGGTGCGGGTCCGCGCTTCGCGATTGGACGCGCTTCGGTATTCATCTTCCAGGAACTTCGGGGCTACGGTGTCAGTCACTCCTGGGACAGGAACGACGGGAACCAGAGCCACCAATCGGGTAGCAGGGGTTTGCGGAGAAGGGCGGAAAGTACCCGCGACGGGGGATCTCGAACCTGCAACACCACTTTGCTGCGCCTGTTGCGCGACGGCCGGCAGCAGCGATACAAGCAAAAATGCCATGAATGGCAGAAGCGTCTGCATGGCTTATGAATGGGATAATGCCATCTGTCTTGCTGGCATGCAAGAGAATTCTTCACGGGCGAGAGAAAATTCTTCCTGGTAACCCGCGAGGGCGGGAAGGCCGCTGTGCCTGATTCTCCGTACGTTCGAGTCCCCCTATCGACCGGTTATCCGCGACCAATCGTGGGCAGATTGATATAATCCGTAGCGCAAGGTCTGATTTTCCCGGCAACCGGGCTGGATCGCACCAGCAATCATTCCCAAGGAGTGGAGTATGAATGAATCGGCAAGCCGCCGTGGTTTTGTGAAAGCCACCGGCGCGGCAGCAGCCACCTTCATGGTGATGAAGCCCCAGACCGCCCTCGGCAGCCAGGCCAACTCGGCCCTGTCTGTGGGATTGATCGGCACGGGCAACCGCGGCATGTACGTGAGCGGCATCTTCGCCAAGAACGAGTTCGCCAAGGTGACGGCGATCTGTGACATCTATCCGGACCGCCTGGCCGCGGGGCGCGAAAAGTACTCAGGCGCACAGGAGTTCAATGACTTCCGGAAAGTACTCGACAGCAATGTGGACGCGGTGCTGATTGCCACCCCCGCCTTCCTGCATGCGGAGCACCTGGAAGCGGCCATCCTGGCCAAGAAACACATCTACTGCGAGAAGCCGATGGGTGTGAATGTGGCGGATTGCCACCGCGTGTTGCGCGCCTGCCAGAAGGCTGACCCCAACCGTCGCATCTCCGTGGGCTTCCAGCAGCGTTACGGCAAAGACTACAAAGAAGCATGGCGGCTGGTGAACTCCGGTGAAATCGGCAAACTGCTGGCCGTGCGCGCCTCCTGGATTGGCGGCGGACCGGGCATTAAGACAGGGCATCCGCCGGAAGAAGAGAAGATCCGCAACTGGTTCTTCTACCGCGACCTTTCGGGCGATATTATCGTGGAGCAGGATTGCCATAACATCGACGTGGTGAACTGGTTCACGGGCCTGTACCCGGCCAAGGTACACGGTTACGGTTCCCGTATGACCCGCCGCGAGATTGGCGACATTCTGGACAACTGCGCGCTGCAGTATCAGTACGGCAGCGACCTGTGCTTCAGCTATCAGGCCACGCAGTTCAACCGCCGGAATATCAATGGCTGGGATGATGTGAGCGAGACCTTTGTGTGTGAGAAGGGTACCGTGCAGACCTCCCGCGCCGCGATTCGTGTATTCCGCCCGGGTCAGCCTGTAAAGGAAACGCTGGTGAAGTACGACATCACCGAGGACGCGGTGAACCAGTTCATCGACGGTGCGCGCACTGGCAAGATGGAGAACGGGGCCATCTGGGGCGCCAAGAGCACACTCAGCGCCGTGATGGGCCGCGACGCGGTGTACACGGGCCGGGAATACTCCTGGTATGACGTACTGCCGGACGCCACCGTACCGGGAGCGTAGCTAAAACTGCATGGGAATTGCCCCGCGGGGAACGGCCCTAGCCGCTTCCCGCGGGGCTTTTTCGTTTGAGGGCAGATTTCCAGGTTTCCGTGCGCTTCCGTGCAATCGAATGGGGGCCTCCGGGAGTCCAATGAACTAAGGGGCGTGCTCTTCGGGGTGCGACGCAGTATGAAACGCATCACCTACCGCAAGTACACCGACGAGGATCTGGGAATTTCCGCTGAGGACCTGATGCAGGCCCTATCGGACTTCTTCTTGCAGAGCGGCTACCAGGACCCGTATTCCAGCTGGTATTCGTTTGACCCCAACGCGATGGAAGAACTGCTGCGTCAGATCCAGGAGGCGCTGGAAAGCGGCGATCTGTTTGCGGATGACCAGCGGCAGGAAATGCTCGACCGCCTGATGGGGATGAGCGCCGAGGAACTCAACCAGTTGATGCGCAACCTCGCCGGCAAGCTGCGCAGCGAGGGCTTCATCCAGTTTGATGGAGACCTTCAGGAAGCCACCAGCGCGACGGGACCAGGCCATGCCGGGGAGCCCCGCGAGCGCGAGGAGGTGCACTTCGAAGTAACCGACAAGTCACTCGACTTCCTGGGCTTCCGCGCGCTGAAGGACCTGATGGGCGCGATTGGCAAATCGAGCTTTGGCAGCCACGACACGCGGGAGATGGCGACCGGCGTGGAGGCAAGCGGGTCGTCGAAGCCATACGAATTTGGCGACACACTGAATCTCGACATCAGCGCCACGCTCTTTTCCGCAATGCAGCGGGAGGGCGTGAAGGTACCGCTGGAACTTGAGTACAGCGACCTCCACGTACACCAGAGCGAATACCAGAGTTCGTGCGCCACCGTGATTTTGCTGGACTGCAGCCACTCCATGATTCTTTATGGCGAGGACCGCTTCACCCCCGCCAAGAAGGTGGCGATGGCCCTGGGCCACCTGGTGCGGACGCAGTATCCAGGGGACTCCATCCGTTGTGTTCTCTTCCACGACAGCGCCGAGGAATTGCGCATGGAAGAACTGGCGCGGGTGCAGGTGGGACCGTACCACACGAACACGCGCGATGGCCTCCTGCTGGCGCAGAAGATCCTGCGCCAGGAAAAGAAAGATATGAAGCAGATCATCATGATCACCGACGGGAAGCCCTCGGCACTAACGCTAGATGATGGACGCATCTACAAGAACCCATTTGGGCTCGACCCGCTGGTGATCTCGAAGACGCTCGAAGAGGTGGGGCGCTGCCGCAAGCAGGGCATTCTGATCAACACATTCATGCTGGCGCAGGATTACGCGCTGGTGCAGTTCGTCCAGAAGGTAACGGAGATCTGCCGGGGGAAGGCCTATTTCACGACGCCCTACAACCTGGGCGAGTACCTACTGATGGACTACATGAACCGCAAGTCGCGCGTGGTGCACTAGGAAACGGCGAGAGGCTCCCAGCCGCATTGGCGGCACATTTCGGCAACCGGCGATGAATTCCGCGTGGATTGGTTCATCGAAAGTTGCAATTGCCTGTATCAATTCTTTGAGTTTCCTGAGACCCTTGCGCACTGTATTCTGAAAGTGTCCGAGATCTACGCATCCCACGGGATGCCACCGATTGTCATCTCTTGAATGCCATGCTAGTTGCGGCAACGTTTGGTTCCCCGCACTAAGGCGCATTCCCAAATACTCCTTCGCTGCTAGTCTGGAAATTTCACCAGCGCTAGGCTGCAATGCGGGATAAGCCCGCAGACGCAGCGTTGCGCAAGAGCGAAGTCGTCGGCGTGCACTGCAATCGCGGCGGCGGGCTTCTGCCTTCGCACACCCTGCTGCTAAGGCTACTGCTGCGTTTCAAGGCGACCGTGGTGTCGCATCCAGGCTAGATCCACTCCGACGTTGGGCCACTCTGCTCGTGGCGGGACCGATGCGGCCAGCGCAACTGGCTCCTGAAGATCCCCTGGCGAAGTTCCGCGAATATTCCTAACTTTTCTGATCTCCCTGGAGGTCATAGCCCGAGGTGTGTCCATGCGATTTTCTACTTCATTTCAGTGTTTGTTTTTCTGCTTACTGCTGTCAGTTTCAGGTATTTCCGCCGAGCTCCTGCTGGACGTTGAGGTGCGAAACGCCTATGAGCCATATAGCGTGGCCGTGGCCGCGCTCGAAGGCACTTACTACGGTGTGCGCACGGAAGCGCGCGGCACGGTGAGCAGGTTCACGATGCCACCCGCTGGCTACGCGATGGTGGAGGTGCGGTTTACCAGCGGGCATGTGTTGTCACGCACCGTCCGGATGGAGGGCGTGGCCTCGGATGGGCGCATCCGTGTGGTGCTCTCGCGCGAGGACGCGATTTTCGCGCATGACCTCAATAAGGCGGTAAGGAGCATCTCCGCCAAACAGCTAGCCGTGGAAACTCAACTGGCGCGCATGGTGGCCCGCTTCGAAGCCGAAATGGAGGCTGGGCATCTGGATGCAGCCGAGGAACGCCTCTGGGAGCTTACTGAACTGTATCCAGAGGGCGCGCTTGCCTGGAACAATCTGGGCGCAATCGAACTGGCCCGCGGGAACAGAGAGCACGCCGCTGACTACTTTCGGAGGGCCTTGCAGGCGGACAGCGGTTGCTTTGAAAGTAACCTCAACTTCAGCCGGGTGAACATGCTGCAAGGCCGGCTGGAGACTGCCCTGAAGTACGCGCGGGAAGCGGGAAAGGTGCGGCGGGGCCACCCTTCCGCCCTCGCGCAGGAATCAAGCGTGTTACTGCTGATGGAACGCTATGTGGAAGCACGCTCGGTGCTTGAGGAACTGCTGCGGGTTGACCCCTACCATGGGAGTTTTCCCGAACTCGGCTTGGCTGTTGTATTAGAGGAGCTGGGCGAACGGACCGAGGCTGCCCAGCATGTAATGGCGTGGACGGAACGGCATCCGCAACATCCGGAAACACAGACGCTGCGGGGGCGCGCGCGCCAGGCTCTGAAGGAAGCACAGGTAGTGGCGAGAGGAACGGCACAAAACCGGTAGAGGCGCCTTCAGTCGAGTCCGGCTCTGTCGTCGCATGAAGCCGGCTCCTCACTTCGGGAACAGCTCTGACCGTCGGGAGCCGCTTCCGTGGCCGGGGCGGGTAGTTGCCCATGATGGGCTTCACCCTACACGGGTTCGGACGTTTGCGACAAGTTCGCGGAGAATCGATCTCAGGATGGACCCGTTGAAAATAGGAACGCATGCCGAGGGCCATCGCAATCACAAAGTGGACCATGATATGGGCTGGCAGATCCCGTTCGCGGACGCTGGCGCGGCGGGTTTCCACGACTATCTCGCGGACCTACTCCATGGACACGAACTCCATGGGAGGAACATTGCGATCACACCGGGGTTGACGCGATCGATGATGCGGCATCTGGAAAGCGGGGGCGCTAGCACAGAGTAATTCTCTGGGCCCCGGTCACAAAGAGAATAGTGCTTCTGTGTTCCTACGGGAAAAGTAGCGGGTGAAGTGACCCGATATACTGGGGAAACCATACCATTCTGGGGAGGTTTCCGTGACCACACGCCGTGAACTACTTCTTGCCACGCTTGGCGCTGCCTCGGTTCGCACTGCTCCACTGGCATTGAGCGCCGCGTTAACCATGAAGGCGGATGCCGCACAGGCGACGGACGCGGGGGAATGGCGCAACCGGCAATCTGGCATGTCGTATCGCAGGCTGGGCCGCACGGGGTACATGATCTCGGAAGTAGTGATGGGCGGCAACCACATCAAGCCGGATAACCACGAACATGTGCTGATGGCGATTGACCATGGCCTGAACTACCTCGACACCGCCCCAGCGTATGGAAACGGCGCGTCGGAGGCTGGTTACGCGCGCGTGCTAAAGGCGCGGCCCCGCGACAAGTTTTTCCTTAACAGCAAAGTAAGCCTCTGGGACTTAAACCGCGCGACCGTTTACCGCGATATCTACGCCAGCCTCAGCGAGCCTGAACGCAAGCGCATCGATACCGCTGTGATTGAACGTCTGGAAAGCACCGGCGCACTTCGTCCGGATTACGTGGTGAACTACTTTGCGCGCCAGCGAGGCGAGATTGAGGATGCCACGCTGGGCGACGTGATGTCAGAACGGTACGGCC
>JAHCHD010000221.1 GCA_026129915.1 Bryobacterales bacterium
CTTGCTGGTGGAGTTCAGCAATCTTTATCAGCAGTACTGGAGCGAGTCCTGGTATCAGACGCTGCAGGCCGCCTACGGCTTCGTGGAAACGCTCGGTCCGCAGGACTGGGTGGCGATCGTGGCCTACGACCTCAAGCCCGAGATCCTGGCCGACTTCACACAGAACAAGCAGACCATCTACGACGCCATGCAGCGGATGCGCATCGCCGGCTACTCGGAGTCGAATCTGTTCGACGCGCTGGCCGAGATGACCGAGCGCATGAAGGACATCGAGGGCCGCAAGTCGATCGTGGTCATCTCCTCGGGCGTGGACACCTTCAGCCGGCGAACCTTCAAGGAAGCCCGCCAAACCATCCAGGACGCCGGCGTGACCATCCACTCGATCGGCCTGATGCAGGCGCTGCGCGAGTGGTACGACGCCCGCGGCTACATGGGCGCCATCCAGCGCATGGACTTTTTGCAGGCAGACAATCAGATGCGAACGTTTGCGAAGGAGAGCGGAGGCCAGAGTTTCTTCCCACGTTTCTATGGAGAATTTCCGTCTATCTACGGAGCGATTCACCAGGCCATGCGCAATCAGTACAACCTCATCTACCAGCCTACAAATCAGGAGCGCAACGGGGCTTTCCGGCGCATTGAAGTGCAACTGGTAAACCCCGCCACGGGTGAGCCGCTGCGCGTGGTGGACGAGAAGGGCAAGCCCATCAAGTATTCCCTTGTTTCCAAGCGCGGCTATAACGCGCCGCGGCCTGTGGAATAGATTGCGGGATCTTTCGAAAGCCTCGCGGCGTGCTTTTTGGTGCGCGGCGGGGCTTTCTTGCGTCTGCTCTCAAAACAGCGCGATGTCAAGCATTCGATCTCGCTTGAGATGAGTGTGTTACAGGACGGTTGACACGGATTTTTTCGGTCTGCTACTGTGCAACAGTCTCATGCAAGTTCACCAACCCAAACGGACTCTCGCCCCCCACAAGATACTTCTCGCCGCAGCTAACCAGGCGGGCACGAAAGCTCGCAAGATGGTGCTGGAGGAAAAAGGCCACCATGTGATTGTTGCGAGCAAGGCCAAGGATGCCTTGCACCACATGGAAAATGACGGATTGGCGCTGGTGATTGTCGACTTCAACCTGGAGCAGGGCAAGGGCCTAACGCTGCTCGAAGAGGTCTGCGCCCATGAAACCGCGCTGCCTACCATTCTGCTTGCGGAGCCAGTGCAGGAGATGGAGTTGGATGGCTCGTCCTGCCGCCCGGACATCGTTGTGGCGAAGCAGTTTGACGAGGTTGCCCAGTTGCTGAAGGCGGTGGACAAACTGCTGCGGAGGCGAGTGCCGCGCAAGCGCCCTGGAAACGTACAGAAGCCCCCCACTGCCGCTGCAAAGCACGGTTAGCCGAACCCTTGCTAGGGGGCCGTGACCGGGGCACTGGCGAACGGGACATGCGTACCCTCGGAATCGCTCCCTCGACGCGGGACCCGTGGCTGTCGGTACAATGGTAGTTTGTTGTTCCGAATTTTCAATGTGGCTATGCGGCCCGGTTGCATCTCATGCGTGGTGGCCGCGCTGCTGCTGATGTTTCCGTGGCCAGCCACTGCACAACCCGCCTCGCCCTTCGCTGAACTCAACGCCGCCGAACAGGCTACTGCCGCGGCTTGGTTCCGGTCACTCAGCATTCGCCAGCGAATCGCGCAACTGATGGTGGTGCCCTTCTATGGGGAGTCGCCGTTTGTAGGGAGTCCGGACGAGGTCGCGTTCCGGAAGCTTATCGAGGCTGAAGGCATTGGCGGATTGATTATCCTCAACCGCGTAAACAACGGCAGCGTGACTCGCGCCGAGCCTTACCAGATGGCGGCGTTTCTCAATCGCATGCAGCGTTACGCAGCGATTCCTTTGCTGGTAGCGGGCGATTTCGAGCGCAGCGCCTCCATGCGCGTGAATGGATTGACGGTGTTCCCGCATGCCATGGCTTTTGGCGCCGTCGGCGACCTGGAGCTTACCCGTCGCTTTGGCGAGGCCACTGCCTGTGAGGCGCGCGCATTGGGAGTGCATTGGGTACTGGCTCCATCGGCGGACCTGAACAATAATCCAGAGAATCCCGTCATCCACTTGCGCAGTTTTGGCGAGAATCCCCAGAAGGTAGCTGCGCAGGTGACCGCGTTCCTGAAAGGGCTACAGGAAAACCAACGCTGTCCTGTGCCCGGCTCAGTGAAGCATTTTCCCGGGCATGGCGACACCAATGTGGATTCGCATGTAGGTCTCCCCACCATTGCGAGCTCATCTACGGCACTGGAGGCGAATGAACTTGTCCCGTTTCATGCGGCGATCGCAGCGGGAGTCTACAGTGTGATGCCTGGGCACCTGAGCGTGCCTGCACTGGGTTCGGGCACGCAACCGGCGACGGTAGCCAAGGCTGTGGTGCTGGACCTGTTGCGCGGCAAGCTAGGATTTTCAGGGCTGGTAACCACCGATGGTCTGGACATGAAAGGGCTCACCAGTCGCTACCCTGCGGGAGAAGCGGCAGTGCGCGCGTTGGAGGCTGGGGCCGACGTGCTGATGATTCCGCCCGACCCGGTTGCCTCTCTGGACGCGATAGAAGCGGCAGTACAGTCTGGCAGGCTTACCGAAGAGCGTTTGAATGAAAGCGTGCGACGCGTTCTCTCGCTGAAAGCCAAGCTTCACTTGGATGAGAACAAGCTGGTGAATCTGGAGGCGATTGCGGAGACGATTCCCTCGCCGGACTACCTGCAACTGGCGCGATCCGTTGCCCGCAAGGCCATCACGCTGGCTCGCAACGAGCGCGATGCTTTGCCCTTTCGGCGCGGCGCCAATCAGTGTGCCCTGGTCCTGAACCGGAGCCGCTTCACTAGCGATGGAAGACTGTTTGGCAGCACGATGCAGGCGTTTGATCCGCGTGCCAAGGTGTGGTTTGTGGACGAGCAAATGTCAGACGCAGCCTTGTTGCAACTCGAGAAGGACTTGGCGGGCTGTCGCGCGATTGCGGTGGCATCCTTCCACGCGGTAGCCGCAGCCGGCGCCAAGGAAGTGCCACTTCCCCCTCGGCAGGCGAAATTGCTGCAAGCTATCGAACGTTCCGCCGCGCGGCTGGTGCTTGCACCCTTTGCCAATCCGTATCTGGGGACGCATTTCCCCAAGGCCAGTGGTGTATTGATTCCGTTCAGCTCAGTGCCAACATCCGAGGCTGCCGTGGCGGAGGCGCTTTATGGGGCGTTTCCGATAAGTGGGCGATCTCCTGTGCGCATTCCCGGTCTGCTTGAGGTGGGTGGCGGGCTTACGCTGAGCTCCGGCCGGTAGCGAATCGTAGGGCTGCGTGGGCGTATGGCTGCGCGATCGGTTGCGTTTCGAGCCACGATACAATCGGGAATGTTCAGCCTGTGCCCCTCATTCCGTATCCGTGTGGTGGGTTGCGGCCCAGGCTGGCGGAGGCATCATGAATATCACCTGGCTCGGACATTCTTCGTTTCTCCTGCAGCTCGCGAGCGGCCAAACGATGCTACTGGATCCCTGGCTGGAGGGGAACCCCTCCGCGCCAAAAGGCTTCCACGTTCCCGCTGTGGATACCATTCTGATTTCGCATGGGCACGGCGATCACATCGGCGATGCCATCACCTTCGCGAAGCGGGACGGGGCGACCGTAGTTTGCAACTACGAAATATCCCTCTGGCTTCAGTCGAAGGGTGTCGACAAGGTAAGTCCGATGAACAAAGGCGGATCGCAGCAGGCAGGCAGCGTTACCGTCACGATGACCCATGCGTTTCACAGTTCCAGCATGCTGGACGGCGACAAGGTGGTGTACGGCGGAGAGCCTGCGGGCTACGTGATCCGGCTTGCGGACAAGCGGAGTATTTACTTCGCGGGAGATACCGCCCTCTTCGGCGACATGAGCCTGATTGCGCGGTTGTACAACCCATCTCTCGCGTTCCTGCCCATTGGTGATCTGTATACCATGGGGCCGCGCGAAGCGGCGGTTGCCGCCGAACTGCTTGGCGTAAGCCAGGTGATCCCCATGCACTATGGCACGTTTCCGCCGCTCACGGGAACGCCCGACGCACTGCGTGAGTTGCTGGAAGGCAAGGGAATTGGTGTGCTGGAGCTGGAACCCGGCAAAGCGATGAGCTATTAGCCAGAACGGCTAGCCCGCGGGGGGCAGATGCGTCTGCTCCATGGGATGGATATCCGCGTGGTCCTCCAGCGCTTCCATGTGTGTAGAAAGCTGCACAGGATAGGGCAGGGAGGCAGCCAGCCGCAGTTCAACGCTGGTGGCGACATGGTGGGCGTCTCCGAGGGGCATCTCATAGGGCAACAGCAGATGGACTTCGATGTTCGCACCGCGGCCGGTATTTCGGATGCGCAGTGCATGATATTGAATGCCCATGTCGGTGGCAATGGTATCCAGAGCCTGCCGCACTTCGTGGTCGGTTTCCGGGTCAACCCAGTCCATGAGTCCGCCGAATGACGACCGCAGCATCAGGAAGCCGGAATAGAGAATCTGCAGGGCCACGGCAAAGGCGACCAGCGGATCAAGGGGCTGCCAACCGGTGAACTTCACCAGCAGCAGGCCGGCGACGACGCCGAAACTGGTGAGGCTGTCGGTGGCCACATGGCGGCCGTTCGCTTCCAGCACCAGGGAGCGCTGGCGCTTGCCCAGCCGGACGAGATACCAGCCGAGAAAGCCGGTGAGAAGGGACGCAATCAGCACAAGGATCATGCCCGTGGTGAGGTTTTCCACGGGAGCCTTTGTAAGTAGCCGTTCGGCCGCCACGACAATGATGGCCAGCGCCGCCAGGCAGATCAATCCGCCTTCCACACCCGCGGAGAAGAATGAGATCTTTTCGTAGCCAAACGGGAAACGGCGGTCAGGTGGACGGTAGCTGAGCCTCAAGCTGTACACGGCGAAGCCCACGGCAACTACATGAATCACTGATTCCGCCGCGTCGGAAAAGATGGCGGAGGACTGGGTGAGCCAGTAAGCCGTAACCTTCAGGCCCAGCAACGCAAAGCCCACCACGAACGAGAGGTTCATGGCGAAGGTTGCCCTTCGCCGTTCCGTGGCATCGAGGTTCAGTTGGTTGTGCATGCCGCCTGCGCACGCCGCGCCTCTTATTCTAGTGCCGGAGGCTCCATTGAGGGCGCCTCCGGGTTATCGAGGAGAAAGCACCAGCTTCTGAGCGGCATGCAACTCCACCTGCTCTCGCGAATACAGCAGCGGGGCATACTCATACTTTCCCCATAGTTCAAGCAGGTTTGAAAAGTGGGGGCTGCCTGGCTGACCGGATTGGCCAGGAGTGCTGGTGAAGACGCTGCGGTCCCAGTCATCAAAATCGATAATCTGCCGGTAGCTGGCGCCGTGGGTCTGCTGCAATCCGCTACCACCGGTGGCGTTCACGGTAAAGGCATCGCCGCCTCGTGGCACGGGACCAAGGTTGAATGCCGCCGAGCGCGCTGCCGTGTTCGCGAGGGGGTGGCGAAACAGTGCAAAGTGCAAGCGCCCCCATGCCCATTGCCTGGGGTCTGCCCCCATCTCCTTGGAAGCGGTCTGCCAGGCGAGAGAGAGCGCCCGCTCCAGCAAGTCGCCTCGCTTCGCGGGTGGAAGGGCCACGAACTGCTGCACCAGCACGCGGTGGTCAAGGCGCAGTTCCAGCACGGGGCGTGCCGCGGCGGGCAACACCTCACTCACGAACAAGTGGCGGAGTTGGCGAGAGAACAAGCTGTAGACCGCGCCACCCACTGAGGCGCGGGAAAGCACACGATCCCAGCCGAGAATCAGATCGCGCGCGAGCGCCGCGTCGCGATTGGCGGGTGCTGGGTTCGCCTGCAGGATCTGCTGCCAGATGCCGCCGGGCAGGGAGGTTTCGTCATGCTGGAGTTTCTGGAAATCCTCAAGCGAAAACGGACCGCCCGCGGAGAGCGCTTCCTCAATGCGCTTGTAGCGGTAGGGGGCTGACCAGTCAAAGCCAACCTCGTAGCGAAACTTTTCAGGCAGGATGTTGTGATTCGCCGTGGCGATGAAGCCCCGTGCGGGGTTGTGCAACTGCGGCAGTTCCTCAGTGGGCAGGAAGCTATCCCACTCAAAGTTACCGCTATTGCCTGGCACGGGCAGCAAACCGTTCCAGCCCTTGCGCTGCGGCACCAGGCCCGCGGCGAGCCAGCCGATGTTGCCTTCGCGGTCACCATAGAGCATGTTCTCGGGGGGGATCTTCCACCGTTTTACGGCATCAAGGAACTCGTTCCAGTTGCTGACGGAGTCCATCGCCAGGCTGCCGAGGTAGCCCGCCGTGCCCGGTTCGGCGCCGGCCCAGCGCACGGCTACCACGCGATCATGCTCAGGGTCCTCCCAAATTATGGGCCCATGGCGGGTGAACTTCAGTTCGATACTGAGAGGGGCGGAATAGCCCTTTACTTCAAGCAACTCGCGCTCGATGGTCATGGGTAGCCACTCGCCGCGATAGAGATACTGGGTGGGTTTGCCGTGGTTGACAGTTTCCACGTA
>JAHCHD010000222.1 GCA_026129915.1 Bryobacterales bacterium
CTGCTTCTTTGTCGGTTTACCCTGGGTCTTGGTGCCCTGGGGGCTTCGTTCTTGCTACTTTCCGGGTCTCGAGTACACGTTTTTCGTGGGCAGGCTGGCCCGTAGCGACCTAGTTCGGCGAAATTTTTCGCCCGGCGGTCGTCAATTTCTTCGAGAATTCCAACAACGGCGGCTTCGCCGGGAACCTCGGAAGTGGGCTGTTATCCAAATTGGTGATAGCGCGCTTTCTGATTTCTTGGGTATAGATTCATACTTGCTCACCTCAGGCTTCTGGAATATGTCGGGCACGGGGGCGACCCGAAACGCTTCGTCCGATTCCGGCGACGTGTTTGGGTAACCAGAGTCCACCTGCTTTGAGGTCCATAAAGTGCTGATTTCTTTGTTGTTCGCATGGGACGCATAAGTGACGGTCGCGTCCGGAGGGACAGGCTCCAGAATCGTTGCAGAGTGTTTGAGAAACTCGGGTGGAGGCAAGCCGACGTTGAGATTGATCGTCAGGATTGACGGTGCCTCGGCGTCGGCTGGTGAGAAATTCATGCTTCAGCTGTCCGCGGCGGTCACGGGAGCAGCAGGCCGCGAGACAACACAAACTGGGGCGGATACGGGCATTCCACCCTGAGTTTCGACTACCGCCGGCATCGTTGATTACTTGGGCGAAAGCCTCCCGTTCTGTGCCTGCACTGGTTCATTCTACGCAGCAATTCTGTCGTGCGGAAAACGGTGCATTGCCATACCAAAAAGACAGGGTTGGGCATATCGAGCAAACCAGCTGTGCTCGGCTGGTCTGTCTGCCTCAGGAGGGAGCATGAATCCCTATCCTTTTGAAAAATAGTTACAATGCAGCTTCGCCTCGCTCGTCGTTGCGGATCCGTACCGCATCCGTTATGTCTGAAACGAAGATCTTTCCGTCCCCAATCTTGCCTGTCTTCGCGCTGCTCGTGATCGTGGCAATCACCTCATCCAGCCTCGCATCAGGAATAACTATCTCAATCTTCACCTTCGGCAGGAGTGAAACTTCATACTCCTGACCACGGTAGATTTCCTTGTGGCCCTTCTGCCTGCCGTGGCCACGGACCTCCTGCACCGTTAGCCCCTCAACACCGATAGCACTCAGCGCATCCTGGACTTTGTCCAAGGCAAATGGCTGCAGAATCGCTTCAATCTTCTTCATTGGCTCTCTCCAAGACGAACGAATGGGCTCGAAGCGCACAAATCGTGGTGACGCGGAGCTGAGGCCTCCTCGCGTGGTGCATCCGCACGAGTTTTCCCCATAGGTTTCATCGTCATACGGATCTCCGCGCGAAGGAAGCGAAAGATTTCTATGAGGATGAACTGTTTTTTGAATTGGTGAAATCGATCGCTCTAAATTTAAACTTAACCATAACTCGACTTTAGCATTATTAGAAGAACTAATAATGAATCTTGGAGGCAACGACTTGAAAAAACTCTGGTTTGTTTTGACCGCCGTCGTGCTGGGCTCAGCGTTGAGTTCCTGGGCGCAGTCCACCGACGAAGAGGGACTCGCCCTTAGCAAGGTACAGTTCAGCGGGTTGGTAGACACTTACGTAAGTAAGAGCTTCCAGAATCCCGCGACGGGAACGGTAGCTGGCCGGGCCTTCGACACAGATATCAACACGTTCATGCTCAACATGGCGAAGTTGGAAATTGAGCACGCCGCCGACCCCATTGGTTTTCGGCTCGATCTGGGTTTCGGCCGCGGCTTTGAGATCTTTAACGGATTGGAACCAGGCGGAGACGCACTGCAGTACATCCCCCAGGCCTACGTAAGCTTTTCACCGAAGAGCTGGAAAGGCCTCCAGATTGACCTTGGTAAGTTCTACACCAGTGCTGGGGCGGAACCCACGGAATCCCACCTGAACTGGAACTACTCCCGCTCCCGCATCTACGCGTTTGGCCCCTACTTCCACATGGGCATGCGCGTTGCGAAGCCGTTCAACGATCATTTCTCGGCCGGTTTCCAGCTCGTGAATGGCTGGGACTCCGTGCGGGACGTCAACAACGGAAAGACCATTGGCCTCACAAGCGCCGTTGAGTACGAGAAGGCCTCCTGGTACATGACCTACTACGGCGGTCCAGAGAACGAAGGCACCAGCAAGGGTTGGCGCAATTTCTATGACACCGTGCTGAAGGTTGGAACCGACAAGGCCCAGGCATACGTGAATTTTGACTATGGGCGTTTCAAACCCATCGACGATATGGGACAACTCTACACCCAGGAAATCTACGCCGTTGCCGTGGCGGGTCGCTTCCACGCGGGTGGAAACTTCTACGTGTCGCCTCGGTATGGTTGGTATGACGATCGTGATGGCTGGGCCTTTGGCGACAAGAACAAGTTACAGGACTTCACCTTGACGGCGGAATATCGCCACCCCAAGGGCCTGGTGAGCATGGTGGAATACCGCAGGGATTGGGCCACCAACCCATTCTTCGCGCGTGGAAACGATCCGGCGGAACTTCCGTCAAGTAAGTCGGCGGATACCCTCACCGTTGGCGTCATGGTGGTGCTGAACGCCGCAACGTTTGGCAAGTAGTTAGACAGGCTTTTGCTGCAACACCTTGATGGTGCTCGCAGCCAGTCTGGCACATGGTTAAGTTCCCGAAGGCGCCAGGGTCTTTGGGACACTACTCAAGTCCTGGATGCGAACAGCCCTCATTACTGGCGCGCCCCGTCTTTCGCGCTAGGAGTGGCTGGGACTGCCGGCCGTCTCCGACTCTGAGGCTGGCACGGCCAACGATTCTGAGCGCCTGAGAGTTTCCCCGTCTGAAGCACGCCGAAGGCTACTCCCTAAGGATCTATTTGACTGTAGAGAGGAACCTCGCAATGAAGAACGATTTTGCTGGTAGCGTCTGCCGCTACGGTCGCTGGCTGCTCCCCCTGGGATTGCTCACCGCCACCGTGGCCGCCCAGGAAGCGGATGCGCTCACTCCTGAAAAGCTGAAAGAAGCAATCGACACGGTACAGACGCACGCCAACATCCTGTGGACAATTGTTGCCGCTGCCCTGGTGTTCTGGATGCAGGCCGGGTTTGCGATGGTGGAAGCCGGCTTTACCCGCGCCAAAAGCGCAGGCAACATCATGATGAAGAACATGATGGATGCGTCACTGGGAGCCATGATCTACTGGCTGCTCGGCTTTGGTCTGATGTTTGGCGCCACTTCCGGCTTCCTAGGTACTTCCCACTTCATGCTCGCACCCGATAACAGTGCAGCCGATGGACAGTGGCAGTACACCTTTTGGATGTTTCAGGTCGTCTTCGCCGCCACGGCGGCAACGATTGTTTCCGGTGCGATGGCTGAGCGCACCAAGTTTGTGGGTTACCTCGCCTATAGCGTGGTGATCTCCGGCCTCATCTATCCCATTTTCGGCCATTGGGCGTGGGGCAATCTGCTGCTCACCGAACAGTCACCCTGGCTTGCGGACGCCGGATTCATTGACTTTGCCGGGTCCACGGTTGTTCACTCGGTGGGCGGCTGGGCAGCGCTTGCGGGCGCCATAGTTATTGGCCCGCGCATTGGGAAGTACACCAAGGACGGCAGGCTGCGCCCGATTCCCGGACACAACCTCACCATCGCAGCCCTCGGTGTATTCATCCTGTTCCTCGGCTGGTTCGGTTTCAACGGCGGCTCCACTACCACCGCGGACGGCAGTGTCAGCCGCATCATCATGAATACCTTTCTGGCGGGTTGCGCGGGCGCCATCGGGGCCATGGTGGTTTCCTGGTTCCGCTTTGGAAAACCTGATATCGGCATGACCATGAACGGCATCCTGGCCGGGCTGGTGGGCATTACCGCACCTTGCGCCACCACCACACCGCTTGGGTCCATCCTTATTGGGCTCATTGCCGGGGTCTTGGTGTTCCTCAGCGTACTGTTCTTCGACAAGATCAAGGTGGACGATCCAGTTGGCGCCATTTCCGTGCACGGCGTTTGCGGCGCATGGGGCACGCTGGCGGCCGCGCTATTCCACGAGGAACTCTTTGCTGGTGGCGACTACAACCTGGGCTCGCAACTGGTCACTCAGCTCATCGGCATTGTCGCGGCGTTTGCCTGGACATTCATCACGGCTTTCATCCTGTTCAAGGTGATCGCCATGACGATTGGCCTGCGGGTAACGGAGCAAGAAGAACTGGAAGGTCTCGACCTCAGCGAACATGGAGCCAACAGCTATCCCGACTTCGTCTCCGCGCCCAGCATGGGTGGGATGTCGATTAAGGGCGAATAGCCTCTTTCTGAAGGAGCAGGGGACCCATTTGCGGTCCCCTGCTTCTGCATTCCCAGGGCTCCCTGTCGCTCGCCAGCAGTGCAGTCCGGTACCTCATCTTGTCCTGCCTTCCTGACTTGTCCGTTCTTTCATCGACTCCCTGGCGCCGGGTCGGCGCATGTCCCGCGGGAGCGATTTCCAGCGCATCCGCACTGTCCATGAACAGCTTCTCCTAAGCGCGATCCCATATCATGAAGGAGGAGCAAATCCATGATAATTTTTCGTCGTTCTTTCTATCTTTTCCTGCTGATTTTCGTCCCACTGTTCGGTTTCTTCGCTCAGGCCTCCGAGATACCGGAACGCCACCTGCGCCTGTTCAAACCGCTTCCGGAGGCAATCGAATCCGCGAGCAACCCCATTACCGATGCGAAAGTCGTGCTAGGGCGCATGCTATTCTTTGAGCCACGCCTCTCCAGGAGCCATCAGGTGAGTTGCAACTCCTGCCACATGCTGGACAAGTACGGTGTGGACAACGCCGCTACTTCGGACGGCCATCGCGGGTTGCGGGGCGACCGCAACTCACCCACCGTCTATAACGCAGCCGGCCACTTCCGGCAGTTCTGGGATGGGCGAGCCGCGGATGTTGAGGAGCAGTCCAAAGGGCCGGTGATGAACCCGGTGGAAATGGCCATGCTTAGCGAGCAACAGGTTCTGGATACTCTCAACTCCATGCCCGAGTATGTTTCGCTGTTCCGAAAGGCGTTCCCAAAGAGCAACCCGGCAGTCACCTTCGATAACTTTGCGCTGGCAGTCGGCGCGTTTGAGCGCAAACTGGTGACGCCCTCCAAGTGGGACAAGTTCCTGGCGGGTGACCAAACCGCGCTGAGTCCTGCGGAGAAGGAGGGTTTCCTGAAGTTCGCGGACGCGGGTTGCCCCGCCTGCCACATGGGAGCCTATTTGGGCGGAACCACGTACCAAAAGTTGGGCATCGTGAAGCCGTGGCCGAATCAAACCGACCCAGGCAGATTCAACGAAACGAAGCTCGAAACAGACAAGATGTTCTTCAAGGTCCCATCCTTGCGCAACATCGCCAAGACGGCTCCGTACTTTCACAATGGCCAGGTGGCTACTTTGGACCATTCCGTTGAACTGATGGCTGAGCATGAACTCGGCAAGAAGCTAAGCGCGGGGGATGTCGCCAGCATCATTACCTTCTTGAATGCACTGACGGGCGAGTTGCCGCGCGACTACATTAAGCCTCCTATGCTTCCCAAGAGCACGCCTCAGACCCCCAAACCGGACCTAAGTGAGTAGGCGGACGGAATTGCCAAGTCCATTGTCTCTACCTCACTGGCCTGCCTTTCGGGCAGCCACCGTTGTCTTTTGTCTTTGTGTCGCGCTCGTGACGGGTGCCCGAGGGCAGGGCACCCCGCCTGCTGCAGTTGGCGACAGACCGACAGGTTCACCAGAGGCTGTGCAGGGCGCACCCTCTGCCGGGGAACCCGCGGCTGCCTCCGCGACGGTGCAGCGTGTACAACTGAACTTGTTAGGCGTGGCGGACACGAACGCTGGTGAGAGCCGCCGCAACGAGAACGTCCAGTTCAACCTGGTAGATAACAATGCACTGAAGGAGCTAAACATCCGCCTGGGCGTCAGCGCCACGCTTGTCACTGAGCCTCGTCCGGAGCAAGGCTACTTTGGCGCCGAGTTCGGCAACGCGCCCAGCGGTGTCATCCACACAGTGGTGGCCCCCGCGGCGCATTGGCATGGGCGCGTCTACTACTCGCACTTGAACAGTATGCTCAGCGCGCGCAGTTTCTTTCAAGTGGGAGCCGTCAAGCCTGCCCGCGAACACGATTACGGCGTTGCCAGCAGTTTTCGCCTTTGGTCAGGAGCGTTCCTAAGCGTGGAAGGCTCCCAACAACGCCTGCGCGGCAACGTCAACGGCAACGTCCTGGTGCCCAGCCTGGAGGAGCGGACGCCCCTCACCAACGACCCCGCCCTTGGCGCGACCGTGATGCGCTTCCTCAATGCCTACCCCACGGAGTTGCCCAACCGAACCGACATCAATGC
>JAHCHD010000223.1 GCA_026129915.1 Bryobacterales bacterium
CGGCGTCCAGTGCCAGGCGAATATCCTCGACAGACCCCTTTCCCGAAAACGCACGCACGATTGCCACTTTATCGACGGGCCGGTTGCGTAGTCCTTCAAACCATTCTGATTGTTTTGTTGCAGGCAGATCGATAATGTTCCCCGAATGCGTCTTGCCCATTATCTTCTTGTATCGATCTCGCAGTGCCGTGATGATCTTGTTCTTCAGAGCGAGACCCGCGGACGCAGAAGTTTCCGGTTTGGAGTGTGAGGTATTGCGATACTTGTGAATTTTTATTGGACCCACGTTCGCGCCAGACGGCGTCTTGGCGATGACATGGAAATAGATGTCCTGGTAGGCACTGGGATGGGCGTACGACATTACACTGTACCTCCGCTCGCTGGAGCCTTCCGGGCACTGCAAGTGCCGGATCCGCGGGACGAGATGCGAAAGCATTCCCCTCGCCGACGTGTCCGTGCCATTCAGGTTCCTAATAAAGATCTGCGTATTCTATGGGGCGTTAGGATCAAGATGTAATATATGAAAGCTGTGCCACTGCTTCCAGGATTAGTCACCGCAGTCTTTACCGATAACGGGATCGCTAAGAAGTTACGTATTTATAAATCAGAATAAATAAAGATGGTATTATAGTAACTCGGCGAGAATAGAGTGTTGGGATAGAAAATCAATGACTTACGGGCGCATCTATGTTTGCAGCCTGTTGATTTTCGTGCGGAATCTTCTGATGCGGGAGGGGCTCGCACCCAACCTGGGATCGCTGAGAGTCTGCCTGGTGATGCCTTTCCGCTTCCAGCACAATCGCTGCTGACTACCTCAGCAGGTCCAGCGCCGGCTTTGTGTCTTGCGTTGACATCCGATCAACGCGATCGCACCCTCTGCGTCTCACAGGGAGAGGAGCTTCTGTAGCTGCCGATGGATGTACCCGGCGTGACCGATTCAAGATCCGGAGGGAGAGAGCATCACGTTTCAAGGGCTCACTTCGCCGTTTTCCACCAAGCCCGCCAGATAGAGAGCATCCGCACTCCGAACAAAGTTTCTTACCACTGGCAAGCCCAGCGTGAGAGAGAAAGGTGGAAGGATTCGCGCGACGAGATTGACCAGGTCCTTTGTAGATTTCTGTTCAGGACTGCGATCGAGCAGCCACCAGAGAACCACGCCCAGATGCAGGAGATAAAGCAGTCTCCCGAGGGAATCCGCCAGCGGCTTCGTTGGTGCGTCTGTCGCCCCGCTGACAGCGTCTTGAAACGCGGACTGTATGCGTTCCCGGGCAAACAGGGTGCCAGTGGCGAATACCCCATCCTCTGCATCACCCACGATCACCGGCACCAGTGCCCGCAGGGTAACTCGGTGGGACCATAGCACCTCCAGACTCAACCGGAGTGTAAAGACAAACCGGTCACGCCATTTGCCATGAGGCAATTCGCCTGCTTGTTCCGCGAATCGAATCGAAAGCTCGTCGTAGAGCGCCAGCACAACCGCGCGTTTGCTAGGGAAGTAACGATAGAGAAGTCCCGGACTGATTGCGGCTCGGGCCGCCACCTCGCGAAGCGTCGCTGCCTCGTAGCCGCGCTCGCCAATCAGGTTGATGGCGGTCTCGTAAATCCGGACCTTGGTTGCTTCCCCTTCAGGACTTAGGCCCGCGGGGCGTCCCCGTCCCCGACGATTGCTATTTTCAGTAAACATGTTTACTATTAAAAGGTGTATCTCGCCAATGCGCAACAGAAAACAACCGTTTGTCGGCACCTGCTGCTCTACGACGGAAGCTGCGGGTTGTGCGATGGTCTGGCGATGTACGTGATGAAGTTCGACAGGAGGGCTACTTTCTGCTTCGCCTCGCTGCAGAGCGATTTCGCGGCGAGACTAATGCCGGAAGACGGCAGATCGAGGCACCAGGCAGAAACCCTGGTTGTTTTTGCAGACTTCCAACAGCGATCAAGGGTCCGGTACACGAAGGCGCAAGCGGCACTATTCGTCCTAGGTGCCCTCGGTTGGCCATGGAAGCTGGCCGTCGTCCTGCATTTGATTCCATCGGGGCTCCTGGACTCTTTGTACGACTTCATAGCTCGCAATCGCTTTCGCATCCGAAGAGTTCGGCCAAGCTGCCGTCCACATGGCCCGGAATACAATGATCGACTGCTCGATGCCCGCGATGATCTCACCTTCGGTAAGGAGGCAAGGCCATGAAGGTGGTGATTCCAGGAGGTTCAGGGCAGGTGGGCACCGTTATCGCAAGGGCATTGCATCGCGATGGCCATGAGGTTGTCGTGCTCAGCCGGAAGCCATCCAATTGCAACTGGCGAGTGGTGCAGTGGGATGGGATAAGCCTTGGAGCGTGGCGGAGTGAGATTGACGGCAGCGACATCGTGATCAATCTTGCGGGGCGCAGCGTGAACTGTCGTTACACGGCAAGGAACCGGCACGAGATCATCCGCTCGCGGGTCACATCAACACAGTTGGTTGGGGAAGCGATTTCCGAGGCACGCCGCCCGCCTCGCCTATGGCTGCAGGCCAGCACGGCTACCATTTACGCTCATCGCTTCGACGCCCCGAACGACGAGTACACAGGCTCCATTGGCGGACCGGAACATGACGCGCCGGATTCCTGGAAGTTCAGCATCGATGTTGCACAAGCTTGGGAGCGCTCGTTCGCGGAGGCGTTGGTTCCGCGAACTCGCCAGATTGCCCTTCGTTCCGCCATGCTGATGAGTCCGGATGCTGGGGGAATCTTCGATACGCTGTTGGGCTTGGTGAGAAGAGGACTGGGCGGCCGCGCGGGTGACGGGAGGCAGTTCGTCTCCTGGATTCATCACAAAGATTTCGTCAAGGCAATCCGCTGGTTGATTCACCACGAAGAGATTGAAGGAGTCATCAACGTGTCGGCTCCGAACCCACTGCCCAACGAGGAGTTTATGAAGATCCTGCGCGACGCTGCTGGGGTGCGAGTGGGCCTGCCCGCAACCCGGTGGATGCTGGAACTGGGCGCTATATTTCTCCGCACAGAACCGGAACTGATCCTAAAGAGCCGCCGAGTGGTTCCCCGCCGGCTGCTCGACAGTGGTTTCCTATTCAGCTACCCGCATTGGTCCGGTGCGGCCCGCGATCTATGCCGCGACTGAACTGGCCCACTGTTAGCACCCTGGGGAGTGGATTAGCCGCATTCACAGATTCGCGATCTCCGGCAACTGCCGCCTTGTGCTCTGTCAGACTGCACGCCATCCAGGCATTCCCACTCACCCCAGCCTATCCTTGGGCCAATTGTGATCGCGCCGCCAAACCAAGAGATGCAGCGACCGGCCAACCTAAGTGCCGGGACTCCATGTGCCGATGTTCAGTTGCTGACTTGCTGGTCTGCCTGATGCCCCGACAGTTCCCTCAGCACGGTTCTTTGGTCCAGGTTTAGAGCATTAACGTGTGTTAATTTACAATTAAATGAAATTCTTGATCTCTCGCCACCGCTGTGAGCACTGGAGAGAGTATCAGGAGGCTGGGACGATCCCAGTCCAGAACCTGCATGGAGGATTTTGATGGCCATCAATCGCAGCATTCCTACAATGACCAAGGCGCCAGCCACCAAACCGATGAGCACAGTATCCGCAACCCCGCAGGTGTCGGGTGGGCCTTCCACCGGGAACCTGACCGGAGACCAAAAGATTTACGCCTTGGAGCAGAAAGTGGCGGCGCTGGAGGCGCAGGTAGGCGCTCTACTTTCGGTGCTTACGGTTGACCCTGATGGGAAGAAGGCGAGGATCAAGGCACAGACGCTGGAACTGGAATCCACGATGGATTTGAAGGTTACCGCCGGCATGCGCATGATCACAAAAGCAGGGATCGATATGAAACTGGAGGCAGGCACCGAGGCTACCGTGAAATGTGGATCGAATCTGCTGCTGGAGTCAGGTGGCATCTCCGAGCTGAAATCTCCCAGCATCACGAAGATCACGGGGAACATGGTGAAAGTGAATAATGGGAGCTCTTCGGTGGCGCGGCAAAATGACCCGGTTGCCGGCAATAAGATCCTGACAGGTTCCTCTACTTTCTTCGCTTAGCGTTGGATGTCCTGGCCGCTGGAGGACCCATGCTGCTCGAGTGTGGCACGGGCACGGGCCTCCAGCGCACTCGCGCGACGGCGCAATGCGGCGGCGCAGTTCATCATTACCTGCGCCACTTGCGGATGGCCTTCGCCGAGTTCGCCATGCAGGATCATGAGCGCGCGCTCGAATGCGGCCTGTGCTTCCTTCAGCCGGTTGGCGTCCATCAGCAGCCCGCCGAGGTTGTTGCATACCACGGCGACCTGCGCGTTCGTGGGCCCAAGAGCCTTTTCCAACAGATGCATCGCCCGGCGGTACAGTGGTTCGGCTTGCTCGAGCCGCCCGGCCGCCCGGTGAAGCTCAGCAAGGTTATTCAGCACCGGGGCGAGTTGGATGGTTGCGCCGCCCGGCGATCGCTCGAGCGCCGCAATGGCCTCCTCGAACAAGGCCGCGGCCGGTTCAATCTTGCCTTCAGCACGGTAGAGTTCGCCGAGATTGTTCGAGATCGTGGCCCGCAGATGGTTATTTCCCGCCGCGCCTTGGGGCAGGCGGCGAGAGCGTCCGCATAGTACTTCCCGGCCAGAGTGTATCTCTTCTGGGCGTGAAACAGCCCGGCCAGGTTGTTGCGCAGGGCCACGTCGGTACCGGGCGCGCCATGCTTCACCAGCCGCAACGCCGCGCGCCAGTGTTTCTCGGCTTCTGTGAAGCGCCCAGACTCATAAGCCAGCTTGCCCTCTTGGCTCAGCCGCTTGAGACGCCCTGCGGGGCTTTCCGTGCTCATCTCGTTGGCGGCGTGATATCTGCGGCGAGCGCCTCGGCAAAGCTGGCGCCGCGGAGGTTCACTCTGATCTCGTGCAGCGTGGCAGGGTCCACCGCCCCTGGTTCGGGAAGCAACAGGACTGCCTGGTTGCCCAGTTTGCCTGTGGCGACCTTCAAGGTAAGGTTTACGTCGCGCAGCTCGAGGTTGCGCGCCAGCTTCATGCCGCCGATAAACTTCTCAAACAACCCCGCTGCCTCCTCAGGCGATAGTGGATTCAGCGGCGTCTTCTCCACTTGGCGCGAAAGGCGCGTCACCTCAGCAGTCATCCTGCGGTTTGACGCGGTGAGTTCCGCTACCTGCGACTTCAGCTCCGAGGCGGTGCTCTTGACGCTTTCCAGCTCGGTTACCGCCTTGTCGCGCACGGCAATCGATTGGGCGTTGGTCTTCTCAAGCGCCGCGGCGAGCCGTTGGACTTCCTGCAGTTCCTCGCCGAGCCGTCTGTTTTCAGCGATGAGTTGCTGCAGGATGTCTTCCGACATCGGCCCGGTAGGGGAGGCGGCCCGGGTCGCCGCTTTCTTCACAGCCTTGCGTGTGCTCATGGGGTCTTCCCGTCATTCACCTGGATACTGCGCAGCACAGCCCCGGCGGGCTCGGCTACATCCACCACCCAGCGCGCTGCGTCCGGGACGAATGTCGTAGTTACCTGCAGATCGCCGAAGATCTTGGCGAGCCGAGCGATATCGGGACGTTTGACAACTTCATCGCGAATGTCAGAGGGCGAGCGCTGGGGCAGACGCACATCTTCCTCCGCCACGGCAACGATCTTTGCGCGCAGCGTAGAAAAGGCCGCCGCGGGAGCGTCAGCAGTGGCCCGGCTCACCGGATGCACTACGGCGCCGCCCAGTTTTTCCTCAAACAGCATCTTCACTTCAAGGTCGGTTTCACTGATGGCAAGCGTCGTTGGCAGGCCAGTCGCGCCAGGCGGTTTCTCCTGGCTCTGCCGGTTCAGGCGCAACTGTGCAGCATGAATCGCCTGGCCGAACTCGCCAAGCAGATCCTCCACTTTGATCTCTCCAGCCATCAAACACCTCCCCCGTCACGCAGGTCTTCCACTTCGCGCAGAGGACCGAGCAGTGGTGGTGCGGGCACCGGCACCAGCTTGGCGGACATCTTTGAGGAAACCTTCACGTCACGATTCAGCTTTCGTTCGGTCCGGAGCGAACGGGTGCTGGCGAATAACGCCTTTGACCGAAGCTGGGCGCCACCGGTTGTCGTGGTCTCTTCCACAACCTTGAGGTCCATGGTTACTTCCACGGTAGCCTCTGAAAACGAATAAAAAGTGGGCTGGAGGCCAAGATCGAGCAAGCTCACCTCTATCGGGTCCGCCTGCTCAAATCGTATGGAGCCATCCTTCTCAATGACCTGACGGATGGAGGGTATGAACTCCACCTTCGTACGCGCAAGTTCGGAGGCGACCTGCGCCGAGGACAAG
>JAHCHD010000224.1 GCA_026129915.1 Bryobacterales bacterium
CGTGATCGCACCTGCATACTGGCGACCGCCTTCGGAGTCGTATGGGAGGCCGAGTGACATGAGGACCGCGCCGAGATTGGCGTAGCCGAGCCCGAGCTCGCGATAGGCACGTGCGTTGGCACCGATCGGCTCGGTCGGATAGCTCGAATTGTCGACCAAGATGTCCTGGGCGGTGATCAACAGGTCGACCGCGTGGCGGAAGCCCTCGACGTCGAACTCGCCGCCCTCGGAGAGACACTTCAACAGGTTCAGCGACGCCAGATTACAGGCCGAATTGTCGAGGTGCATGTACTCGGAGCACGGATTCGAGGCGTTGATGCGACCGCTGCTGGCGCAGGTGTTCCAGTCGTTGATGGTGGTGTCGAACTGCATGCCGGGGTCGCCGCACTGCCAGGTGGCTTCCGCAATCTGGCCGAGGAGTTCGCGGCCGTTGTAGCGGTTGAGGGGCGTGCCAGTGAAGACGGACTTGGTCCAGAAATCGGTGCCGGATTCGGCGGCGGCCATGAAGTCGTCGGAGGCGCGGATGGAGTTGTTGGCGTTCTGGAAGAAGATGGAGGAGTAGGCTTCTCCGTCGAGGGAGGAATCGTAGCCAGCGCCGATGAGGGTGTGGGCCTTCTTCTCTTCCTTGGCCTTGCACCAGATGAACTTTTCGACGTCGGGGTGGTCTGCGTTGAGGATGACCATCTTGGCGGCGCGGCGGGTTTTGCCGCCGGACTTGATCACGCCCGCAAACGCATCAAAACCCTTCATGAAGCTGAGCGGGCCAGAGGCGCGGCCACCGCCCGAAAGGATAGCGTCTTCCTCGCGGAGGGCGGAGAGGTTGGTGCCGGTGCCGGAGCCCCACTTGAAGAGCATGCCTTCGGTTTTGGCGAGGTCGAGGATGGATTCGAGGGAATCCTTGACGGAAATGATGAAGCAGGCGGAGCACTGGGGCTTCTTACCGGCTTCGGCGAGGGTCTTGACGGTGTCGGAGGGACGGTCGTAGGTCCAGCCATAGCCGCGGAGGTCGCGCACACCGACATTGAACCAGACAGGGGAATTGAAGCAGGCCTTCTGGGTGAGCATGAGGTGGGCGAGCTCATGCCGGAAGTTTTCGGCGTCGTCGGGGGTGGCGAAGTAACGGTCGGCCAGGCCCCAATCGGCGATGGTATCGACGACGCGATGGACGAGCTGGCGGACGGAGTTTTCGCGGTCGGGGGAGCCCATCTTGCCGTGGAAATACTTGGAGACGACGATATTGGTGGCGGTTTGGGACCAATCGGCGGGGATCTCGACATCGTGCTGCTCGAAGATCACCTCGCCCTTGGAGTTGGTGATGGAGGAGACGCGCTTTTCCCAAGTGACTTCGTCGTAGGGCGTGCGGCCCTCGGCGAGTTTGGCGGTGAAGTAGCGGGGGAACTTCATGCCCTTGCGGTCGGCGATGGGGAGACTGCGCTTCACGCTTTCGATTCTACTGCTGAGATCCACGGTGAGTTGGCCCATGATTGCTTGATGCCTGCCTTTTTCGATAAATGCTTCGGTTAGCCTGCGATGAGGGCGGCAGCCAGACGCGCGGGCAAGCGGCCAGAAACGACAAACGGAGCGAATCTGGCCAGGGGCTGGCGCGAACTGGAGATCCTCCCAGGCGCGGGTGCTTGAAACCCGCACAGCAGGGACAATTGAGAAGTTAACCCCAACCTATGGGGTCTGTCAATGGTTTTTGGACTACATCTAGTGCGCCATAAGTAGAGATGCACAGGAATTCCACAACGTTTCCACAATGAACCCCATGTGAAATGAGTGCCTTAGGGGCATCGCAGGGACGGCGGTTGTGATGGATCTGTGATTATTCGTGGGGGGAAAAATTGGGTTTCGCGTTGGGTAGGGGAAGGGCGGGAGTGGTACGGCGGAGGCGGATTGAGATTTTTGGATCAGAAGCGAAGCAGGACCAGCGGGAAGGGTGCAAAATGCCCCCGGGGGAGGATTGAGCTAAAGGTGGCGAGGCGGCTTTCCGATAGATGGGGGGATGAGTCTTCCGCAGCATCACAACCCGCAGGCGCCTGGTGGGCGGGCTGGCGTGATGGTCTGTCTGCCGGGCGGTGTGGGCGAGGGCGATGTGGGCGTGGGCGGTGTGGGCGAGGGGACGGCTTGCTCTGGGGAGGGCGGTGTGGGCGAGGGAGCGGCTTGCACCGGGGAGGGCGCGTTGGGCTCTGGGGAGGGCGCGTTCGGCGCTGGGGAGGGCGCAGCGGGCGCTGGGGAGGCGCGGCGGATTCTGCTATCGCCTCCTGACGTAGGTAGAGGGGAGAGGGCAGCGCTGCTGGCAGCGTTCGACAGCAACTGGATCTCGACGGTGGGTCCGGCGATTACGCGCTTTGAGGAACAGATGGCGGCCAAGCTCGGCCGGCCGTGCGTGGCACTTTCGAGCGGGACGGCGGCGATTCATCTGGCGCTACGCCTTGCGGGGGTGGAGGCGGGCGACACGGTGATCTGCCAGAGCTTCACGTTTGTGGCCACGGCAAACCCAATTCTTTACGAGCGGGCGATTCCCTACTTCGTGGACAGCGAACCCAGGACGTGGAATCTGGATGCGGATCTGGTTGAAGAAGCAATCAGGCGGCTGGAGCGTAAGGGGCGTCGTCCGAGGGCGGTGATGGCTGTGCATCTCTATGGGGTGCCGGCGGAGATTGAACGCATCGCCTCCGTGTGCGCGCGCTATGAAGTACCTCTGATTGAGGACGCCGCCGAGGCACTGGGGGCGCGTGTAAGCGGAAGGCCAGTGGGCGTGCACGGGCAGGCGGCTGCATTCTCATTTAATGGGAACAAGATCATTACCACGGCGGGCGGGGGCATGCTGGCGGTGAGGAACGAGGCAGAGGCGGCCCGGGTACGGAAATGGAGCACGCAGTCACGGGAAGCGGTGGCGCACTATGAGCACACGGAATTGGGGTTCAACTATCGCATGAGCAACCTGCTGGCCGCGTTAGGGTGCGCGCAATTGGAGGGGCTGGAAGCAAAGGCAGAGCGCCGCAGAGCGATTGCCGAACGTTACCGCGAGGAGCTGGGCGGGCCGGGGACACTGGCCTTCCAGCGGGAACCTGAGCAGTGCCGGGCAACGCACTGGCTCACCTGTGCTCTAGTGCATGCGGAGGGCCAGGCCGGAGACCGACGGCGGGAGTGCCGGGACGCGCTGATAGCGCATCTAGCGCGGCAGGGGATTGAGTCGCGGCGGCTTTGGAAGCCCATGCATCAGCAGCCGTTGTTCCGGGACGCGCCACGGTTGGGGGGCACCGTAAGTGAGTCGCTGTTTGCGCAGGGAATCTGCCTGCCGAGTTCGAGTGCGCTGACGGAGAGCGAGCAGGGCATGGTGATAGACGGCATCCGGGGCTACTTCGGCCAGCGCAGCCTGGACAGTTTGGCGAGATTCACCCGACCCGCGATACCGCCGCGTGTGCCGGACCGCAAGAAGCAGCCAACGTAAAGAATTGGTGCGAAACCGCCGAAAGCAGAGTCAGGTGCCTTGACACGCGGCGCAAACGTGAAGGGCAAGGCCCGGACGGCTGGGCGGACGCTTGGGGTGGAATGCCGGGGTGGAATGCCGGGGTGGAATGCCGGGGTGGAATGCCGGGGTGGAATGCCGGGGTGGACACTTGGTGGACCGACGGGTAGACGCCAGGGCGGAAGGCCGGGGCGGAGCGCTTGGGTGAGCGATGAGGAGAATGCCGGGCAGAGCGCGGACGAGGGATTGATGCCGGGGCAGTCACGAGGGTATGTGGGAGTTTTCATGCACACGATGCATCACCACCAGAACACTTTGCTGCACATGCTGGTATGCGCGGGCGCAGTGTCTGCCGGGGTCTGGATTGCCTACCTGCTACGGTTTGACCTGCAGATTCCGCCGGGGTGGCTGCCGGGGGCGGTGTACGCATCTGTCGTGTGCGTGGCGATTCAGGCGCCATTGCTTTGGCTAATGGGCTGGCGGCGCGTTGGGTGGCACGGCATTTCTCTGCCGGACCTGGCCATTTTGGCGCGGATGGTGGCGGCGGCCGCTGGGACATCCTCGGCAGTCCTTCTATTGGCGCGCTGGGAGCCAGTGCCCCGCTCGGTGCCGATATTGCAAGGGGCGACGCTGATGGCAATCGCTGTGCTGGCACGGCTGGGCGTTCGGCTATGGCGCGAACGGCAAGCAGGCAGGCTGGAAGCCAGCGCTGTCGCAAGCAAGCGGGTATTTCTATACGGCGCTGGATTCGCTGGCCAGGCACTGTCGCGGGCGCTTTTGCGGTACCCGGAGCTTGGTTACCTGCCGGTGGGCTTCGTGGATGACAACGAGGCGCTGCACGGCGAGATTGTACACGGGCTTCCGGTGGTGACTAATGGCGTGGGGCTTTGCACAGCAGTTGAGCGGCACAGTGTGGGCGAAATTCTGATTGCAATCCCGTCCGCATCGCCCGAGACGCTGCGCCGCTTGCGTACTTACTGCGATCAAGCGGGACGCCCCTGCAAGGCCGTGCCAGGGCTGGCCGAACTGTTGCAGCGTCCGGAGCGTCTGACGGAGCTTAGGCACCTGGATATGGCTGATCTGCTGGGGCGGAGCCAGATATCGCTTGACGAGGAGGGCATCCGGCGCAAGCTAAGCGGGCAGGTAGTGATGGTGACGGGGGCTGCGGGCTCGATTGGATCAGAGCTGTGCCGGCAGCTGGTGCGATTCCGGCCACAGCGAATACTCGCGCTGGATGTTGCGGAGACGCCCCTGTTTGAGCTTGAGAACGAGTTTCGTGAGCGCTATCCCTGCGCGAATATGCTGCCGGTAATTGGCGACGTGCGCCATGAGCGAAGACTGTTCGCGCTGCTAGTCGAGCACAGCGTGGATGTAGTCTTCCACGCGGCTGCGTACAAGCACGTGCCGATGATGGAGCGCCACGTGGCGATGGCGATCGAAAACAACGTACTGGGCACCTATGCGCTGGCGTCCGCGGCAGAGCAGGCGGGCGTGCGCGACGTCGTAATGATCTCCACCGATAAGGCAGTGAGGCCGTCGAGCGTGATGGGTGCAACTAAGCGTCTTGCGGAGATGGTGGTGAAGTCGCGATCCGGGGGTGCGGGTGGCAGCGGGACGCGATTCGTTTCCGTGCGCTTCGGCAATGTGCTGGGCAGCAACGGCAGTGTGATTCCCATCTTTCGGCGGCAGATCGCCAGTGGCGGACCGGTAACAGTGACGCACCCTGAGATGCGCCGTTACTTCATGACGATTCCGGAGGCATCGCGACTGGTATTGCAGGCGATGGCGATGGGCGAGCGCGACGAGATTTTTGTACTCGATATGGGCAACCCGGTGAGGATTGACGACCTCGCGCGGAACCTGATCCGATTGCATGGGCTGCGACCGGGACGGGATATAGCGGTGGAATACACAGGACCGCGGCCGGGCGAGAAATTGTTTGAGGAACTCTACCTGCATGATGAGGACTTGGTGCGCACGGTGCACGAGAAGATCATGGTGCTACAGGGACCGCCGCTGGAGCGGGATTGGGTGGATGAGCGGATTCGGGATCTGCGTGCGCTACTGCTTGGAGACCCGGAGCAGTTGCGGGCTTGGATGGCGGAAATGATTCCGGACTATGCGCCGGTGGTCACCACCGGGGTGCCAGGAGGCAGGGAAAGGGCGGGATCAGGGCAAGCCGATTGCCCATTCCCACGTAAGCTGCTGGGGGGTGACAACTCAATGGACGCGCTGGAATGGGCCTAGCCAGCATGTTTCCGCAAATTTGGCTGCAAAGCGCGAGAGCGTCGGACCGGCAGTGTCGCACGTGATTGACGTCTTCGAGAAACAAATACAGTGAGCCTAGGGGCTTCTGCGTGCTTGCTAGTTGGGGGCCTGAAATTGCACTGGAGCGAAATCTGACGCGTTTCGCGGCAACGCTGGTGAACGATGCGGACTGGAGTTCTCGAGGGGACGATGGGAGTAGTGAATGCAGGGATCGCAGGCGAAGTGAAGGTTGTGCCGTTGGCACAAGGAGTGGTGGTAGGTGCAGAGTTGGAGCAAAGGTTCGCACGGGTGACAGTGCCACGGCACACGAGAGACGGGGCCATTGGCGCAAGGGTGGCCGGGCCGTTGGCGCAAGGGTGGCCGGGCCGTTGGCGCACGAGTGACGGTGCCGTTGGCGCAAGGGTGGCCGGGCCGTTGGCGCAAGGGTGGCCGGGCCGTTGGCGCAAGGGTGACCGGGCCGTTGGCGCAAGGGTGACCGGGCCGTTGGCGCAGGGGTGACCGGGCCGTTGGCCCAAGGGAGACCGG
>JAHCHD010000225.1 GCA_026129915.1 Bryobacterales bacterium
CACCGCGCTCTGGGGGACGGTGATAACGAAGATCGAACGTTCCCCGCCGCGAATACCGCCGAAAAAGGGCTGCGTGTAGTCAGCGCCGTCGAGCATTACGTTCGAGTTCACACCACGTTGCCCGGCGAAGCTTAATTGCTGCCGCTGCGGTTCAATTTGCACGGTCGGCGTAAGGACCGCAAAATCCTGGAATCGACGCCCGTTGATGGGCAAGTCACGCACTGCCGTCTGGTTCACGATGGTGGAAAGGGTGGGTACCGCAAGGTTGATCAGGGTCTCAGTCACCTCGATCGTTTCCGTGGTTTCTGAAATCGAGAGCACGATGTCGACCGTGGCTGTGGTACCCACGTTCACAATCGCGGCCACAGTCTTGGGCGCGAAGCCCTGTGCCGTTGCCTGAATTTCATAGCTGCCGGGATCCACAAAAGTGGCGAGGTAAAAGCCGCTTTCGTTGGAGGTGATTGCGCGAACCGCGCCCGTACTGGTATTCCTGATGGACACCGACGCATTCGGTACCAGCGCTTGATTCGGATCGTAAATACTGCCATTAATGGTGGCTTTGTTGGCGGCTGATTGCGCCCACAAGCCCATCACGCAAGCAAGACCGATCGCCACGATGCGAATTGTCTGCAACATAGGTGATTCCCTCTCCTTGTATGGGTTAGACCCTGAATGGATATCCGTCTCCGGTTGGAGTTCTTGAAGCAACACCCTTAGGATAGCGAGGGCGGATAACAGGTCGATGAATTTCTATGGTTAACTCGTCTTAATTAAAGGATCTAAGTGATTGATTCCGCATAACCTTCACTGCCTCCCGGTCAGTAATTGGAAATGATGATTGACTGGATAAACGAATCCCGCAGAATGCGCCCATTACGCCGGACGAAGGCGCCTGTCGGGATGCAGCAAACGGATTGACGGAGGACATTGCTTGCGCTTGGATACAGTGCACACGACAACAGTTTCCACGCCGGGAGGCACCTTAGCGTGCGCCCGCCTCGCGGAGCGCAAACAGCGAGCAATGCGGTGATGGGCGGTGCCGGTCAGGCTAGCTGGGCACAAGCAATCTCGAGGGCATGTCGCGCTTGGTTCCGCCCACAACAGGTAGAGGGTCCGCCTTCGCGGACCCTCACTGTCTCTGCCGGGCAAGGCCGTCGCGTGTCGCACTGCTGCATGGGCACCACGGCCAGACAGAAGCTTCAGCGGATGAACGCGAACCCGGCCGCAGTGGCCAGGCCCTCGTCGCCGGTAAACTACCACATCAGCCGAATCGCCAACTGCGCATTTCGTGGCTCGCCAAAGCCGAGGCCCGGCGCGCTGCTTCCGTTGCGCGTATTGGTAATCAGCCCGAAGGTAGTGGAGTTGCTGATGGTTACGCCAGGGTTGGCGTAGTTCTTGTAGTTGGTGATGTTGTAGATCTCGCCGCGCAGTTGCAGGGTGAGATGTTCGCCAATCTTGGTCTCCTTAAAGATAGAAGGGTCCATCGAGAAAAAGCCCGGTCCGTAGATTGCGTTACGTCCAATGTTGCCAAAGGTGCCCAGCGCCGGAACGGCGAAGGCTGCGGCGTCAAACCAGCGCACCTGCCGGTTGGTACCGGTGGTTGCGACGTTCGCAAAGGCATCTCCTACAACGTCCACCCGGTCGAAGTTGTTTAGAATGCCACTGCGATTGGTGCCCGCCCGTAGGTCAAGCGGAGCACCCGAATGCGCGGTGAACAGCGAATTGAATTGCCAGCCCGAACCCAGCCATCTTGGCACCTTGGCCACCGATGGCAGTGAGTAACTGGCGAAGCCTACAAAGCTGTGCCGCAGGTCAAAGCTCGATGGACCATATTCCGCACGCAGGTTGTAGGGATTCGCTGGATTGGCATTCCGGGCATCGGAGGCGATGTCCAGGGATTTCGACCACGTATAGGCAGTCTCAAAGGTTAAACCTTTCATCGCCCTCTGCCTGAACGAAAGTTGCATGGAATTGTAGTTGGAGTTCCCCACGCTCTCGAGCTGGTTGATGGTGGCCAGCGTAGGGAATGCGGCGTTGTACGGACGACGCTGTTGCGCGGTGCCGGTGGTACCCGGCACGGGCGCATTAATGTTGCGGGTGATGGTGAGCTTTCTCCCCACCGAACCCACATAGCCGGCCTGCAGCACGCCCCCGCTCCAAACCTGGCGCTGAATGTTGAGGTTGAAGTTCTGCACATAGGGAGTGCGGTAGCCCTGGCTGACGCCCAGCACTCCAAACGGCGGCACTGGCGTGGAACCGCCAAAGATGTCCTCACCAGGCGTCAGCTGAAACGAATTCCGCGTCAGGCTGAAGACTGGGTCCGGACCTCCAGGGTTCGCATTCACCCCAGCCGCACCGCCGTTGCCGCCGCCGCTATTAGCGGCAAAGAAGGCGCCAGCCGGCGTATCAAAGAAGAATCCGTAGCCGCCCCGGAGTACCCACTTGCTATTGCGCGACGGCGTAAAGGCAAAGCCAAAGCGCGGCGCGATGTTGTTCCAGTCCTTCGGATACAGCGAACCTGTACCCGTGCCATCCACCACAATTCCCCGGTCTGGAACAAACGTGGTGATGCTTTTGTCGATATCGAAGATCGGGCCCAGGTACGTGTAGCGAAGCCCGAAGTTCAGGTTGAGTCTCTCGGTTGCCTGCCAGTTGTCGTGCACGAACAAGTCCATCGAATTCTGCCGGTAGTCTCGCTGCGTATTGCCTCGCACGATGGTGGCGCCATTGTTACCGCTCACGTAGCCGCCCAGGAAATCGGCCAAAGCGCGTTCTGCTAGCGGGATGCTCGTCGTGTTTGCCCATGGCCCAGAGGTGCCATCAAACCGGAAAGTCCCGCGCTGGTTCGTTTTGTAAAAGATGTCCATGTGGCCGCGGCGATATTCACCGCCGAACTTCAGTTGGTGCTTACCAGTGATAAAGGACGCCGTATTCGTGATATGCCCGGTGGTATCAATGCGGCCCAACGGTTGCGTGGCACCAGCGGAGGCAAATCCATTAATGGTGATGGTGGGTGAGCCGATCAGGTCTGGCGATGTCGCCGCCGTGTTGAGTCCCGCTGCAATGGGATCAAAGCTGGTGTTCTGATCGTTGAACGTCTGCAGGAAGTAGTTCACCCCGAGCGTGAGGCTATTCACCAGACGCGGGGTGATCACTGAGTTCAATGCCACAGACGTGTTGTGCATGCGGCTGGGAGCCACCTGGAAATACTCCTCGAAGGGCGCCGCTGTGTTCACCAGGGCGGCCTGCTTACCCGTTCCTGAATACCATCGAACAGACAGTTGATTGTTGCTGTTGAAGCTGTGATCCATTTTCACGATGCCGTTGAAGCTGTCGTAATCGTTGCTGTCGAGGCTGGTGTAGTTATTAGCCACCGCGGGGCCGCTCCGGACCCGCTCCGGCCAGAACGACACCAGGTTCGCCGATACCGGATTCACGGTCTGACCAAACTGCGACAGAATCTCCTGGCCGCGCGCTAGCCATGCCGGCGAAAGCGTTGTTACCGGCTGTGAGTTCGCCGCGTCTGCGATCTGGAACTCTCCCGTCATGAAGAAGAAAGTGCGATTGTGGCCGTCATAAAACTTGGGTAGCACCACCGGTCCTCCGAGTGAGAATCCGCCCTGGTGATTGCGTACCCGTCGCACCTGGGAACCGGCGGGGGCGAAGGGGGAGTTCTCCGCCAGCGCCTCATTGCGGTTGTAGTAAAACGCTGAACCATGGATGTCATTCGTTCCGCTCTTGATGGCTACGTTTACTTGTCCGCCGCCATTACGGCCTACTTCAGCGCCGCCATTCGACTGCAGCGAGAACTGGTCAACTGCTTCCATGGGAAGCACAACGCCCGGAATTCCGGATACGCCACCTTGATTCACCGCGGCATAACCCTGGAAGGCGTCCACGTTGTCTGCGCCGTCAATCTGCCAGTTGTTGCCGCGACTCCGGCTGCCATTAATTGAGGGTGCATTTCCAGTACCCACACCCGGCGAGAGTTTGATCATTTGTCGGAAATCCCGGCCGTTGATGGGAATGTCGGATACGGTCTTCGTGCTCACCACACCGGTGAGCGCCGTGGATTGAACCTCAAGCAGCGCTGCCTCCGCCGCAACCTCCACGGTTTCTGAGACCTGAGCCAAACCTAATGCAAAGTCAATCGATGTCACGCGCGAAACCACTACCTCCAGAGGCTGGCTGCGCTGTTGCTGGAAGCCAGGCATCGACACCGTGAGCACGTACTGCCCCAAGGGCATGTCTGGAAAGGTGAACTCCCCGGATCCATTGGATGGAGTGCTGCGGCGCACGCCGGTACCGTTGTTTTCCGCGGTCACCACGGCGCCTTCCAATACGGCCCCTGAGCCGTCCTTCACTGTTCCGCGGATTTCCCCACGATACGTTTGGGCATTCACGGCCCCGAGGCAAAGCAAAAATAGCGCAAAGAGGCGCACGAACCTGCGAGACAAGTATTCAAACATACACAACTCCCTGATTACGAACAAATGAATGTGGGGTTGCGGCGGGGCAACAGAAACTTACGAGAGGAAGGTTGCTTCGAGGCAAGTTTCCGGCGCGGGCGGGGCTATGGCGGCTGGGACGCCGCGCACAGCATGCGCTGAGGATTTGAGAATAGCGCGGCTCAAGTCCGGTGCTCTATTCAATCTTTTTATTGGCCGAATACAATTAGTGCAGGAAACCCTGCGCGGTGTGGACTGCAATTCGTCCGTGCATCCCTTGGCATTCCCGCCTGATCTGCGATAGAACTACAAGCAAAGCAAAGGGAGGTGCCCCATGTGTCCTGCTCATGCGTTCTGCTGCCGACAGAGGGGCCAAGGGAGCCTCGGAAACCATGGCCCGTGGCGGACCGGCCTGTTGCTTTTGGCCCTGCTTCTGACCGGGTTCGCCCTTTGCGCCCAGCCGATCAGCCCCACCGCAGTTCCAGGTGCAGCACCGACGCCATCCAATGCGCCCAGAGTGATTTCCGTTGACTTGAATCAGGTGATACACCCGGTAAGCGTCGAGATCTTGCGCAACGCTATCACCCACGCGGAGGAAACCGGCGCTAGCGCTGTGTTGGTTCGCCTAAACACTCCAGGCGGATTGATGGACGCCATGCGCGAGTGCGTGGAGCTTATCGTAGCCTCTCCCGTTCCAGTGATTACCTATGTGACGCCCAGCGGCGCCCGCGCTGCCTCGGCGGGCTTCTTCCTGCTGCAGGCGGGAGACCTCGCCGCCATGGCCCCAGGCACGAATACGGGCGCGGCCTCCCCGGTTTTGATGGGCCAGGAAATGGATGCCACCATGCGCAAGAAGGTGGAGGAGGATGCTTCCGCCAGCCTGCGCAGCGTAGTTACCCGGCGCGGACGCAACGCGGAACTCGCCGAAACCACCGTGCTCGAAGCCAAGGCCTTCACTGAGGAGGAAGCACTAAAGCAGAATCTCATCAACCTGGTTGCCGCCAGCGATACTGAACTCTTCGAACAATTGGAGAGCCACGAGTATACCGATTGGAGTGGAGAGAAGCGCACTCTTCGTCTTCGTGGCGCGGTGATCACGCCCTACACTCCCAGCCTGCGCGAACGGCTGATGTCCGCAGTCAGTAACCCTAACATCGCCTTCGTACTTACCGTGCTTGGCGCGCTGGGCGTGTATGTTGAGTTCACCAACCCAGGCTTCATCTTCCCTGGCGTCGCCGGCGCCATCTGTATCCTGGTGGGGCTTTCCGCCCTCTCCATTCTGCCTATTAACTGGATGGGCGTAGCCTTGCTTGTGCTTGCCCTGCTTTTCTTCATTCTCGAAGCCACCGCCACCTCGCACGGTATCCTTGGCACGGGAGGAGCTATCGCCATGACCCTGGGTGCCGTTCTCCTGATTGACAGCCCTGTTCCCGAGATGCGGATCGCTATCAGCGTGGCCGTAGCTGTGTCCATGGGCTTTGCTGCCATCACTGTATTCCTCCTCTCCCTTGTAGTGAGGGCAGCCCGGAACAAAGTGGCAACCGGCGTGGAGACCATGCCGGGCCGAATCGCCCTCGCCGTGGAGGACCTCGACCCCGCCGGCCGCGTGCGCCTGGATGGGGACTTCTGGAATGCCATTTCCTCCTCGCCGGTCGCCAAAGGCGAACAGGTGCGCGTACTACAGATTCGCGGACTCACACTTGATGTGGAGCCCGCCGGAAACCAACCCACAACCCCATCCTGATTCCAGCCGGAAGGAGCACCCCATGAATCCGTTGTTTATCGTCCTCCTCATTATTGTTCTCTGGATCTTTAGCT
>JAHCHD010000226.1 GCA_026129915.1 Bryobacterales bacterium
CATAGGCCTTTCGATGATTGCCATTTCTTATCCCTTTTACCGATATTGGCTAACGAAAAAAACCCGCAATGCCCATACTTAATGGGACAGATTGAAACTTTTCTACCAGGTAAACAGTTGACAGCCTGAATTCCATTGTCCTCGATTGAAAAATCGGTGAATTTACGGTACAACTGCTAAGCGGGATGATGTCCGAATGCGGGACGGAATAAGGAGCGGGAATTCATGGATATCGCCAAGATTCTGGCGGAATTGAAGGATGAGCGGCAGAACCTGGATGAAGCCATAGTGGTGTTGGAGCGTCTGGCGCGCGGACGAGGAAGGCGGCGCGGTCGCCCTCCTTCGTGGCTCGCTGCCGCCACTGAGGCCGTAAGTGCGGATGCTCCGAAGCGTCGCGGTCGGCCCCCCGGTAGCAAGAACAAGAACAACGGCCAGAACTAGCATCGAGCTATACAAAACAGAAAGGGCGCCGATTTGCATCGGCGCCCTTCCCGCATCCAGGTGAAGTGCCCAGATGTCTATGGTTAGCTCCAGTTCCAGCCCTTGCGTACCGTCGGCTTCAGGTACGCATTGGCGGCGGAGTTGTTGGTGAAGCGCATCTTCACCGGGTCGTATTCGAGCTTGCCTTCGGTGCGCAGTGCGGCTACACCCAGTAGCATCCACTCCACGAACGGAGCGGACACGTTGAAGTTGGAGCAAGCTTCCTCCCCGCCCTTGCAGGCGCGGATCCAATCCCGGGTGTGTCCAGGGGAGCGTGTCAGGTACTGATCCGGGAACTTGTAGTCCTTCATCTTGTCCACGGGCAGCAGGCGGGTATTCTCGCCATAGGTGCCTGTGGTGAGGATGCCCTTGGTGCCGATGAACACGCTGCCATTCGGAGTGGGCTTCCGCATATTGGGGTTGGCCATGGTTTCCTGGAAGCGCGCATGGTCAAAGATGGGGCCTACATAGGGGCTGTCCGGACGCGCTTGACGGGGGCCGCCACCACCCGGTGGTGGCGCGAAAGGCAGGTCTCCCAGCCATTCGCCCTTGGGAACGCCGGGCAATTCGGGATTCTCCTCCATGCCGTCGTACCAGAACAGCTTCAGCGCAGGCATCGAACCGCGGGCGGCGAAGTCAAAACGGGTAACTGACTTCCTGGGGAACATGAAGCTGCTGACGCCCTCCTTCTTAATGCACTCCACGCTGGTGGGAGTGCCAAGACGCAGGGCGAGGTTGGGAGCGCCAAGAATGTGGCAGGCCATATCCCCCAAAGCGCCGCAGCCAAAGTCGTAGAAACCGCGCCAACTAAACGGCGCGTAGAAACCACCAAAGCGGGAAGGGAAGTCCGGTCCGCCGGTAGTGAAAGCGCGCGGTTCCGCGATGCCGAGCCAGAGGTCCCAGGCGAGAGTGTCGGGAACTGGTTCCGCAGCCGGAACCTCGGTGAGGCCCTGCGGCCAGATGGGGCGGTTGGTCCAGGCGTGCACTTCGGTGACATCGCCGATCTCACCGGCCCAGATGATTTCTGCAGCCTGCCGCGTACCCTCATTCGAGTAGCCTTGGTTGCCCATTTGCGTAGCGACCTTATTCTTGTTGGCGCTCTCGCGAAGCAGGCGGGCTTCCCAAACAGTGCGGGTAAGCGGCTTCTGAACGTACACGTGCTTGCCGCGCTCCATGCACCAATTGGCCTGGATCGCGTGCATGTGATCCGGCGTGCTGATGGTAACCGCGTCGATGTTGCGGCCTTCTTTATCGAGCATCTGGCGGAAGTCTTTGTACTTCGGCACCTTGGGGTAGCGTTCAAACGTTGCCGCCGCCCGTTTCTCATCCACGTCGCAAAGGGCGACGATATTTTCCGGCTCACAGCTCCGAATGTCGCTCTGACCCTTACCGCCCGAACCAATCGCTGCGACGTTAAGTTTCTCGTTTGGCGACTTGTAGCCCAGCCGCGAAAGCGACGCTGAACTGCTAAAGCCCGCCGTGGGTACCGCACCCGCTAGCAGCGAGCCGTAAAAAAAGTATCGTCTGGAAACGTTGAATGACAAGGCAACCTCCGTAACTATCCTACTCTCGTAGCGGCGTCGCACGCTGAGGCAACCGTTTCCAGCGCCTCTGATTGCCGCCGTCTACGCGGGCTGTTTGCGCTCGGGCCGAATGGCCAGCACCACCACCGCAAGGGTGAGCACCATCCAGATCGCACCCGTCCAGTAGGGTGCGCCCTGGCTGATATGGTCGTACACCAAACCCGCCCAAACTGGCCCGATGATCCGTGCCAGGCTGGCTGCGGATTGCGAAGCCCCAAGGGCCCATCCCTGTTCCCGGGCAGTCACCAGTTTGGATAGCAAGCTGGTGAGGGTGGGGGTGGTGAGCCCGCTGCCTATGGGTGTCAGGGTGCACGCAAGATAAAGCGTAAAGGTGTCGTGCGCCCAGGCAGTGGCCAGAAACCCGCAACTCATGAAGGCGATGCCAACCGCGGCGAGGTTACGGTCCGGGTAGATCCGCGACAACCTCCGCACGATCACCGCCTGCATGATCACCGCAATCACTCCGATGTATGCGAAGACCGCCGCGTTCCCCTCCGGCCCCATACCCAGTTTGTCCGCGGTGTATACGGCGAAGTTGGTTTGCAGCCCGCTGAACGCGAAATTGATGAAGAAGAACGCCAGCAAAATGGGCCAAAGGTCGTTACGCTGCAGCGCTTTCAATCCATGGCTAAGCGGGTTTAGATCCGCCGGCAACAGGGGATGTACGGTCCGGTTTTCCGGGGCTAAGCTCTCGGGCAGCCGGAAATAGCCAAAGGCCGTTGCCATCAGGCAGAGAACTCCGGCTACGTAGGCGGGCGCGGCGAGGCTTATCTTGGCGAGCACCCCGCCCATGGCTGGCCCGATGATGAAGCCGAGTCCGAACGCGGCGCCCACCAGGCCGAAGTTCTTGGCACGGTCCTGTGGCGGGCTGATATCCGCAATGTAGGCTTGGGCGGCGGAAATGTTGCCGCCGGTGAACCCGTCAATGATCCGCGCCAGGAACATAATCCACAGTGCGCCTGCCCATCCAAACAGGAAATAGCCGAATGCGGAGCCCAGCAAGCTTAGCAGTAACACCGGTCGTCGCCCGTAACGGTCAGAGAGCACGCCGAGTATGGGCGCCGCCAGGAACTGCGCGGCTGAGAAAGAGAGAGCCAGCAACCCCACCGTGAGGGCGTCCGAATCGAAGCGGCGCACAAGAAACGGAATCACGGGGACCAGGATGCCAATGCCCAGCAGGTCCAGGAATATCGTGGCGAAAATCAGAGCCAGGGCGTGGCGGCTCGGCTTGGGTTGGGACGAAGTGGGCTCCGGAGGTGGGGCTGCAACTTCGGTGGGGGTCGACATGGGAAGGGGAACCTCCATTGTCGCCCGTGCGCAACGGGGTGTCCATTCACGTGCGCCCACCAGACATTGCAAGGGGAAACCTAGCTGGTGGACGCGACTTCAGCATTCAGTGATTGCAGCACCCGTGCCGGCGAAGGTGCGCCACGCTCCGCCATCACGATGCGTCCGTCAGCGGAAACCAGCACTACGGTGCGCTTCACGATCCATCCGTCGGCCCGGTACAGCTTAGCTACCCGTTGCCCATCATCCACCAGAATCGGGAAGGGAAATCGATACTTGGCGCGGAACTGCTGATGGCTATCAGCGGACTGCGGATTCACGCCAAGTACGCGCACGCCCGACTGCTGCAACTCGCCCCAGGAATCACGGATTTCGCAAAGCTGGCGCCGGCAGCCATAGGTGTCGTCGCCAGGGTAGAACACCAGCAGAACCGGAGACCCCCTGAGGGCAGACAGGCGGTGTGCGACGCCCGATTCGTCATTCAGTTCAAATTCAGGTGCTGGCACACCCTTGGGCAACGGCTTATCAAAAAATCTCCACACATTCCTATGATTCCACGCCGTTTGTGATGGAACCACAAATATGCCGGCCACCAATTGCGCGTGCGAGCAAACATGTCTCGTGCCATGCGATCGCCGATAACTGCATGCGTTTGCAACGTCCCAATAACGTACTGAATTGGCTAGTTTTTTTGAAGGGCGTTCCGGGTTTATGATTTGACTTTACCGTCTGATTGGCTCCGGGCTTCACCCCTAAGATGGCCGGGGATGTGACTGCGGGTACTCCCTCAGCCGAAAGCTGCCAATCGGATATAGGGAATCATGTGGTTAGAAGAGAGGCTTTAGTATATGGAAGGCGAAGGCTTTAACCAGCAGCCGGACCTGCAGTTCGGCACGGCGGATTTCGAACGGCAGCTTGGCGCTCGGCAGGTCCACAAGTGTGCGGACTGCGCAACGCTGCTAGGAGACTCCTATTACACGGTGGATGGCCGTGTCACCTGCTTCACTTGTTCCGACAAGGCAGCCACAGACACGCCCAGGCAGGACCTGCGAGGGCTGCCGAAAGCAGCAGTGTATGGAATCGGCGCCGCGCTACTGGGTACCGTGGTTTATCTCACGGTGCTGAAGTTCACGGGCTACGAGGTAGGGCTCATCTCAATTGCCGTGGGCTGGCTGGTGGGCCAGGCAATGATGAAGGGCTCCCGTGGTCGCGGCGGTCTGGCTTACCAGTTGTTGGCTGTCCTGCTAACCTACCATTCGATTGTGTTTTCCTACCTCATCGTTGGCATCTGGCAGTATCTGGAAGATGGGGACAGTGAGACAGTGGCGGAGGGTCCGGCGGTTGCCGGCTCGGATGCCAAGATGACGGCATCGTCGGCTGCTCCGGCCGACGCCGGGCAATCTACTGCTTCCGGTGGCGCAAGGGAAGGGGAAGCAACTTCCCCCTCGACAGAAGCGCCGGTGGCGGTGCTCGACGATCGCGCCATCCTTGGACTGGAAGAGGAAGCCGAGGTCCCACTGCTGATTGGCCTGGCTGGTCTTTATGTCGTCACGCTGTTCTTCCCCTTCTACGAGGGGCTCTCGAACATCCTGGGAATGGCCATCATCGCGTTCGGCCTATGGGAGGCGTACCGGCGCACCCGGTTGCAGGTGCCAGAGGTTGCCGGACCATTCCAGTTTGGTTCGGGCGATTCGCCCAATCTGGGTGAGTCGAATGCGTAAGCTGTGGGGGCGCCTCGTCTTCCTGTCCCGAGGTGACCTAGGCAAGTGATGATGCAGGCCGGTGATACTCAGGTGCTGTCAGTCCCCTGCGCGTCCTGCCGGGCCAGTATCGCGGAGGGTGCGCTCGTATGTCCGTACTGTCTGAGTCTGGTGCACCGCGAACGGCTGGAGACGCTGGCCGGTCTGGCCGCCAAAGCTGAGCAGAGTAAGAATATGGCCGACGCGCTGGCGCGCTATCAGCAGATGCGTCTGCTACTGCCGCCAGATACCACGCAAGCTCGCGTCGTCGCCGCCAGAATCGAGCAGTTGAGCGCTTCCGCTGGGTTCGACGAAGCCGCTTCCCTGGCCGCGCCGCTCGAACCCACAATGGGCTTTGATTTTGCGGGCCTTGCCAAGAAAGGACTCGCGGCCGCTGGTGCGGGACTGTTCTTTGCATGGAAGTTTAAGTTCGCCCTGCTTGGGGTTTTGAGTAAGGGAAAGCTGCTGCTGCTGGGCCTCACCAAATTCTCAACCGTCGCATCGATGTTCGCGTTCCTGGGTGTCTACTGGAATCTCTACGGCTTCGCTTTCGCGCTTGGCATCGTGCTGCTGATCTACGTGCATGAGATGGGCCACGTGTGGGCTGCGAAGCGCCTCGGTATTCCGGTGACGGCCCCGATGTTCATTCCTGGCTTCGGCGCGTTCATCGGACTGCGCACCCGTCTGGCCAATGCCATAGAGGAAGCCTATCTCGGCCTGGCCGGACCAATCTGGGGCGTTGCCGGCTCGCTGGTGTGCCTTGGGCTCTGGGCGTTACTCTCGCACCCGCTACTGTTGGTGGTGGCCTCGTTCTCTGCAATGATCAACCTCTTCAATCTGGTGCCGGTGTGGCAGCTCGACGGGGCACATGCATTCAAGGCGTTCTCTGTCCGCCAGCGTTGGGTGGCCCTGCTGTTTCCGCTGCTCGTCGCCATGTTCTTCTGGGACGGGATGCTGCTGCTGGTAAGCGCAGGGGCAGCCTACCAGATCTTCTATCTGAAGCGTGCGCCCGCCACCGGTCACAGGACGAGCCTCGTGCACTTCTGCGGCCTGGTGCTAGTGATCGCCCTGGTTCTTCAGGTAGGCGGTCCGCTACTGCATCCGACTGACGAGCCGTTGGCCGCGCCACAACCCGTCATCCAAAGC
>JAHCHD010000227.1 GCA_026129915.1 Bryobacterales bacterium
GTTTGCGCATCTCCTCATACACCTGCCGGTATTCTTCCTGATCTTCCATCAACAGACGCACACGCTGGCTTTCGGCCTGGGTGAGCTCCCCATCCAGGTAGGCAGAAATAAGGCGTTCGACTTCGTGTGGGGTTGTATTTGGCATTAGAGATACCCCCTAAGTTGTTTCCGCAGCCTCTGCCGAGCTTCGTACAAACGCGAGGTGACGGTGGTGGCGTGGGTGGATGTGATTTCCGCAATTTCGGCATAGCGCATGCCATGCCAGTCGCGAAGCAAAAGCACTTCCCGCAAGGGTTCGGGAAGCGCGCGGATTGCGGACCACAATTGGCGGCGGAGTTCGGTGTTGGAAGCAACGTCCTCCGGGTCGCGGGAGAGGGTGTCCTCTGCATTCGGATCTTCTTCCGTCTCGCCGCGGATGCCGCGTTTGCGCAAGGTATCAATGGCAAGGTTGCGGGCAATGGCATAGAGCCAGGCCGCCACCGGCCGCGAGGGGTCGCGCCGGCTCCAGTGCCGGTGCAGGCGAAGAAAGGTCTCCTGGGTAACATCCAGCGCGTCTTCCCGGTTGCCCACCAGTTGGAGGGCATAGTGAAACACACGCAGATTGTAGAGGCGGAAGATATCCGAGATATCCGCATCAGTGGCGACCGGTCCCTCTAGAGTCGTGGGTTGGATAGCAGTCATGGTGTTGTGCCGTCCTACTCAAGATACGGCCAGTGCAGCGATTCCTTTGAGGAAAAATCGGCCAATTGCGGGTAACAGACGGTGAAGCGCGGATTGGCCGCGGTTGGCCGGGAAAAGCCGCTGGCCGTGCAATTGTCACCAGATGGCTTGATGCGGACCTTGCCAAGCCAGTACAATTTCGAGGTTGGACGTATTGTGAATACTGAACTGATCGCCATCGATCCCCTCAATCCCCCCGAAGATGTGTTGCAGGCCGCCGCCCGCGAGATCCGGCGTGGGGAGGTGGTGGCGGTTCCCACCGACGCCCTCTATGCAATTATCGCTGACCCCTACAGTCTGCATGCGGTCGGCAAGGTCTTTCAAGCCAAGGGCCGCGAAATCCAGCGTTCTCTGCCGCTGCTGATCCAGGACGTGTTTATGGCCGAGGACCTGTCCAAGGAGTTGAACAGCCGGTTTTATCTGCTGGCGCGCCATTTCTGGCCGGGTCCGCTGACACTGATCGTGCATTCCAGTGAAAAGGTGCCGCTGAAGGTAACAGGCGGCACGGGGCGCTTGGCACTGCGGCAAACCAGCAGTCCGGTAGCGAAACGGTTGGTGGAGATTCTGGAGCAGCCGTTGATCGCCACCAGCGCGAATATCTCCGGCCAGCCCACCTGCCGCACGGGCATTGAGGTCTTTGGCACCATGGATGGCCGCCTGAAAATGGTGCTCGATGGTGGCGGATGCGTAAGCGAAGGCAGCACCACGGTAGACATCTCAGACCCTTATTGGCGCATGATCAAGGCTGGCGCGATCACGGAGAAGCAGATCGCGGAGATCCTGCACGCAAGCTAGCCACACGAGCCTGGAAGCCGTTCGGGTGCAACTCGGGGTGGCATGGCGTTACCATCCAGCACGCTCGTGCGCGGTGCCAGGAAGCGGGCCCGCCCCGCGATCAGCGGCAGTCGGACCCTTTTGTCGCAACAAGCACCCCGCTACGCCTGTGATTGTCTCCGGGATTGCAGGCAATCATGAGGGAGTGATGCCAGCACCGGCACCCGCCCTTCTATACTCGGAAGTTGATGCGGTTTCGGATTATGGCAGGGTTGGCAGGCGCCGTTTGCGCGGCGCTGCTCTATGGATATGGGCTGGGCGAGTCTGGGTTGTTGGGCCCTGACGAGCCGCGCTACTCCGACATCGGCCGTGCGATGCAGACCAGCGGTGATTGGACGACGCCCCGCCTGTTTGGCGAGCCGTGGTTCGAGAAGCCCGCGCTGATCTACTGGATGGGCGCGCTTGGATTCACTCTCGGCGCCGGGGATTCGCTTGCGCCCCGCCTCCTGATGCCCATTCTGGGAATTGGCTTCCTGGCGTTCTATTTCTGGCGATTGCGTGGTGCTTGTGGGGCGGAAACAGCCTTGGCCGCCGTGGCCATCCTTTCCACCGGCGCTGGCTGGATAGGCTTCAGCCATGCCGCGGTGACTGACCTGCCGCTCACCGTATTCTTCAGCGCGGGCATGCTGCTCGCCATGCCCTGGGCGCTGGACGGAGACCGCCGGCTGTTGCCCTGGGCCGCTGCCTGCTTTGCCATGGCCTCGCTGGCCAAGGGTCTGGTGCCGCTGGTGCTTGCCGCTCCGCTTGCGATCTTCGGATGGCGCCGGATCCTCGACTGGTTCCGCCCTGCGCCCGTTGCCGCGTTCGCGCTCATTGGGCTGCCCTGGTATCTGCTCTGCTACTGGCGGAACGGCTGGCCCTTCTTCGACGAGTTCTTCCTGCAGCATCACGTGGGCCGCTTCTTCCGCGAGGACTTGCAGCACGTGCAGCCGGCGTGGTTCTACCTCCCCGTGTTCGCCGGATTGCTGCTGCCTTGGACACCCCTGTTTGCGGCGTTCGCGACACGCACACTGCGCGACGACCGCGCCTTCTGGCGGGATCGCCGGTTGCACTTTTTTGCCGCCTGGCTCGGATTCGGGCTGCTGTTCTTCTCTGCATCCACAAATAAATTGCCGGGCTACCTGTTGCCGCTGCTTCCCGCCGCGGCGGCTATTCTGGGACTCGCGCTCAGCCGCCTGCCGCGCGCACGCTGGATACTTGGCAGCGTGGCGCTTTCGGCAGCAGCCTTCGCGCTCGCTGGCGGGCTGCTGCCGGAGGCGCTATCGGTGGGGCTGCGGCGCACGTCTGTCGACAGCATTCCCTGGCTGCAGGCAGCACCCTCGCTGCTGGTGGCAGCGGCCGTGATCTGGGCAGAACGGCAGGGCCGCCGCCACACGGCGCTGGCGCTGCTGGTGGCGCTGATTGCCGCCAACGTGGGTCTGCTGAAATTCCATGCCCTGCCCTCCATCCGCAAGACCGCATCGGTGGTGGAACTGTGGGCGGAACTCGCACCGCAAGCGGACGCGATCTGCATTGAGCGCATCCATCGCTCCACCGAGTTTGGCCTGCGCTACTACTCCCACGGGCGTATTTCTCTTTGTGTGGAAGTTCCCCGCCCGCTGCGGCTGATTGAAGGCGTTGACCGCGTGCCCTACCTCGAAGCATCCACGGAAGCAACGCCCTAGCTCAGGGCGGCCTGCTGCTACCGTAAGGATATGGAGCGGCTGCCCTTTCAGGTGACACGCGGCGCGGAAGTCTACGACGCCCTGCCTCCGCTACCCGTGTGCGTGGTTCTCCACGACATCCGCAGCATGTACAACGTGGGTGCGATTCTCCGCACGGCTGACGCGGCTGCGGTCGCCCGCCTTTATGTTGCCGGCATCTCGCCCCTTCCTACCCAGAATGGCGTGGCCAAAACCGCACTGGGCGCCGAAGAAACGGTACCCTGGGAGCAAGCGCCCGACGCCGCAGCTCTGGTGGCGACGCTTCGCGAACGCGGCCATGAGATCGCCGCCCTTGAAACCGCCCCGCATGCGGTGGACCTGTTCGACTGGAAGCCACGCTTCCCCGTCTGCCTGCTGCTGGGCAATGAAGTGGATGGGCTTCCCCCGGAAATTCTGGCAACCGCTGACGTCTGCGTGCGCATCCCCATGTTAGGCGTCAAGCACTCACTGAACGTGGCCACCGCGGCAGGAGTCGTCCTTTACGAACTGCTGCGCAAGTATCGCAACCTGCACGAGCGCGCGGAGGGGAAACGAACTCACGATGACTTGCTCCACCACAACCCCAACGAAACCGTCGCCGCGGAAGCGCACGGGTAACCGGGAGCCAGCCCGCTGGCGGCGGCGGCTTGCGATTGCAGCCCTGCTGTTGCTTGCCCTGGGCAGCGCGCTGCTGGCGCAGTTCACTTTGTTTCCGCCCGTGCGCGCCCTCAATGAAATGGTGGCCGCCGGGGACAACCTGCAGGTAGAAGCAGGCATGCGTATGCTGGCCAAGGGCGGCAACGCGGTGGACGCGGGTGTGGCCACTACCCTCACCGCCGCTGTGGTGGAGCAAAGCCGCTTCGGCTTGGGTGGCGAGGCGCCGTTCATCATCAAGATGCGCAACCGCGCTCCGGTGGTCGTCAGTGGCATTGGCACCGCGCCCGCGCTTGCGACGGTTCCGTTCTTCGAAAGGCGAAGGCCTGAGGCGTGGGAAACCGACGAAGAGGAAACAGACCTGCTGGCCCCCATTCCCGCCCACGGCATCACATCGGCCCCAGTCCCCGGCGTGGTGGACGGCATGCTGCTGGCCCTTAGGGATTACGGCACCCTTAGCTTTGCTGATATCGCTGAGCCTGCCGTTGCGCATGCCGAGGCCTCACCCGCCGGCTTCGAGTTTGGCTACATGCTGCAAGCTGAATGGCGGGTAATGCGGCACTGGCCCTCGTCCAAGGCTTTCTTCTTCCCCGGAGGCTCGATGACACGCTCTGGCGAGATCTTCCGCATGCCGGACCTTGCCGCTACGTTGCGGGCGATGGTGGCCGCGGAGAAGAACGCCAAAGGGACTCGCGAGCAGAAGATCCAGGCGGTTCGCGACTACTTCTATCGCGGCGAGATTGCCCGCAAGATCGACGCCTTCTCACAGAAATCGGGCGGACTGCTGCGCTATTCCGATATGGCCGCCTTTCAGGCCACTTTTGACCACCCGCGTTCCTACCGTTTCATGGGTTACGAGGTGCTGAAGCCCGGGTTCTTCACGCAGGGACCGGTGACGCTTGAAACGCTGGCGATCCTGGAGAACTTCGACCTGCGCGCCATGGGCCACAACTCCGCGGAATACATTCACACGCTCACCGAGGCTTTCAAGCTCGCGTTTGCTGACCGCGACTGCTACTACGGCGACCCGAAGTATTCGAAGATTCCCGAGGATATTCTGCTGAGCAAGGCATACGGCAAGCGCCGCGCAGCGATGATTAACCCCTCACTCGCCTCCATGGAAAGCCAGCCCGGCGACGTAGGTATTGCGCCGGTATACCCGGTATCGCGCGGCAAGAGCTACGACCGCGACACCACCTGCGTGAATGTGGTGGACCGCTGGGGCAACGCCTTCACCGCCACGCCCAGCGGCGCCTGGCTGCCATCGGTGATTGTGGAAGGCACCGGCATCCCGCTCAGCAATCGGCTGCAAAGCTTCGTGATGGCGCCCGGCCACAACAACCGCATTGAAGCCGGCAAGCGCCCCAGGGTGACGTTGTCGCCCACGCTGGTGCTGAGGGACGGCGAACTGGTGATGATCCTCTCCACCCCTGGAGGCGACAATCAGGACCAGAGCCTGCTGCAGGTGATGCTGAATGTGCTGGTGTTTGGGATGGATGCGCAGACGGCCGTGGAAGCACCACGCTTCCAGAGCAAACACTACTACACCAGCTTCGCGGGGAACGAGTTTGAGCGCGGGCGGCTGTACTTGGAGAACCGCATCCGACCGCAGGCGATTAACCGTTTGCGGGAGATGGGACACCGCGTGCAAGTGCAGGGTCCGCTTTCAAACGGAGCGTCGCCCACCATGATTCGCGTCACCGGTGGACTGCTCGAAGGCGGGGCCGACCCTCGGCGAAGCCGCTTTGTGCATGGGCGCTAACGGGCTGGATAACTAGTCAGCAAACTCAAGCCAGCCGAACCGCGACGGCACATGAGGCCAGGAATTCTCCACCTTGGGGTCCACCCACATGCTGAGGCGGCGATTCGGCTCCACACCGTCCCACCGGTTGAGTTGCACGCGCCAACGGTCACCGGTCTTGGGCTTCGGCGCGAGGATCTCGAAGTTCTCCCAGGGCACGGCAAGTTCGAGGGTCCAGCCGCGGTCTTTGTCGCCGCGCACGTTGCGGGTGCCGCTGATCTTCACCGCCAGTTGCACGCCCTCCATCTGAAAGCGCTTGTAGAAGATGCGCGGCATCACTGCCACGTAATCGTAGAGCACCGCTCCGGCATTCATTTCCAGGCCGTAGTAGGTGGTCTCCTGCGAGGGACGGGGGTTGATGAAGATCTCCACGGCATCGTCGCGGTAGGTGGGGTCGTCGCGGCGGGTAAACAGCGCCACGATGTCTTCGTCCTCGCAGTCGTAGAACACGTAGAGGTAGCGATCGTCCCACAGCATGCGCGCGGTGGTCTTCTGTTTGGCGCCGGTTTGG
>JAHCHD010000228.1 GCA_026129915.1 Bryobacterales bacterium
TCCTGGTCAAGACGAGTGGCAATCCGCTCCAGGTCGAGTGCGGCGGCCTCCGATGACACGCCCTTTGCCAATCGCCCAATCACGCTGTACTCCCAGCTGCCCCGATTCATATTCGGTGAGGAGCCGAAGGGGATATAGATCTGTTCGTTCAGCCAAACGTGGCTTCGTGGCAGAACACCCACCACCGTATAAGCACGGTCGCCAAGGCGCAGTGTGCGCCCGAGCACATTGACATCAGCGCTGAACTGCTGTGTCCAGAAAGCGTTGCCAAGAAGCGCCACACTGCTTTCGCTACCACCGCGCACGTCGTCTTCGACGAAGTCTCGCCCCAGCACCGGCGTCACGCCAAGCGTCCTCAAGAACCCGGCAGAGACGGAAATGGCCGACACCTTCTGCGGCTCGCCAATGCCCGTGAGGTTGGCATCTTCATAACGGCATGCGGCTAGCCCCTCGAACGACTGATTGCCGTCATGCACATCCCAGAAGTTGGCCAGGGAGAAGGAGGTGCGGTTGATGTTGCGAGCGAGCCGCGTCTCCCACACTTGCACAAGACGATCCGGATCGCGAAACGGCAGTGGCTGTAGCAGTGCCGCCTGAAAGATGCTGAATACCGTGGTGCTGGCGCCCATACCCAATGCCAGCATCAGGATGGCGAGCAGGGTGAGGCTCGGATTGCGACGCAACCCACGCAGCGACTGCCTGAGTTCCGAGGCAATAGCTTCAAGTGTCGAGCCCAGCCGGATGTCTTGGACCTCTTCCTTGATCTGCTGGGCGCCTCCTGTTTCAAGCTGAGCGCGCCGCCGCGCGGTTGCCTGATCTGCGCCCGCCTGCAGGTGCTCGTCTTCCAGCATCGCCTGATAGGAACGGATCTCTTCATCAAGGTCGGCGGCTACTTCGCGTTTGCGCGCAAGGTTCCGCCAAAGCATTTTCATGCGGTGCCACAACGCCATTTGGAATACCTTTACTCAGGAAGTTTCGAGGGCCTGCGCCATCGCCGAGGAAATGCGAACCCACTGCTCAGTCTCATCTTGAAGCTGACGGCGGCCCGTTGGCGTCAGTTGGTAAAATTTGGCGCGGCGGTTGTTTTCCGATTCGCCCCAGGACGAACTGAGCCAACCCGCCTCTTCCATCCGGTGGAGCGCCGGGAAGAGGGAACCGGGTTTCACCTGAAACGTACCGCTGCTAATTTGCTCGATGCGCCGGGAGATGCCTAACCCGTGCAACCCCTCCAGCGCAAGAGCCTTCAGGATGAGAACATCCAGCGTCCCCTGCAGGAGTGCGGTGGCAGTGGGTTTTGGCCGCTTCATATAGAGAGTCTACAGGAAGGGCGCCCTCAGTGCAATAGAAATCTGCCTCTCGCATCCGCAGTGATCTCTGCAGAGAGAACACACTGAAGGCAACGGCGGGTCTATGTCCGTTCGTCTGGTCGGGGTGAAGCATCGCTTCCTGGGCAATTTCTAGTTCGGGACAGATTGGGATGAACCGGCTGGATCTCCCGCGATAGCGGAGAAAACGGCCAAGCAGTGCCAGTCCAAGTTGAAGAGGAGATCCAGTCATGAAGAGGAGCACCAAAGCATTAGGCCGGAAAGACGTAAAGGAAACCGCGGCCGCCATCGATGCCATCGGCATCGGCCACAATGTGATCCAGTTCTGCCGGCTCGATGTAGGTGGCGAAATGGCCTCGTCCGTACTCCCCACCATCGCGTCAGCGATCGGAAGCAGTTGGCTAGGCGTTTCACACGCCTGGACCCTATTCCTGCCAGCCTCGCACCCAAGCGTCTCAGCGCCTCCACTAGACAGGGTGCGCGGGAGCATCTGCCACCGCGACCCCTGGGAAGCCACGTCCGCAGCACGTCCGCTGCGTGAGCGGGGGCGCCCGGCCGGACGCTACAGAATGTGATTTCCCTCCCAACTTCACTCGCCTCTGGGCTCAGTTCCCACGAGTTGAAAATAAATATTCCATTTACTTTCAATTACTTACGAATTCATACGGCAAAAATGCCGCACGCACATCAGTATGCTCCTTGCGAAGTGAGCCGCGGGGAAATGGGCGGCTTGCTACGCCGGGCGGGCTGTTGTGTCGTCGGTGCCCGCCCGATGAGGCCGCCGTTTATGGTCCACGGCGTGCCTGCGAAGTCCGGATCGCTGCCAATCTTGTCGGGGTGGCGGCGATCCGGCCTTGCCATTGCCTCCAGCTCAGCTTTGCCCCGAAATCCGGCGGGGGCGATTCCTCACCCGGCCATCTGGCCACCACAATTTCGTCGCCAGTCGACTGACACCCAACTTCCGTCCGCACCACGTTCAGTGATGCCACGCGTCTCCCTCGCTAGCCCCGCGGCGTGAGCCCGGGGGTTCATCCCATCCCCACAATTCCAGAGCTCGAAGCAGAGCGAGCACGCCCCCACCTCGGACGGGGGACTGTCGTGCGCGCCCAAGCCAATCCACTCGCGTAGCGTCCAGCCATCCAGGCGCTAGACTGTCCCCCTCCGCCCGAACGTTTCCCGAATCCAGACCATCCGCACCGAAAATCCTTGTCGCGAACCCCAAAGTCGGTTATAACGGAACTCCCTCACCATCGGCTACGACGACGCCGAAGGCGCCCCCCAAGGCGTAGTCTTAGAAATCGCCAAGGGCCGAGCCAAAACCTTCATCACCGTCATCGAAGCCCGGAGCGGAAAGAAGGTAGAGTACGAATCGCCGGAAGCGAAGAACCATGTGCATGGGTAGGGGGCAGCGACCGCGGAATGGATAATTGCTGGTCGCTCTGCTCGGTTGCAACAGGATGGAAGGATCTTGCACCTGGGAGTTGAGTGGAATGTCCCCGGATCTCGGCACTCGGAAACGGAAGGCTCCAACGCGATAGCCGTTGCCAATGCCGCTGAGGCGCCTTATCTCCACTTGACAAACCAGTGGAGCATCGGCGAGAGTGAGACAGAGGCTCCACCAGAATGCCAAGTGAAGACAAGATCCGCATGACTGTATTGCAGGGAACGCTGGACATGCTCGTCCTCCGTACCTTGCAAACTATGGGACCGCAGCACGCCTACGGAATTGCCACGCGAATCCAGCAGGTCTCAGATGACCTGCTTACCCTGAACCAGGGAACGCTGTATCCCGCTCTGGTGCGGCTCGAACAGCACGGTCATATTGAGGGCACGTGGAAGAAGACGGAGAGCAACCGGGACGCCAAGTACTACTCAATCACGAAGGCTGGGGAAAATTCCGTGGCAGCCGAAACCGAGCGATGGCGGCGCATGGCGGGACTCGTCGAGAAGCTACTGACGGAGGGAGCCTGAACCCATGCGCCGTTTCCTTGCACGACTCCGTAACCTTCTCCGCCCTCATGCGGCTGAGGATGAGGTTGCCCGGGAGCTGGCTGCGCATCTCGGCCAGCTTGAAGACGAATTTCTGGGCAAGGGCCTTTCACCCGAAGAAGCTCGTAATGCAGCTTGCCGCGCGTTCGGAAGCGTGGAGCACACGAAGGAACTGCACCGGGAAGCCCGGCGATTCCTAACCCTGGAAGAGTTTCTGAAGGACTTGCGTTACGGCGCTCGATGCCTCCTGCAAACGCCGGGCTTCACTGCAGTCGCGGTGCTTACCCTCGCGCTCGGTATCGGGGCCAACACGGCACTCTTCAGCGTTGTGAATTCCGTGCTGCTGCGTCCACTGGCATACCACGACGCAGACGGGCTTGTAACTTTGCTTCACCGTGGGACCGCGCCCGTGGCTCCGGCCAACTATGCCGATTGGCGTGCCCAGTCGCACTCGTTCGAGGATATGGCAGCGGCGGAGTCTTGGTCACCCAGTTTGACGGGGATCGATGTCCCCGAACGCGTGCGCGGACATCGCATGACACGAAACCTGCTGCCGCTGCTTGGAGTAAGTCCCATGCTCGGGCGGTGGTTTCTGCCGGGCGATGACCGAGTGGCGAGCGATGAAGTGATCATCAGCCACGGCCTCTGGCAACGCCGGTTCGCCGGTCACGCGGATGCGCTGGGCCAGACGATTCAATTGAACGGTGAAGTCTACTCCGTCGTAGGCGTGATGCCACCCGAATTCGCCTTCTCGCCGTTCTGGGCGCCCAATGGCGAGGTCTGGACTCCGATGGGCTTCGGGGACCGCACCCTCAGCCGTGGAGGCAACAGCCTCCGTGTCTTCGCGCGGCTCAAACCTAACGTCACGCTCGAGGAAGCCCGTAGCGATATCGCGGCTATCAGCTCCCGGCTTGAAGAGCAGTTCCCGGGCAGCAACCGCAATGTGGTTGTCACACCGCTGAAGGAGAATGTGGTGGGGAACGTAGAGACACCGCTCCGTATCCTCCTCATTGCCGTTGGTTTCGTCCTGCTGATCGCCTGCAGCAACGTCTCTCACATGTTGCTGACGAGAATCTCTGGACGGCATCGCGAGATCGCGGTCCGAACCGCGCTGGGTGCAGGGCGGTTGCGGCTGATAGCGCAGTTCTTAACGGAGAGTCTGCTTCTCTCGTTGCTTGGCGGTGCGGCCGGGTTGGGGTTGGCCTACGCAGCTACACGAGCGCTGGTGGTGCTGAGTCCGGCGCGGCTTCCCCGGGTGGAGGCCATCACGATTGACACGACCGTGGTTTGGTTTCTGATTGGGATCACCGGGCTCACAACGCTCCTCTTCGGGCTGATACCGGCGATCCAGGCAACATTCGGCGAACTGAACGATGTGCTGAAGGAAGGTGGGCGTGGCGGCGGCGACAGCGTGCGGCGTGGGCGAAGCCGCAATCTGCTGGTAACGTCTCAGTTCACCTTCGCGTTGATTCTGCTGATTGGTGCGGGACTAACGGCGCGCAGTTTTCTGGCCCTCCACAATATTGACCCCGGATTCGACCCGAAGAACGTGCTTTCGATGGTGGTATCCGTCAACGGCACAGCCGAAGCCGAACCCGGGAGACGCGCTGCGTTCTACCGTGACCTGCTCACAGAGGTGCGCGCTCTGCCCGGGGTGGAATCGGCGTCGGGGATCAACCATCTGCCCCTCGCGGGCGATCTGTGGGGCTGGAACTTCGAGATTGAAGGCCGGCCAAAGCCGCGCCCGGGCGAGGCTCCTGAAGCGGCATATCGGGTTGCGATGCCAGGCTACTTCGAAACCATGCGCTTGCCGATTGTGCGTGGCCGCGGTATCGGGGAATTGGATGACAGCCGCGCACCGCGTGTGGCCGTCATCAATGAGCGGGCCGCGGAGCTATGGTGGTCCGGAGACGACCCGCTCGGCAAACGGATTGCGTTTGAGAATGACGCGAATGGCAATCCCGTGTGGATAACAATTGTCGGGATTTGCCGCGACGCGAAACAATTGGACTGGGCAGCGCGCCCCGGCTCAGAAGTTTATCGGGCGGCGCTTCAGTATCCCGAATTTCTGAGCAGTCCTCAGCCTCATATGGCTTACCTCACCTTGGTCATTCGTACGCGCGGCAATGCGTCCGAGTTGGCCAGGAGTGTCCAGCAGACCGTCTGGGCTTTGGATCGCAATCTACCGATTTCCCAGGTCCTCACGATGGAGGATGCGGTCGCAACCGCCACCTCGCAGCCAAGGTTCGAGCTATTCCTGTTCAGTATGTTCGCGGCCGTCGCAATGGCGCTGGCCGCAGCGGGCATCTATGGCGTGATGAGCTTCGCTGTGTCACGCCGCACTCATGAGATTGGAATACGCATGGCCCTCGGCGCGCGTTGGCAGGAGGTGATGTGGATGATCGCACGGCAGGGCCTCGTCCAGGCCGGTGCTGGTACGGCCATCGGCTTGGTTGTGGCTCTGGCTGTATCGCGCGCCCTTGCCGGGATGCTTTACTCAGTCCAGCCTCGGGATCCCATCACGTTCGGGGTAGCCGTACTGCTGCTGATCCTCGTTGCATTGCTGGCATCCGGTGTGCCCGCGTTCCGCGCGACACGCATACGGCCGGGCATCGCATTGCGGACGGAATAGCACCTTGACGTTCCAGCGGACGAGTGGTCGCATTGCTCCTGTCCAGGGTGTGCTCCGCGAGTTGCCTGCAGTGTCTTCCCCTCTGCATTCCGCCACGGAGTTTCGGGGACGGACACCTCACGGAGTTTCGGGGACGGACACCTCGGAGTTTCGGGGACGGACACC
>JAHCHD010000229.1 GCA_026129915.1 Bryobacterales bacterium
TCCTGCAACAGTTCGAACGTAATTTCCAGGTGAAGGTGCGCTACCGTGCCTACGGAAGCAACCAGGAGATGCTCGACCGCCTGCAGCGCGCGGAGTTTCCCTGGGACTTGGCCTTCCCATGCCAGCAGTTCCTGCCTCGCATGCGCCGCCAGAACCTCATTACGGATCTCGACCGCTCTCTGCTGCCCAATCTGGCAAACCTGTCGCCGGAATTTCGTAATCCATTCTGGGATGTTGAGCTGAAAGACTCCGTCCCCTGTTCGTGGGGGCTAACCGGTATTGCCTTTAGCCGCCAGTTGCAACTGGAGATCAGGAGATGGGCCGACCTCTGGGATGAGCGGCTGCGCGAGCGTCTTACGATGCTTGATGACCGTGATGAGGTGCTGGGCGCGGCCCTGCTGAAGCTGGGCTATCCGGTGAACTCCGCTGACCCCCGCCATATGGCCGCCGCGAGCGCCGAAGCCATCCGACAGAAACGGCTGGTACGGTCGTACGGCATCACTGAATCCAAAGACCGCCTGGTAAGCGGGGAGTTCCAGGTGGCCCAGCTTTGGAGCAATCTTGCCGGACAAGCCATGGCGGCTTCGCCCAACCTTGAATTCGTCTTCCCTGAAGAGGGATTTCCGATGTACGCGGAGAATGCGGTGGTCCTTCGCAGTTCGGCGGAGCCGGAACTGGCCCACGCCTTCATCAACTTTTTGTTGACGCCAGAGATCGCCGCGCGCATCTCCGCCAACGCTTACACACCAAGCACGGTTCCCGAGTCGCGCAGGTTTCTTCCGCTACGGCTTCGCGAAAACCCGTTGCTGTTTCCGGCCGAGGATGTCCTGAAGCGTGGTCAGTGGCTTGTGGCGCAACCGGACGATGCGCTCGTCCTTCGCCGTGCCGCGTGGCAGCGCATCCAGGCGGCCTGATCCCGCATTCCAAAGTGGAAGCGACGCGACCGCGGCGTTTGCCCGGTCCGCCATCACTGCCCAATGGACGTGATCGGGCATCTGCAGCCGGGGCAAATGAGGAGTTGCCCCTCGCGGACCGAAGCGGCCAGCCAACGGCCACCATCCTTGCCGTCCTCTCACGCAAAGTCCGATGGCTTCACGGGATTCCTCCGCGGGAACGAAATCGCCCGCCGCACGCTGAATTGACAGAGGGAGAGTTCCTCCCCCAAACTCAACCACATGCGCTTCTGGTTCTTTCTCCTCACCATCGCTTGCCTTTGCCCTGCCCAGAACCTGGATTGGAGAGAACTCGATGCCGAGACTTTGAAGCACTTCCAGGCTCTAGTGCGCATCAACACGACGGATCCACCAGGCAACGAACAGCCCGCTGTCGACTACCTGAAAGAGGTTCTGGAGGCGGAAGGCTTTGAAGTAAAGATATTCACTAAGTGGCCCAGGCGGCCCAACCTGGTAGCCCGGCTGAAGGGCAGCGGTAAGAAGAAGCCCGTGCTGATGATGGCACACACCGACACGGTGAACATCGACCCCAAAAAGTGGGTCGACCACGGTCCATTCTCCGCAGATCTTGCCGACGGCCACATCTACGGCCGCGGAACGGTTGACGACAAAGACAACCTAACGGCATCTCTGATGGCCATGCTGCTCTTGAAGCGCAGCGGCGTGGCTCTGGACCGGGACGTGATTTTCCTGGCGGAATCCGGCGAAGAAGGCAACACGCGAGTTGGCATCAAGTTCATGGTGGAAGAACACTGGCCGGAGATCGAGGCCGAGTTCTGCCTGGCTGAAGGGGGCGGCGTCGCTCTCGACAATGGGCGATTGTTGAGCATGAATGTTGCCACTGCGGAGAAAGTGCCCGCCCGCACGATTCTCAAGGCCGTTGGCAACGCTGGCCATGGCAGCGTCCCCCTGGCGGATAACGCAATTGCGCGCCTTAGCGCTGCCGTCGCCAAAGCTGCGGCCTGGCGCACGCCGATGAAACTGAACGACACGACGCGCACCTATTTTGAAAGGCTGGCCACGGTAAGCACCCCGGAGCAAGCGGAGAGATATAACCGGCTGACCGATCCGGAGCATAGCGCGGAAGTTCAGGAGTATCTGCGCCTGCACGAGCCGCGTCATTACTCCATGTTGCGGACCTCTATTTCACCCACCATCATCCAGGCCGGGTATCGGATGAACATTATCCCCTCCGAGGGCGAAGCCACGCTGGATATTCGCGCGGTACCTGATGAGGATTACGATGCATTTTTCGCGGCGCTCAAGACCGAGATCGGCGATGACTCCATCGAGCTGGAACGCATGTTGGCGGAACGAAAGCCCGGCAAACCCTCTCCTCTGGATACTGAAATGTTTCGGCTCCTCGAGCAGAAGCAGAAAGAGCACTATCCAGGTGCAATCACGCTGCCCTCGATGTTAACGGGCGCCACCGACATGGCGTTCTTGCGCGAACGCGGTGTGGCCGCTTACGGTATCGGCCCAGCTATCGACGTGCAGGATGCCCCCAAGGGATACGGCGCGCACTCCGATCGTGAGCGCATCCTGGAGAAAGAACTTTACCGCTTCGTGCGCTTCAACTATGAAGTGATTCGAGAGATCGCCGCTGCCCAGTGACCAAGGGATGGCTAAACGTTGCGGCACGACGACCTGCCCCGTGTGAAACAGACCTTGGGTCACCCCTTCGGGCTCTAATTGGTTCCGTCCTGCTGACCACGACACTGGATCCATAGCCTCCGCGCTAACCCGCTGAGCGCTATCACAGCAATTTTCCACGATATTTGCGCTACAAAACCAAACACTTCCACTGCACACTGCTCTTCGCGCGTCCGTTTGTTGTGCACGTCCCGCCCGCCGGCGTGCTTTCCTTTGCAGCTATCGATTTCAACATCCTGGACGACAGCGACTTTGAATGGGAGGAGACCGTCGCTCTGGCGCGTACGCTGGTTGGCCCGGCGACGCTGAGTGGGAGCGAGCATGTGGTGATCATCCGCAACAGCGAGGGCCTGAACGAATGCGTCGCGGCGCAGATGGAAGTTCAGGAACCCGTGGGCGACCACAGGAAGGCGCGCTACCGAAACAACGGTATGCAGATGAAGCTGATCAACGAGACCCTGAAGGCCATGGAGACGCGCGATGAAGAACTGCCGGAAGGCTGCCAGGGTTGCATCGTGATCCAGTTCGCTCGCGGCATTCTGGTTGCGGACCAGATGGAGTGCACTTACGGAATCGCCGGTCCGTAGGGTACTGCCATGCTCCTCGGGTGCGGCGTCAGCCTGGGTGAAGCCAGCACCCTGCGCGTCTATCGACGGATTGCCGTGAGTCTAAGGTTGATACAATCCAGCGCATGCTGGCTTTGTTTATGGCGTTCTTCCTCGGAACCGTGGCGGTGGATTTTCCGGGGGGCAGCGCCGGCAGTGTCGAGTGGGTGACGGAGAGCCATCTGCGCGTGGGCGTGGAGGGTCAAGCTGACCAGGATGGGCGTAACCGTCAGGCGAGTTGGTACTTCTTCCGCGTGGATGATTTCCCGCAACGCGAGATTCGCATTGAGTTCACTCACTTGCTGGGCGAGTATAACTACCGGCCGGGCGTACATGCGGTGAACGCCCAGACGCATCCGGTGTTCAGCTACGACGGAACCACGTGGACGCACTTTCCCGCGGTGGAGTGGGATGACGAGCAGAAACATTTGAACGTGCATTTCCGGCCGGAGCGTGCGTCCTTCTGGATTGCCCACACGCCGCCCCACACCGAAACGCAACTGAATGCGCTGGAGGCAGGGCATGCGGCGCACCCCATGTTCCAGCGCGAAACAGTGGGGAAGAGCGTGGAGGGCAGAGCAATTCCGCTGTGGACCATCACCGACCGGACGATTCCGATGGCGCGCAAGAAGGTCATCTGGCTGATGTTCCGCCAGCATGCCTGGGAGAGCTGGACCTCGTGGGTGGGGGATGGGGCCATTCGGTTTCTGCTTTCGGATGATGCGGAGGCCGAGGTGTTACGGCGCGAAGTGGTGTGGAAGATTTTTCCCGTGGCGGACCCGGATGGCGTTTTCCACGGAGGCGTGCGTTACAACCGCAATGGCTACGATCTGAACCGCAACTGGGACGCCCTTGACCCGGTGAAGATGCCCGAAAACGCGGCCCAGCACGGGGCGATCCAGCGCTGGATAGAAGCGGGGAACCGGGTGGATTGGTTTCTGACGCTGCACAACACGGAGACGGGAGAATACCTGGAGGGTCCGGCAGCGCATCATGAGCGAATCAATCAGCTACGGGAGATTCTGCTTAGCGAATCCACCTTCAACCCCACCCGGGAGCGACTGCGCGATGCCGGTGCTTCCACGGCTCCCGGCATGAAGGGGCGCATGAGTGTGAACCAAGGCCTGTTCGCGGAATTTGGGATTCCCGCGATGCTGATGGAGCAGATGATTGCGCGCAACAGCAAGCTGGGAGGATTCCCAACAATTGAGCAGCGGAGGACCTTTGGGCGCGATCTGGTGAAGGCGATGGCGAAATCGCTTCGCTAGACCGACGCTGGGAAGGAAACTGGGTGGAACCGGTCAGACGTAGGCGATGACGTCGATCTCCACAAGCGAGTCACCGGGAATGCCTCCTTTGGCGGCGATGGTGGTGCGGACCGGGGGTTCCTCGCCGAAACGGCCCAGGAAGGTCTCGTTCATTCCCTTGTAGTCTGCTAAGTCGTTCAGGTAGACGTTGCACTTGAGGACCTTGTTCATAGAGGATCCCGCGGCTACCAGTTCTTTCTCTACTTCATCCAGCACGTGCTTGGTGTGGGCCTTGATGTCGCCATCGAAGTGTGCGCCCTTGCCCGCGATGAAGAGCAGGTTGCCGTAGGACACCGCGCCTGAGAACAGGGGGGTCTTTTCGGGTTTCTTGCCGCTGCGGTAGTGCACCTTCTTGACGGGGTTGCTTACCTGCGCGCGCACGGAGAGTGGGGCCGCGCCGAGGGCGGCGGCAGCGAAGATACGGCGGGTGGGTCTCATGAGAATCGGGCTCCTTTCGGCATCAAGCCAGCGTGATCTTCCGCAGATCGATCTTTTCCTTGTCGCCTACGCCCAAGCCAAGTGCGCCAGAGATGGTGACGTGTTCAGGCTGCATGCGGATGAAGCCGCTGTCGGGATCCTTCTGCGCCTCGGCGAGGGGCTTCATGCCCATTTTCACGCGCTGGGCATCGAGTTCCTCCCAGCCGATGGTGTCCATGGCCACGGGGTCAGTGGAGAAGAACATTGCTTTGTGTTCCCAGACATACTTCTGGCGGGAGGGGTTCATCACCGGACCGCCGTGGGCCAGGGACTTGATGGCGTCGCCGATGTGCAGGATGCACTTGTGGCGGATCACCGGAATGGAAACGGCGGTGGGGATGAAGGTACCGCAGGCATTCAGCATGGGCGAAGAGTGGCTGCGGTTGACGTTGTTCACCATGCCGTGGGACATGTTCTTGAGCGCGAAGGTGATGCCGGCCGACTGATGGTGCTTCAGGAGGCAGAGGTTGACGATCTTGTTGACGTCCTTCGTCACCCAGTTGGCCACATAGGAGCGGCGCGCGCGCTCGTTCGAAAGGTCGAAGCCGGGCAGGGTAAGCTGCATGTCCATGTAATGGTCTGGGTCGTAGCCGTCCATGCGCTGCTGCGAACGGTCTGAATAGTCGGCGGCCCAGCCGACACGGACGCCTTCAGGCAGCCACTTGTCGAAGCCCGCCTGGTAGAACTCAGGCTTGTAGCGGTCGTAGGCCACCATATTCTTGCGGGGCACGCCAGCGGCTTCGAGACCCGCGACGATTTCCTGTACCACTTCGGGAGCAGAGATCACATAAGGGCGGCTGACCGGGTTGAGCTTGATGCCCACCACGTCGCCGGGTTCAAAGAAGGTGCGCCAGGCGGCCACCCAATCGGGTGCGCCGGTGAGTTCCTGCATGCCGCGGCGCATCATCTGGCGGACGGGTTCCTGCTGATAGACGCCGGAGATAATGGAGCCGCTGTGCTCCACGCGTGACACCCGGCCTGGGTAGAGACCG
>JAHCHD010000023.1 GCA_026129915.1 Bryobacterales bacterium
TGCCGCAGTCGGTGTGGTGAATCACAAACCACTCATTGGTCCCCAGCAACTTGTGCGAGATTACCAGAGAGCGAATGGCGTCGTCACTGGCGCGCCCGCCAGCATTGCGAATCACGTGGGCGTCACCCTCGGCAAGCCCGGCGAATTTCGCCGGGTCCAGGCGGGCATCCATGCAGGTAAGCACTGCAAACCTCCGGGCAGGAGGCATTGCCAGTTTCCCCTTGTCTCCAAAGTCGGCCGCGTAAGCGGTGTTCGCCGCCAGAACTGCACTCAATGTGTTAGACATCACCGTTCCCTCCTGCCACGATGATGCCCTTCCGGAATTGGACGATTCGAATTCCTATCAAACTACTAGAGATTGAGTGTGCATCCGCACTATCAAGTGCCTAATAAAGAGATGAGCTTTGCTGCGGTGGAACCGAACAGGGCATGGAACCGGAACGACATACCCGCAAGCACGTGCCTCGTGCAATCCACCCTCAGGGATAGCGCTTACGTTGCGGATCGCTGCCGCCGTTGTGGCGCAGTTCCCGGCGGTTTGGCAGAACGATCACTTACCGTGCGTGGGTCTTAACCTCTCCCTTCCTTCCCACATGGCACGCCACGCTTCCCCATTTCGCTCGAGATAGAGATAGAATAACCAGCATTCAGGAGGTACTTGATGCAGGAAACATCCACTTCATCCAAACTGGTCGTCGAACCACGCCCAGTTTCTTCGCGCCGTTCGTTTCTCGGCGCTGCTTCATCAGCGGGCGCCGCGGCTTCCGCGTTCATGATCATCAAGCCGCAGTTGGTTCGCGGACAGGGCAAGGAGCGCCTGAAGGCGGGCATCATTGGAACGGGCGGGCGCGGCAGTGGCGCAATCATGGACATGCTGCAAGGCACAGAGAACGTTGACCTCACCGTGATGGGCGACATGTTCGAAGATCGCTTGGAAGGCTCCCTGCGCAACGTGCGCGAACGTGCCGAAAAGGCAGGCGTGGCAGACCGCATCAAAGTAGCTCCGGATGCTCGCTTCATGGGTCCTGACGCCTACAAGAAGGTGCTGGCCACCGATATCGATATCGTGTTGCTCTGCACGCCGCCAGGCTACCGTTCGATTCACTTCGAAGCAGCCATCAAGGCGGGCAAGCACCTATTCGCTGAGAAGCCCTTCGCCGTAGACGCGGTGGGCTGCCGCAAGGTGATGGACGCCTGCCGCGAAGCTACGCGCCGAAACCTGACGATCATGACCGGTGCGCAACGCCGCTACCAGCAGGAATACGTCGAAACCGTCGACAAGATTCGCTCTGGTGCGATCGGCGAGATCCTTTCCACGGAAGCGCATTGGGAGGGCACCCCGGTCATCCAGCAGCGGGCACGGCAGCCTCAGTGGAGCGACTCTGAGTTCCAGCACCGCGCCTGGTATTCGTTCGTGTGGATCTGCGGCGACCAGATTGTAGAACAGCACCTGCACAACATCGACGTAATCAACTGGGTGATGGGCATGCACCCCGTGAAGGTAACCGCGATGGGCGGAGCCGCGTGGCGTCCGCGCGAAGAGATCTACGGCAACATCTACGACCATATTGCCGCCCAGTTTGAGTATCCCAATGGCGTGCGTATGCTCAGCTACTGCCGGCAGTATCCGCGTGAACTCGGCTACAACAACATCAGTGAAATGGTGGTGGGCAGCAAGGGAGTGAGCAACTGCCGCAATATGGGCACGCGCGTCAACGTGAGTCCTTATGTGGCGGAACACACGGCGATGGCAGCCTCCATCCGCGGCGAGCGTCCCTACATCAACGACGGCCTTGCCGTGGCGGAATCCACCATGACCTGCATCATGGCCCGCGAGTCCGCTTACACCGGCCAGACCATCACCTGGGACATGATGATGCAGTCCAACCAGGACCTTATGCCCAAGGACCTCAGCAACAACGCCAAGATCCCCGTGCCACCGCTACCGGTGCCGGGCGTATACAAGTTCGTGTAGCACGAAGCCAATCCATGAGCATGAAGGGGCGGAGCGACCGCGAATGGCTCTGCCCCTTTTCCTTGTGGATTGCAGCCATTTCAGTCTGTTATTCGATAGGATAGGTGGCGAGGACAACAACCCAATGAGCATCATCCAACGAAGGCACTTTTTGATGGGCAGCCTTGCCGCAAGCACGCTAGCGGCTGGCCCGAAGCTGCGAGCGCAATCAGCCAATAGTAAGCTGAACACCGGCTTCATCGGCGTGGGGAACCGTGGCAGCTATGTGATGAAGGGCGTGATGACCTTGCCCGGTGTACAAATCAGCGCCGTGTGCGACATCAAGCCAGATCGTCTCGACGCTGCTGCCACCGCGGCCCGCACACACAACCCCAAGACCTATACCGACTGGCGCGAACTGCTCATCCACCCTGACCTGGATGTGGTGTTCATCAACACTCCCTGCGACACACACGTCGAAATGTCGCTAAGCGCGATGGACGCGCACAAGCACATTTACTGCGAGAAGCCCGTGGCCATCACCGGCGACTCAGTGGGCTGGCTCTACGGAGCAGCCAAGAAGTACGACAAGGTCTTCACCGTGGGCCAGCAGATGCGCTCCTATGAGGATTTCCAGAAGAGCATCCAGTGGGTACACGATGGCAACCTTGGCGAGATCGTGATGGTGCGAGCCCAGCGGCACGCAGCCCAGGACCTGAACCCTGAGGGCAGTTCCGCGGACTGGTTCTTCTACAACTGGCGATCAGGCGATGTTCTCGTGGAAATGAGCGTGCACAACCTGGACGTCTGCAACTGGGTGATTGGCGCCTACCCCACTCGCGCTGCCGGTGTGGGCGGTAACCTCATCTACAAGGATGTTCCTCCGGGACGGAACACGATGGACGGCTATTCACTGGATTACGAATATGCCAATGGCGTGAAGATGAACTACTCGCAGGTCTTCTTCCACCCCGCTTCCATGCCGAACGGCGGCCAGTACTTCAACGTCTACGGCGAGAAGGGCGCGGTGGAGTTGATGACCGGCACCTTCTATCCGCACGGACGCGAAGCCAAGCCCGTGAAGCTTGCGGAAGGAATCAAGAAGGACGACGTAGCGCACCAGCGGCGCTTTTACGAATGCATCCGCAACGGCGGGCCGAACCCCGCTGACGCCCGTGTGGGCTGTTCGGGCGCGCTGACAGCCATCATGGGCCGCGACGCCATCTACCAGAAGCGTCTTGTCACATGGAAGGAATACAGCGTCAACATCGACCCCGCATAGCGAAGAGCAAGAATCGTCGGGGCCACATTAGCGGCTAGGTGCGTTGTGGCCCCGGCGCCCGCTCGCGTCCGCCCTTCCTTCTTTTCCGCTTTGGGAATCGAATATCCTTGTTGCATGTCGTGTCCGTGGTTTTCACTCCCCATCCGCCACCTGATATCTCTGGCTGCCGCGTTGGCCATTGCCGCTCCGCTAGTCGCTCAAATGCGTCCGTTTGCCATCGAGCGAGCTGAGGGCATCACCGCGCGGAAGGTGGCCATCTCCTCCCAACGCTACGAGGGTTCTGACGCGCTTCACGTGGCTGAACCCGCTGGCCAGGGTGACACCTCGGAGGACAAGCTTGCCATTCTCGATGGCATCGCCTTTCGCAACGGCACGGTCGAACTCGAACTGGCTTCCCGCCCTGGGCCAGGCGCTAACCCAGGGGCGAGGGGATTTGTGGGTCTAGCCTTTCGCGTGGCCGAAGATGCCTCCTCGTTTGAGTGCATCTATCTGCGGCCCACCAATGGCCGCTCTAGCGACCAGGAACGTCGCAATCACAGCACGCAGTACATCTCCTTCCCTGCCCACCCCTGGCACCTCTTGCGAAAGGAAACGCCAAGCCGTTACGAAAGCTACGTCGACCTGGAGCCCGGCGCCTGGACCAAGGTGAAGATCACGGTACAGGGCAACGAAGCTAAGCTCTTCGTGCATGGCGTGGAGCAGCCAGCATTGATCGTGAACGATCTGAAGCTAGGCGAACGCGAAGGCCGCATCGCCCTTTGGATTGGCCCAGGTACCCTGGCATGGTTCCGCAATCTGCGCGTCACTCCCGCACCCTAGCCGAAAGCAGCAGCGCGTGTCCCGGGTGTCTTGTGACGCTTGACATTGGCTCTGAATTTGGAAATGATCTTCCGCATTGCGCTTCTTGCGCGAAGCTGCTGGCGGCTTTCCGGCTCGATGCACGCACGGAGCCTGCCAGGGGGAACTGGTCGCTGGGGCTTCCCTGTGATCTCACCATGGTTGGAGGCATTTGTTCATGTCAGGTACTCGACGCAGTTTCCTCGGGAAGGGTGTGGCCACGGCAATGGCGGCGGCATCTTACTCCCGTATCCTGGGCGCGAATGAGCGCATCGGGCTGGGGCTGATTGGCTATGGCCTTATTGGTGCGTTCCATGTGGGCACCTTCAAGAAGCATGCGGACTCCCAGTGGGTAGCGGTGTCGGATGTCTACAAGCCGCGCGTCGAAGCAGGCAAGGCCGACATGGGTGCGCAGGCCAAAGGCTACTCGGACTTCCGCTCCATGCTGGAATCGAAGGACGTGGATGCAGTCGTCGTAGCCACCCCAGACCACTGGCACGCCCTGCAGACCATCCTTGCCTGTGAGGCGGGCAAGGACGTGTACGTCGAGAAGCCCATGACGCTTTTCGTGCGCGAAGGCCGTTGGATGACCACCGCTGCCCGCCGATTCAAGCGCATCGTGCAGGTAGGCACCCAAGGCCGCAGCGGACCGCACGTGCCGGAAGTGCGCGGCCGCGTGGAAAGCGGTGAGATTGGCAAGATCCATGCAGTGCGCATTGGTACCTTCCGCAACATCATGCCCGGATTTGGCGCGCCTCCCGATGGCACTCCGCCCGCGGACCTCGACTACGACATGTGGCTGGGACCCGCGCCCAAGCGCCCCTACAACCCGCATCGTGCGCTCTACCACTTCCGCTGGTTCTGGGATTACTCCGGCGGGCAGATGACCAACCTTGGCGCCCACGACCTGGACTTCGTCCACAACTTGCTTAAGCTGAAAGCGCCAGACACCGTCTATTGCACCGGCGGACGCTTCGCACTTACGAACGACAACGGCGAGACTCCCGATACCCAGGACGCGATCCTCAGCTACCCGGGTTTGACCGTGACGCTCACCATCCGGGAAGCGTCAGCCGGACGCCGCCATGGTGGAGGCACCGAGTTCTTCGGCACCAAGGGCACCATGACCGTCGGACGCGGTGGCTACGAAATCTTCCCTGACAAGAAGATCGCTCCGGAAAGCTCCATTCCGCCATGGTCGAAGCCTCCTGGGCATCCCCTGCCTGCTGACCTGACGCCAATGCCTTGGACGGAAGCGCGCAAGGTGGGCAGTAGTGCGGAACCCATGGACCTGCATTCCCGCAACTTCCTGGATTGCATCAAGAGCCGCAACACGCCCGCCGCGGATGTCGAGCATGGCCACGAGATCTCTACGGCTTGCCACCTGGCAAACCTCTCGATGCGTCTGGGACGGCAACTGCGGTGGGATGCGGCAAAGGAAGACATTATCGGGGATGCCGAGGCGTCCAAATTGCTGGAGAAACCCTATCGCCAGCCCTGGGATGAGGTCGTCCGCCGCTTAAAGCTAAGCTAGCGCCGATGAACCGATGACGGAGACCATCCCATGAGCCAGCGTACCCAGTCTTTTGCTCAATCCCTAAGCCGGCGTGCCGTACTTGCGGGCCTTGCCGCACCAGCGCTGGCGAAGGCGGCGTCACGCCGCACCACTATGGGCATTGCCAACGATTCCACACCTTCCCGGCGCGGCATCACAACCCTCGATTTCATTGCCCTGTGCAGCCAGTTGGGCGTGGGCGGTGCGCAGTGCCCATTGCTCCCGCTCGACGCCGAAACTGCGCGTAAGGTGCGCGATGCTATCGACAAGCTCGGCATCTTCCTGGTAGTGAATGCTTCCATCAACGACCTGGATCGCTTTCGTCAGATTGCAACGCTGGCCGTAGCCGCCGGAGCATCCGTGCTACGCGTGGCCTCCGGTGGCCGCCGCTATGAGGACTTCAACACTCTCGCTGAGCGCCAGGCGCACGTTACCGCCGTTCGCGACCGTCTGCGTGCGGCTATTCCCATCGCGGAACAGCTTAGGCTCCCCATTGGCCTTGAGAATCATAAGGACTTCACCGCCGACGAACAGGTAGCACTTTACAAGGAGTACTCCTCGGAGTTCTTTGGTTGCTGCGTCGACACCGGGAACAACATGGCGCTGCTCGAAGACCCGATGGAAACCCTCGACAAGCTCGCACCCTATGCCGTTACCTCGCACCTTAAAGACGCCACACTGGAAGAGTACGACGAGGGCTTCCTGCTCGGGGATATCCCTTTGGGCGAAGGCATGATTGACCTCAAACGCGTAATGCGAACGTTGCGACAGCGCCGTGCCTCCCTGCCCATTCTGCTGGAGTGCATCACGCGCAACCCCTTGAAGATTCCCTGCCTCACGGATAAGTATTGGGCCACTTTCCCTGACCGGCGTGGAATCGATCTCGCACGGATGCTGAAACTGGTGCGGGCCAGTAAACCGCGCCGCCAGCTTGCCGTGCCCGCGGGTGTTTCTCAGGAAGACCTTCGTCGTTTGGAGACCGAGAATATCGAGCTGAGCGTCGCCTATGCGCGCGATACGCTCGCGATGGTATAGCTGGCTGCTCGCACGGGTGGCGGCTAAGTGAAATAGCAGGCGCGGCCATTGCCAGCGGCTGGTACACGGAAAGGAATTTGCCATGTCCGCATTTACCCGGCGCCAGTGGATCCAGGGTGCGGCAGCAGGAGCGGGCGTCTTCAGCCTTTCCTCGCTTGCCGCCGCTCTGCAGAACACCACCACCCCGTACCAGCGCCCGAAGCTCAAGATCACTGACATCCGCACGGCGTATGTCAGCGCGCACGGGCCGCAGTTGCATGTGCGCATTTACACAGACCAGGGCATCTTCGGCCATGGCGAAGCCACTGACTCCGCCCTCGGTGCGGCGGCTATCATTGGGGGCTTCCGCCGCTTCCTCATCGGGCAGGACCCTCTGAATATCGAACTGCTGTGGGAGCGCGTGCGCACGATGGGTATCTTTGCCGGCGCGCAGGCGGGCCAGTATGTCACGGCACTCACCGGCATTGAGATCGCATTATGGGACCTCGCCGGCAAAGCTGTGGGATTGCCCGTCTACCAGCTACTGGGCGGCAAGTGCCGCGACCGTATCCGGCTATATTGTGACTCCGCCGGCCACCGGCCTGAGGAGCCCGGCACCATGCAGAAGTTCCAGCAGGTGAAGGACCTCGGTTTTACGGCGCTGAAGATCGACGTCGACGATGGGCGCGACCCCAACCGGTGGGACCCCGTGAACTGGACGGCCTCTAATGCCGAGATAGACCGCATGGTGAAAGAAGTCGCCTTCGTGCGCGAGAACTTCGAGCCGCGCGTCGACCTTGCAGTGGATATGCACGGACGCTACGATGCCACCACCGGCAAGCGCATGGCGATTGAACTGGAACCGTTCAAGCTGCTGTTTCTGGAAGAGCCTGTGCCAGCGGAGAACGTGCCGGTGATGCGCGACATTCGCGAGTCGACGAAAACCCCCATCTGCGCAGGGGAGAATCTGTTCCTCCGGCACGGCTTCCGCGAGCTACTGGAAAGCCGGGCCGTTGACATCATCATGCCTGATATCCAGAAGTGCGGCGGCCTGCTGGAAAGCCGCAAGATCGCGGACATGGCGCACACCTATTACATCCCCATGGCGCCGCACTGCGTCGTGTCACCCATCGGCACCATGGCATCCTGCCACGTCTGCGCGGCCATTCCGAACTTCCTGGTGCTGGAGTGGCACTGGATCAGCCGATGGAAGTTGTGGGGTGAATTCGTGAAGGAAGGCAACATCATCGACAAGGGATATGTTGCGCTCACTGATCGCCCTGGCATTGGCGTGGAGTTGAACGAGGAGGCCGCCCGGAGAGTCCAGACGCCCAATACCACCTGGTTCGTCGCCAGTTAATCGAAGCCAGTTTCGCGGGAGCGCCTCTTACCAGGTACGCTCCCGCAGGATCTCCTGAATCTGTTCAGCGGGCACCGGCAGCTTGTCCGCGTGGTCGCGAAGCCACTGCGAAAAGTCGCGCTCGATGTCATCCGTCCAGCGGGTGTCAATTTGGCCGGAAGTATACTTCCCTTCCTTCAGCCTCAGGTGACCGAACATGTCCCGCAGGCGCACCACCTCCGACGTTTTCGCCACCTTCTCCGCCAGGTGAGCGGGGATGAACACTACGCCGCCCTTCTTGCCAAGCACCACATCGCCCGGCATCACTGTTGCGCCGCCAATGCGTACAGGTGTGTTGATGCCGATAAGCGTGGAGTTCAGCCGCGGCCCCAGGCTGCTGGTATGGTGCGAAGGGTGGTAGTGCCGCACGAAGGAAGTAAAGTTCTCCAGCACCTCCAGCCCCTCAATGTCGCGGACTGCCCCGTCATACACAATCCCGTTGCCGCTGCGCGCATAAATGGCATTACCTACGTTGTCGCCAATGGATGGCCCGTCCAACTTCAGCCCAAAGTGGTCACCTACGTACACGTCGCCCGGCTGCAGCATATCCACCGGCCATGCGTTGTGCGCGCCAATGCGGCCATCTTTCTTGCCTTGTTCATCAATCACCGCGTGGATGTCCGGCCGGCCCGGCATCCACATCACCGTAAGCGCGCGACCCACCAGTGTCTTCTGAGGGTGAATCTGCAGCCATCCATCTTCGTACTGGTAACGGTAGCCTGCGTTCCGTAGAACGGCCCACGCTTCTTCCAGCGTGACGGCCTTCATGCGCTCGAGAATCGCGTCCGGCACCCGCGGACGGCCATCTTCCATGCGCTCCCCTTTCCATTCGGGTGTGTACTTGATGAGCTCTGCCTTCGAGAAAACCCCCGGCTGCCCAGTCGCCAATGAGGCCATTAACAACACCAACAAGGCTAGCGACGTACAGCGCCAAGTTGCCAATCCGTTCACGTTTCCCTCCTTATGCCGGTTTAGCATATACCAATTCCGGCACTTGCGCGACCCTGTTGGCCGCTCAAATATCAATAGCTGATCTCTGATTAAATTTCCCTTGCAATCTAAAGCACTGGATGTATACTTAATCCACTGCGTGGCATGAAGTGTGCCTCCAGAGCTGGGTAACTGTTTTCTACAATGTCCGCCAGAACCGTCGCTCGTCCACTATTGACGAAGTGAAATGTTGGGCGTGTGTATTATCCGCGCCTTTCTTTCGAAGGAAGAGCCACGTAATTGCTCTGGCCCCGAAAGGATATCACTCATGCGAGCCATTCGCGTCTTGCTCTCTCTGTCTGTTCTGTTGCTTTCCCCTTCACTGTTCTCCCAAACATTTGGCGATATTTCTGGTGAAGTCCGCGATGCCTCTGGCGCGGTGGTGGGTGGCACGCGCCTCATTCTTACGAATGTCGCAACGAATGCTTCACGTAACACGGAGTCAAATGAAGCCGGCAATTATTCAGTCCCCGCTCTGCAACCCGGCGTGTATACGCTTCGCGCGGAAAAGGATGGCTTCAAAGCCTTTGTCAGATCAGAGATTGTGCTGGAAGTTCAGCAGCGTGCACGTATCGACATTTCGCTCGAAGTAGGCGCCATCACCGAATCGGTAGAAGTCTCCTCCGCGGGCGCGCTCCTGCAAACTGAAAACGCCACCGTGGGCACTGTCATCGACAATAAGCGCATTGTGGAACTGCCCTTAAACGGGCGCAACGCACTGCAGTTGGTGGCACTGGCGCCCAATGTAAGCTTTGGATTCCCCACCGCGGGCCAGGCTGGGTCTCGCCAAGGCGGCATCCGGTCAGACCAGTCAATCTCCGTCGGAGGCCAGAGGGCACAGTTCAACCGCTTCACACTGGACGGCGTTGAAAATACTGACCCAAACTTCAATACCTTTGTCGTCATGCCGTCGGTCGACGCCCTTCAGGAATTCAAGGTGCAGAGCGGCATCTATCCCGCCGAGTTTGGCCGTGGAGCCACCCAGATAAACATTTCAACCAAGGGTGGCGGTAACGAGTATCACGGAACGCTGTTTTACTTCTTGCGCAATGAAGTGCTGGACGCCAAGAACTATGCCTTCACCTCAGCCCGCCCAGAGAAGGACCCCTTCAAGTGGAACCAGTTCGGCTTCACCCTCAGCGGTCCAATCTCTATCCCGAAGCTGGTCGACGGTCGAAACCGGCTGTTCTTCATGACGAACTATGAGTGGTTCCGCCAGCGTCGCAATGTGCAGTCAGTGAACAACCTCCCGTCACAGGCGATGCAGCAGGGGAATTTCAACGACGTATTGACGACCCCAAACGCGGCCATTCGTTCGTTGGGCATCTTCGACCCGCTTACGCGCTCAATTCAAAACGGCGTGAACACCGCCACTCCGTTCCCCAATGCAACAATCCCAACCAACCGTTTCCACCCCATCTCGGTGAGGATGCTTGAGTTTCTTCCTGTACCCAATCTGGCCAACCCGGACCTTCGCCAGAACTTTGTGCAGTCGCAGGGCCGGCCCATCAATCGAGACCAGTTTGTGGGACGCTTTGATGTCGTGGAAAGCTCCAGTTCGCAATGGTCCGGACGGTATAGCTGGGGAGACGAGAATCAAGGCACGGAAGCACTCCGGCTGAACGGAAGCAAGATCGTCACCAACTTTCAGCAGTACATGATTTCCAATACTCGTGTACTTTCGCCCAGTATGGTGAATGAAACACGCTTTGGTTATAGCAAGTTCTACAACACCAATGGCACAGAACTTGCCTTTTCGCGCGATGTGGTTACGGAACTGGCTATTCCCGGCCTTGCTGGAGGACCACCTGTGCAATGGGGTATCCCCAACGTGTCATTGCAGGGTGTCTACGCGGGCTTTGGTAACGACTCCGAGGGTCCCTACGAGAACGATAACAACACGTTTCAGATCGTGAACAATTTCTCGCTCATTAAGGGATCCCATTCCATGAAGTTTGGCGGCGAGGTGCGGCGCGATAACTACAATCAGGTAGGTAACCAGTTTGCGCGGGGCCAGTTTACCTTTACAAACAACGCTACGCGCAATCTGGCGCTGGCTGGACGCACCGGCGACAACTTCGCGGATTTCCTGCTCGGCGAGACATCACAGGCCGAAGCTGCGGTCCAGATCGCCAATGCCAGGTTCCGCGCCAACGGGTTTGCCGTCTATTTTGACGACGTTTGGCGTGTCTCGCGCACATTCACGCTCAACTTCGGATTGCGCTACGAGCTATCACCGCCGTGGACTGATCAAACAGGAATCCTGTTTAATGGCATCGTGCCCTTTGACGCCCGCACGACGCTGGCAAACCCCATTGCCTCCGACCAGAACTTGGACCCGTTCTTCATGCGCCAGGGTGACGCACGCCAGGAATGCTACGAAGGCATCAACCTGCGCTGGCCGGATATTCAGGTACGCTGCGATGGCTCACTCGGCAACCGCCTGGTAGGTCTCGACAAGAACGACTTTGCACCGCGCATTGGCCTGTCCTGGGCTCCCACCGAAAAGTGGGTTATCCGCGCCGGCGCCGGCACCTTCTACTCGCAGGATACCGGCAACCCTCGCTTCGACATGGCCCGCAACCTGGCTGGACGGCTTCGCGACAACAGCCGCACGGACTTCCCCAACCTTCGCTGGGATAACTCACTTTCGTCCATCGCGGGTGGCGTTGCGAACGTCTTCCGGCCGTACACCTTCGCCAATCCATTTGACCGCCGCACCACTTACTCCAACCAGTTCATGCTGAACGTGCAGCGCGAACTGCCCATGGATTCCGTAGTGGAAGTGGGCTATCTGGGCAACCTCAGCCGCCACCTCGAAAGTCTACGGTCAGTGAATGAAGCAATCCCGGCGGACCCCGCCGTGGACTCTCGTACTATCTTTGAGCGTTCGCCCTTCCCCAACTTCGGGCGCATTCAGCAAGTGGACAACGGCGGCAATGGAAGTTACCATTCGCTGGGCGCAAAGTTCACCAAGCGCTACTCAAAGGGGCTCACCTACCTGATGAGCTATACGTGGGCAAAGTCAATCGATACGGCCACCTCCATTCGCAACTTGGGCGGCGACACCTTGTTCCCCCAGAACAGCTATTGCCGCGCCTGTGAGAAGGCTCGCTCAAGCCACGATACACGGCACCGCTATGTGACTTCCGCATTGTGGGACCTGCCCTTTGGTAGAGGCCGTCAGATGAACATCGAGAACCCCGTTGCCAACGCCATCGCGGGTGGCTGGCAGATGAGTACCATTCTTACCTTGCAGACGGGCTTCCCGATCACGGTGACCAACGGGCAGGATACGTCAAACACGGGCGCGTTCTTTGACCGTCCAAACACCAACGGCACCGACGCGGCCCTGCCCCGCGGCCAACAGGATCCCCAGAAGTTCTTCCGCACGGAAACGTTCACCCGCCAGGCCCCTGGAACCCATGGCAACGTAGGCCGTAACACGCTCACGGGTCCGGGAGTCATCGGATGGGATTTCGCCATGCTCAAGAATTTCAGTCTTGGTAACGAGACCCGGTTCCTGCAGACACGCTTTGAGTGGTTCAACTTTCCGAATCACCCGAATTGGGGCAACCCGAACACCAACGTTTCCGCTGGCGCCTTCGGCATTCTCAACGGCACCCGCACCAACATGCGCCAGTTGCAGGTGGCTCTGAAGCTGAACTTCTAACGTTCACACTGCTTGCAACTGCAACGAACTCCGGGTCGCCTCTCCCAATCAGGGAAGGCGACCCGTTCGCTTTTCGGGTACCAGCAACCTGGCGCCTACTCGGCTCCGCGAAGGATAGAGAGTAGTCGCTGGTGAATGGCTTGCGCGGCGGCATGATCGCCGCAAACCACCAGCACCGTGTCGTCGCCCGCAATTGTTCCCGCAATCTCCGGCCACGTGGCGCGGTCAATCGCAATCGCTAGGGAGTTTGCGTACGCTGCCGGCGTCTTTAACACCAAAAGGTTCTGCGCCGGACGGATATCCAGCAGGTATTCCTGCACCGCCAGATCCACGTGCGCGGTGCGCTCCTGGGGCGCGGCCAGTTGGGTGTACCCCTCCTTGGTCTTCACAAGACCCAGTTCGCGCATGTCTCGTGAGAGCGTTACCTGCGTGGCGGCCACGCCTAGTGACGCCAGCTCTCTCGCCAGCTCTTCTTGTGTATGGATGGGCCTGCTCTGAATGATCTTCAGAATCTGCCCATGCCGAAACGCCTTCATGGTGTCCACTTCCCGGCATTGCCCATGGAGCGCTGCCAACCACTCGTTAGCCCCTTATTTCCTGTGCTCGCTAAATCGGGGTTTGGTTTCGCATGATTGCCAGTGAAGCCTTCGTCGCAGCGAGCGCCTTACCCACCGCCCCTGGACCGGTACCGCCAGGAGCCTCGCGGGTCTTCATCCCCTCCCGCGGATGCAGCAGGCGGGCCAGCCCATCATGGAATTCCGGCGCAAAGGCCTTCAGTTCGTCCGCGGTCCATTCCGTAGGCTTCTTGCCCTTCTGCACACTTTCCAGCACTAGACGCCCCACTAGCTGATGTCCCGCGTGGAAAGGAAAACCCTCGCGCGCCAGTGCCTCAGCTAGATCCGTCGCCACCAGCCATCCTTCTTCCGCCGCCGCTTCCGCTATCGCAGGCCGCAGGGTAGCTCCCTTGGCTACCTCCGTCGCCATGGCGAGCGAATGCTGGATGGTGTCCACCGCGTCGAACAGAGGCTCTTTGTCTTCCTGCATGTCGCGGTTGTAGGTCAGCGGAAGGCCCTTCATGGTAACGAAGAGCGAACTGTAGCTGCCGTGTACCCGGCCGCACTTGCCGCGGATCAGTTCCAGTGAATCGGGGTTCTTCTTCTGTGGCATCAGGCTGGATCCGCTGGTGACGGCGTCACTCAACTCCATCCAGCCGAACTCGTCGCTCGAATAAAGAATCCAATCCTCGGCAAGCCGCGAAAGGTGCAGCGCCGCCATGCTGGCTGCGTGCAGAAAATCCATCACAAAATCACGGTCAGCGGAGACATCCATGCTGTTCGTGGTAACGCTGTCGAATTCCAGCTCGTGGGCGATCTGATCGCGATCGAGCGGAAAGCCACTGCCAGCAAGCGCTCCCGAACCAAGCGGCAGCACGTTCACCCGCGCGCGCACTTCCGTGAGCCGCTGCCAGTCACGCCGGAACATGTCGCAATAGGCCAGCAGGTAGTGCGGCCACAGTACCGCCTGGGCGCGCCGCAAGTGCGTATAGCCTGGAATCACGGCGTCGGGATACCTGTCAGCAAAGGCGAGCAGAGCTTCCAGCAGGTCGCAAATGCCGTGGCGCGTATTGTCGATTTCCTCCCGCAGCCATAACCGCACGTCCAGTGAAACCTGTTCGTTTCGGCTCCGCCCGGTGTGGATCTTCTCGGCGGCCTTGCCAGCATACTCGTGTACCTTGCGGATCACCAGCGAATGGACGTCTTCTTCCATTGCTCCCGCAAGCAGAGCGGGAAGGTCGGCAGATTCCTGGTCGATCTTCTGCAGGGCGGCAAAAATGGCGCGGTGCTCGTCGTCATTCAGGATGCCCACGCGCAGCAACGCGTTGGCGAATGCCTTTGAGCCGCGAATATCGGCGGCCAGCAGCCGGGAATCAAAATGAAGCGAACGTGAATACCGTTCAAAGAGCGCGGAGGGTCCATCCGCAAAGCGCCCACCCCAGAGTTTCAGCGGTTCGGACACGGCGAAATCGTCCTTTTCGGATTGATGAAAAACAACAATCTCTGATCTTAGCGCGAAGCGGCTCGGCCCGCGCTTCCGGTATCACGTGCAGACCGAAAGACTGGCACGGCTCGTGCTATCCTCTCAGCTTGTACCCCCCTCCCTTCACACACCGGACGTCCGTCGTCTTGTCTCATGGGATTGCTGCCCATGCTTGAGCTGCTTTGGTGGCAATGGGCGTTAGGTGCGCTGTGCGCCTTCCTCGTTGGCGTCGCCAAGAGCGGTGTTCCAGGGCTGGGCATGGTGGCCGTGCCGTTGATGATTCTTGCCGTGGGTGATGCGCGTGCCAGCATCGCCTGGCTGCTTCCGCTGCTGGTGCTTGCAGACCTTATGGCGCTGATGTTCTGGCGTCGTCACGCCGACGTGAAACTGCTGCTGCGCCTGGCGCCCTGGGTGGTGGTGGGATTGGTGGCGGGCGGATTCGCTCTTTCGCTCGACGAGCGCGCCATGCGCCCACTCATTGCTGGCATCATCCTGGTGATGCTAGCCATCTATATGGTGCGGCGCTTTCGTCCGGACCTTCTCTCTGGCCACATGCGCCCGGAGCCCTACGGCATCGCTGGTGGCTTTTCCACCACCGTCGCCAACGCCGCCGGGCCCGTAATGAACATCTACCTGTTGTCGATGAAGCTCACCAAGGAGCAGTTCATGGGCAACACGGTATGGTTCTTCGCCATCATCAACCTCATGAAGGTGCCCGTCTACACCTACCACGATCTGTTCAGTTGGAGGTCGTTGGCATTCGACGCCATGCTCGCCCCCGCGGTTCTGGTGGGCGCCTTCGCGGGAAGATGGCTCTTCACGCATATCCCACAACCGGTGTTTGAAGCCTTCGTCATCGCAACAACCGTGCTCTCCACGCTGCTGCTTTTTCGGTAGTCACCACACGCCCGCACGAACCCAAAATGGAAAAGGACGCGAGTCCAAGGTATCTCCCCCGAGACGGCCCTCGAAGTCGCGTCCAGCTTTGTCCTTTCATTGTGACACCGGGCTCCCGTCATTAGAACCCCTTCGAGGAATTCACGGGCAACTTTTCCACAGATCATTTCTTGCTTTTTTTCAATAGTTTACCTAGATCTACCTGTGGAAAAGCTTTGAATTTCCTCCAGCACGTTCCAAGTCTCATCTGGATCTTCGCCCAGCGTCGTTGCTTCCCGCGCCGAATGGCCGGTTGGTGATCAGGAATTTGCCGCCACTGGACGCCACCACATACCACCGGTCTTGCCCTGCCACCGACTGCACGCGATCCACATTCGGGCCCGCTATCACCAGGTAATGCCGCTCTTCACTGCGCCAGCGCTCCTGGAATCGGACATCGTCCAGAAAGACATCCGGCGCTCCCGGTGCGTAGCTACCATATTCCAGATTGTTTACTCGCCCGTTCAGCAGTAACGCTTCGCGGTCGGCATAGTAAGGAACGGAACTGAAGGCATAATATTGGTCGTCGAGCACCAATGTCCCGCGGGGTGCGCCGCGCAGAGCCATTGCCAGGGGTTGTGTGGAGAGATATGGGTCAAACACCACCATTGCCTGGCGCGCCGCGGCAAAGAACATCACCATCGCCACGCCCAGAATTAGAGCAGCCCGGTATCCGCGGGAAAAAAAGGCGCCCAGAATGCCCACCATCATTGCCATCCCGGCCATCGCTAGCGGCGGGCGCAGGTAAGCAAATGCGTCCAGCGTAAGATCCTCAAGATGCCCCAGCGCCAGGGTATAAGCCTCCGGATTCGAACTCAGCGCGTCTGCAATATCCCCCTCCACCGGGATTCCCCAAACCCTCAGCAGCAGAAACATGACTGCAGCCAGCGCGATAGAAAACACCGCACCCGTCACTTTCCGGGCGATCACCTCCGTACGCCCTTCCAGCGCCAGTGCGCAACCCACCAGGATGGCAAAGGCGGCGTACGCGGGCATGGTGTAGTATTCCTGCGTGGTAGAAAGCGTGAAGAATACCAGCACGAAGCCAATCACGCAGAGGCACAACAATCGCGTTCGCGCAGCCCGGTTCTGGTTGTGAAAGTGCAGCCGCACCACGCCGGGCAGCCAGGCAGTCCAGGGAAACACCCATAGCAGGTGATAGAGCCAGAACTGCAGGCGCGGCACCGTATTGTAATCACGCGGGTAGCGCAGGTTGAGGAAGCGCAGAAGGTGCTCGTTGAAGAAGTAGAACCAGAAGAAGCCGCGATATTGTCCAGGGCCCGCCTCCAGACTAATGGCAAACGCCGGGGGGTTGGCCATCGAAGCCAGGACATGCCATGGGGCCGCAACCGCCAGCGCAATCCCGGCCATCTCAGGCAGATGCAGCCGTTTCCAGGTATCCCAGCGGAAAAGCTCCCGCGTCACCAGCAGATAGACGCCTACCGCGCCCACCGGAATCACGAGTGCCAGCAGACCCTTGATGAGCACACCCAGCCCGAGGCACCCGCCCAGAGCGATGGCCCATCGGCGTGGCTTCTCTTCATCGGGCTCCATCAGACACAGGAAGCACCAGAGCGCCAACAGGATGCTCAGTGATAGCAACCCGTCAGAAATCATCACCCGCGTAAACAGGAACAGACCCACGCAGGTACTCAGCACCAAGCCTGCATACAGCCCCACCTTCGCGTCAAAGGCCCACCGTGCAAGGCGCGCCGTGGCGAAACACAACAGAATTGCTGCTAGCGCCATCGGCAGGCGCGCGCTCCAATCGTGTACCCCAAAGAGGCCAAAACTGGTGGCCATCAGCCAGTACTTGAAGGGAGGTTTCTCGAAATAGGGGATGCCGTTGATGTGCGGCGTAATCCAGTCGCCGCTGCGCAGCATGTTGCGCGCAATTACTGCCTGCACGGAATCTACATCGTCCATCAGGTAGGGCGGACTCGCCATGCCAGCGCCGAACACCGCCACGGCAAACAGCAGCACTACCCATTCGGGGCGCGCGTACAGAATCTCCAGGATGCGGTCGCGCGGGGAGTACGGACTTGGCGGCGCAGTAAGCGTAGCCATGCGGTCTAACCTTCCACCGTCCGCCAGATGAGCCTATTCATAGCGCAGGGCCTCCGCCGGAGGAATGCGAGCGGCACTGCCCGCGGGGTGCAGCGTAGCCAGGAAGCTCACCATCAAGGTGACGCCGGAAATCCAGAAAGCGTCCACCCAGCGCGGGGCGAAGGGAACATAGCTCAACGCGTATACCTCCGCGTCGAGCGAGATCCAGCGGTACTCGTTGGCCAGATAACTTAGCGTGTAGCCCGCGGCCAGCCCCACCACCACGCCCACCACGGCAATCAGCACTCCCTGCAAAATAAAGATGCGCCGAATCTGCGCGGGCTTCGCTCCCATCGACATCAGCAGCGCGATGTCCCGGTGCTTTTCCCTCACCAGCATCACCAGCACAATGAAGATATTCAGGGCCGCCACCATCTGGATAAGGCTGATGGTGATTACGGTAACTACCTTTTCGAGCCGCAGGGCGTTCAGGATTTGGCGGTTCGATTCCATCCATGTCTGCGCGACCAGCGACTCTCCCGTAAGTTTCGTAGCCTCGGCGGCAACCACTGGCGCGGTATAGATATCAGCCAGACGTAGCTCGATTGCGTTCACCACCTGGCCCATGCCCAGAATGCGTCGGGCGTTCTCGAGCGAAGTAAACGCCCAGTTGGCATCGATGTCGTAAAAGCCCGTTTCCACAATTCCCACCACTCGAAAGCGAACCGAGAGCGGTCGCGGTCCGAAGGGCGTCAGTTCGCCTGCAGGGTTGATGACGTTCACCACACTGTTACGCATCATGCCCGTGCGCTCCGCCAGCTTGGAGCCCAGCAGGATGGCGGGCAGCGGCTCGCGCTCAGCGATACGCTCCGCTTCGCCCTGCTTGATGGCCTCCCGCACGCGGGCCATGGCCGCTGGATCGTTCACGTCAATGCCCTTCAGCACACCACTCTCAGTAAGCTGCGGGCCAGTGAGAATCACGGTTCCATACAGCGCACCGGCGGCCTCTGTGACGCCTGGGATTTCACGCAGCTTGGCAAGCTGCGGCTGCCAGTTTTCAATGCCCTCGCCAGGCACTTTCTCTACCAGATTGATGTGGGCCGTGGCGCCGAGCAGGCTTTCCTGCAGATTATTGCGGAAGCCGTTGTTGATAGCCAGCGCAATCACCAGCGCCATCACCCCTGCGCCAACACCGATAATGGAAATCACGGTGATCAGCGAGATGGCCGCGTTCTTGCGCTTGGCACGCAGGTAGCGGCGGGCAATGAACAACTCGAATGAGTCAAGGCCCACGGCGGTTAGCCTTCCGCCTCGGGGCTTGTGGCTGGTTCACCCACTGCTTCCGCTTCCAGCTCGCGTAGCGTCTGGGCCAGGCCAATCGCGCCTTCTGGCCGCAGTTGCGGGAAGAGGATCACGTCGCGAATGGAGCGGTTGCCCGTAAGCAGCATGGTTAGACGGTCAATGCCGATACCCTCGCCTCCCGTTGGCGGCATGGCATAGCAGAGAGCGCGCACATAGTCCTCATCCATCTGGTGAGCCTCTTCATCGCCTCGCTGCTTCATCTCAAGCTGCATCTCGAAGCGACGCCGCTGCTCCTGCGGATCGTTCAGCTCAGTGTAGGCGTTGCCGATCTCCATGCCCGCTGCGTAGATCTCAAAGCGGTCTACCATGGCCGGGTTGTCGACGCTTTGTTTGGAAAGCGGCGACAGTTCCACGGGGTACTCGTAGATGATGGTGGGCTGGATGAGGTGCCGTTCGGCCACCCGCTCAAAGATGTCTCCCAGCGCTTCGCCAGCGCTCTTCTTGTCAGAATGCTGCGCCAGCCATGCCGGGTCGCTCAATTCCTCGATTGAGGGCTTCTTCTCATCGGGCCAATACTCCAGCACCGCCTCGCGCATCGTCAGGCGGCGGATGCTGCCGAAGTCCAGCGTATGTCCGCCGTATTCCACCACCGTGCCTCCGGTGGCATCAATGGCAACCTGCCGCAGTAGCTCTTCGCTCAGGTCCATCAAGCCTTCGTAATCCGTGTAGGCCTGATAGAACTCGAGCATCGTGAACTCAGGGTTGTGTTGGGTGGAAACGCCCTCGTTGCGGAAATTGCGGTTGATCTCGTACACGCGGTCGAGCCCGCCCACCACCAGCCGCTTCAAATACAGCTCCGGCGCGATACGCAGGTAGAGATCCACGTCCAGCGTATTGTGGTGCGTCACGAATGGCCTCGCCGCGGCGCCGCCGTATACCGGCTGCATCATGGGCGTTTCCACTTCCAGGTACCCCCGCTGCTCCAGTTGCCGTCGCAGAGAAGAAATAATCCGAGCCCTCGTCACAAATGTATCGCGCGCCTCAGGATTGGCAATCAGGTCGAGGTAGCGCTGGCGATAGCGCATTTCCACGTCCTCCAGGCCATGCCACTTCTCGGGCAGCGACAGCAGAATCTTCGAGAGGAATTCCAGCTTCTCCGAATGCACCGTCAACTCGCCGGTGCGCGTCCGGAACAAGTAACCTTCCGCGCCAATAATGTCCCCGGTTTCAAGAAGTTCGAAGAGCTGGTAGTCGGTCTCAGAAACATCGTTCTTGCGGATGTACAGTTGCAACCGCTGCCCCTCCTGAAGCAGGTGCAGGAACGAAGCCTTTCCCATCCGCCGGAGCCCCACTATCCGCCCGCAGATCCTCACCGCCGGGCGTTCCGCCTCTAGCGCTTCGGCACTTGCTTCGGTGTACTGGCTGAGGACCTCCGTCACCGTATGGCTGGCGTCAAAGCGCTTGCCGTAGGGCCGGAAGCCCAATGCCTCAATCTCGGAAATCTTCCGCAATCGCTGCCGTAACAGCTCAGTTTCAAGCGACACGTGATGCTCCCGTGGCCAAAACCTTAATTATAAGGCTGCTCGCGTTAGTACCATAGCCAAAGTGCCGGTTGTCAGAATTCAGCGGGCATCCGTCAGCCGGAGAAGGCTACTGCATTTCCTAACCAGCAGCGGTCAGGAAACCCCGCATCGTCGGTCCCCAGGGTCACTCTCGTAGCATGCACTTCAGCTTCTTCCATCGTGGGGCAATTGACGCGAGACCGGGGCCACCCATAGCGTTTGGCCGCCAGATTGCAACTCAAACAGAAAGACTGTCGCCACCTAAGGCCGCATTGGCCCAGAAAGTGAGCGTGTGCCAACTGGGCTCCTGGTTGGCTCATCATGCTTCGCATCCCTGCGCTGTCGATGTATGGCTCCAAAAGTGGCGCTCCCGGAGGTGTCTGATTGCGTGCGCAAAACCCTTCTCTGTCTGATTCTCAGGAAGCGGCTCGACTCATAGATTCGCGATTCCACAAGGTTTATCCCGGAACCCAGTTCCTGCCCGCGGTAGCGATTCAGGCAGAAGCCCTGGAGGAGGTGCGCTCTAGCGCGATGAACGGCATGAGCGCAATCCCCCGGCGCGGACTCGAGGTAGGCGGACTGCTCTTGGGAACTTGGGAGTCGCCTGGCCCCGCGGAATCGGGTGTCTCTTATCCAGCGCTTGTGGCGTGCATCACGCAATGTTTTCCGGTAGAAATTGCACACGAAGCCGGCCCCCGCTTTCAGGTAAACGAGAATGATGAAGAAGCCCTGCGCACTTTGATCGACGAATTGCGGAAGTCCGGAGAGACGGTGCTGGGCTGGTGGCGCAGCCACATTGTGGACGAAGACCTGTCCCTTGCGTCTGAGGATCTCGCGCTCACCAGCCGCGTATTCGGCGCGGAGCCGGCTCTCGTGCTTCTGGTTCTGCCAAGAATTGGCGACGTGGCCACCGCGACACTCCACAGGGTGGTCGCGAATGAATACCGATCGTCCCTGGCGTTTCCCTTGGTGGGGAACACCGAGTCTCCAGCACTGCCCGGTCGCGCCGATCAACTGGCTGCGCACAGCCCCAATGCAGTTACGACGCCCGTTGCCGTACCCGCATTGAAGCCCGCGCTAGACCCGGTACCTGTTCCGCCGGTTGAGAAGAACTCTGCGTCCGCGGGCAGCACTCGTGTCGATGACACTCATCCAGCAACGCTATCCCGGAGCCACTCTCCCTCGCCCCAACCCAACGGCGAAACCTCATCGCATGAGTGGGCAAAGCCGGCCGGTGAGCGTGCGCGTTCAAAGCCTTCAGTTGCGGAACGATTCCCCGCCTGGGGTCACCTTGCTTCTCGGTTCCGCTCGCAGGCCAGTACGCGGCTGGGAAGATACCAGTTCCTCGTTGCGGGGGTCGCCGGGGCGCTGGGCGTAGTCGTCCTGCTGTTTCTTGTGACGGGCGGCTGGCCCATCGGGCAGAAGACGCGGAGTCAACAGTCCGGACTATCCACCAACGCTTCCATTGATTCTGCAATGGAGCTATCGGAAACCGATGCCACGATCGACGGGATTGGGCAATCCGAAACGCCCGGGTCATTGGGCTTGAAGGCGCGGCAGGCCGACGGCGCCCTGCATGTGGAGTGGGATCGAACCCTTCCTCCGGTGCAGCAGGCATCCGGTGGATTACTGTTGATTGAGGACGGGCCTCTCCGCAAGGAGATCGCGCTTACCCCCGCCGATCTCAAAGCCGGAAGTGTCATCTGGTTCCCACAATCAGAATCAGTGCGCGCTGGACTCACGTTGAACAGTGACCCGGCGCGCGGTGACTCGCAGCGTTTGCACGCATCAATCCAGGTGTTTGGGTTGGCTCCCACCGCGCTGCCGCGGGAATCAGCTCGCGTGGAACCTGCTGAGGCTCGGCGCACAGAGGATGCATCCGGACCCTCCCGCCAGGCACTCAGTTCCTCGTCGCGTCCGCTTGCGTCCCCAAGACCGTCCGCCATAAGTACGAGCGGGAACGCCGATACCCGCGCAGCCGGATCCGTGCCGGCGGAGCGTTCAGAAACTGCCAGCCAGACATCTGGATGGTCCGCCCCGGATGACCCCGGCAGAATCACCGGCAGACCCTCACCCGTGGAAGATCCGGCCGACGCCCTGCGCGCAGGCCTCACCGAGGCGAGTGGTCACGATCGCCCGCAATGCAGAGCAACACTGGCGACGATCTCCTACAAAGAGAAGCGCTCCCCCTTTGGCGTCTTTTCTGTACTGCGAAAGCTGCCGCTTGTACCTGGAAAGGACAATGCCACGAAAGGAAACTTCCGCGCCGCGCAAACGACTTCAGCAGCCTGCCCGGATCTCAGCAATGCTCGGTTGTCCACCAAACCGGAGTGGGTAGATATCATCGCGGAGATCGATAAGGGCGGCATGGTTCAGCAGGCAAAACTCGCAGAATCGTCAGCCGCCACCGAAGTAGGGGAGAAGACCATGGAGTCAGTGCAAGCATGGCGATTCGATCCTGCCACCGTTGCTGAGAAGCCAGTGGAAACGGAAGTGCGCCTGCGCGTGTACTGGCGCTACCCAACTTCGTCCTCCACCGCTGTGGCTAATACGCAGTAGCGAGCAGCAGTGAGCGCGCCCGGCGTTCCCAATTTGGAGATATGCTGTTGCGAGGAGCTACTACTGATGTCTTCTGACGCACGCCCTACCAACAGCATTAGCCGCCGCGCTATAGTGCGGAATGCCAGCAAGGCCGCTGCCGCGTCGGCGGCCATCGCCCCCATGCTGGAGTGTGCAGTAAGCGCACAAGCGTTTGCGCAGGAAGCGCCCCCGTTTCAAGCAGACGCAGGCATCGATCGCGTTGTGGTGCTGCCTGGCAAGACCTATCTCCGTGGTTGGGTGGGCACCGGAACCGTGCCATCCGCCACCCGCCCGGCCAACCGTGGCGGTGGTCCCGCGCCTGCGCCTCCCGTGGCCGCCGAAGGCGCGCGTGTGCGCTGGAGCAAAGCCTCCGGACCAGGCGCCGTGACCTTTGCGAATGCAGCAGCGCTGGAAACTACGGCCACTTTCAGCACCCCCGGCCGGTACGCGCTGCGGCTCGATGCCGAGACGCCCGCGGGCAAGGCATCCTCAACCCTGCATGTGGAGGTGGAAGCACCAGCACCGGCCCGGCCGCTCGAAGCCGTTGAGGCGAGGGACTTCCAGGTAACTAGCCCATTGTGGAAATCAAGGCTGCGCGGATTGGCCGTGAACTGGATTCCCCACTGCATCCGCCAGATCAACCGCGACGATATCTCCGTTGGTCCGGGTGGCATCGACAACTTCATTGAGGCCGGCAAGAAACTGCGCGGCGAACCGCACGGCGTCCACAAGGGCTACGTCTTCTCGAACGCATGGGTTTACCAGACCATCGAGGCGATGAGCCTGGCGCTGATGTACGATCCGCAGGGAGACCCAGAGCTCGCGGAAGCGCACAAGCTGATGCGCGCAACCCTGGAGGAATGGATTCCCATCATCTTGGCGGCACAGGAACCCGACGGCTATCTGCAGACCGCCTTCACCCTGCCCCGCACGGGACGCGAAGGCGCAGTCATCGACTCCACTCAGTTCAAGCATTGGGACCCCGCACGCCGCCCTGACCATGAAGGTTACGTCGCAGGCTACCTGCTGGAATCGGCCATCAGCCACCATCGCATGACCGGCGGCAAGGACGACCGGCTCTTCAATGCTGCCAGGAAGCTCGCGGATTGCTGGGAGAATCACATCGGCCCCGCCCCCAAACAGGCATGGTTCGACGAGCATCAAGGCATGGAACAGGCGCTGGTCCGTTTCGGCCGATACGTGGACGAAGTAGAGGGCAAGGGCAGCGGCGACAAGTACGTAAAGCTTGCAAAGTTTCTGCTGGACTGCCGCTACACTGCTTCGGTGGGCCCGCGTGACCGCCACGAGTATGGCCAGTGTCATCTGCCCGTGGTGGAGCAGTACGAGGCTGTTGGCCATGCCGTGCGAGCCGCGTACACTTACTCGGCCATGGCGGACGTCGCCATGGAAATGGGCGACCCCGACTACCGCAGCGCCGTGAAGTCCTTGTGGACCAACGTGACTCACCGGAAGCGATACGTCACCGGTGGCATCGGCAGCGGCGAGACCTCGGAGGGCTTCGGACCTGACTATTCGCTGCGCAACCGCGCCTACTGCGAGTCGTGCTCAAGCTGCGGGGAACTGTTCTTCCAGTGGAAGATGGGCAGGGCATGGCACGACGCGCGTTTTGCTGACCTCTACGAAGTCACGCTGTACAACGCGCTGGGCGGGTCAATGGACCTGGAAAGCCGCCACTTCTTCTACGACAACCCGCTGGAAGCGCGGGTAGCACGTTACCAGTGGCACGTTTGCCCCTGTTGTGTGGGCAACGTGCCCCGGACATTTCTGATGCTACCCACCTGGATGTACGCAAAGAGCAGCGATGCCATCTGCGTGAACTTGTTCGTTGGCAGCAGCGCGCGAATCGATGGCGTGGCGGGGACAAATGTGGAGTTGGTGCAGGAAACCAACTATCCCTGGAGCGGCAAGGTGGCACTGACGGTGAACCCAGGCGTTTCCAAGCGTTTTCGGCTTCTCGTCCGCATCCCCAACCGGAACGTCAGCGAACTCTACCGGGCAACACCGGGCGCTAGCGCGGCGCCGGTGATGCGGGTGAACGGCTCCGTGGTGAAGACCGCCGTCCGCAATGGATACGCCATCCTCGACCGCACCTGGAAGACGGGGGACACGGTGGACTTCGATCTGCCCATGAGTCCTCAGCGCATCTACCCCAGCCAGAAGATCGCCGCGCTGCAAGGTGTGGTGGCGCTGCGTTACGGCCCGCTGATCTACAACATTGAGCACCACGACCAGGACATCACCAAGGCATTGCCAAAGGCAGCGCCGTTACGAGCGGAATGGCGCGAAGACCTGCTGGGTGGCGTCACCGTATTGCGCAGTGAATTCGCTGACGGAAGCCCGCTGCTGGCGGTTCCCAACTACGCACGCATGAACCGTGAGGCGGGCACGGAGTACCCTCCGCCCTATCCGCCGCCGAACGCGGACGGCACGCGCCCGCCGCCACCACCGGCAAAGTCAGTGGTGTGGATCACGGAAGGTTGATTGGGAGCACAGTTCATTCCAGGCCCCCGTCTCTGAGTTACCGCGCAACCAGTTTGGCCACCTTTGGCTTCGCAAGGCGCTCAAAGTCCTTGTAGTCAAGTTGCACCAGTTCGGTGTGGGTGCCGGCGTTGAAGGCGATCTGTTCGTCGTACACAAGGTGGGTATCGACGAACACGTCCATGCCGTATAAGCTGCCGAAGGGCGGCATGGCTCCCGTCTCGCAACCGGGGAAAAGGTCCCGGAACTCGGCTTCGGCGGCCAGCGCCACATTGGCGCCCCCGGCAGCTTCCCGCAACAGGCTGAGGTCCAGCGAAAATGACGCGGGTAGAACGGCCATGGCCATCTTGCCGTCCAGTTTCACAATCACCGTCTTCGCCAGGTCCTTGCCCTTGACGTGTGCACTGGCTGCAACCTCCTGGGCAGTGAAGGCCCTCGAGTGCCAGATCTTGGTGTATTTCACGCCATTCTCATCCAGCAGTTCCGTAAGTTGGCTTAGCGGCATGACGGACTCCTTATCAGCAGTAGGAGGCCTGCAGGTGGGGACGCGGCAACCGCGCGGGGTATGTAGCGATGTTCACTTGGTCGCACCGAAAGGCGAAGGGTGCGGCCCCCGCTGCTTCCTCCCGGTCTATCCGGCCCCATTGTAACGCCGAACCTGTCCAATTCAGCCCATGATTTCCGGGAAATCCTAACCCGTCAGCACCATTGCCTCGCGATTCTGGTGCAGGAACCACTGGCTCAGCAGGTGGTTGTTCACGAAGCCCCGGTTTCGCATCAGGCGCGTCACCAGCGCGCGAAACACCGGATGGGGCAGGGCTTCAGCGGCCCGGGTAAGCCGGGAGGGTTCGCGCGGGCCAAGCCGCTGTTCCAGCGCGGTGGCATAGGCGGCCAAACGCGACGCACGATAATCGCCCTTCGCAGCAAGAATCGCTTCCGCCGCAAGCAGGCCGGATTCGATGGCGGGCAGGATACCTTCGCCACTCGACGGGAAAGCGAGTCCCGCGGCATCGCCCACAAGCAGCGCCCCATCGGAAGCGAGCGGCCGTGCGGACGTGGTTCGCAACAGATAAGCGTGCCCGCGAAAACGTGCGGGCAGCACGGCGCCGATACAGCGGCGAGTTTCAAGGTAGGTGCGAAATTCCTCCACCTGGTGGCAAACCGATTCCTGTGCGAGATGCCCGTAACCCACATTCAGGCGTAGGCTCTTGCGGAAGCACCAACCGTAACCGTGCAGGTCCGGGCTGAAGTACAACTCGGGAGTGTTCCCGCGCACGGAACATGCGTGCGCGGTAACAGGGTCCATTTCCCACTCAGCTTCCTGGGCGGTAACGGCCCTTTCCATTGAGGGCCGCGAACCAAGGTGGCGCGCCACAGGGCAGAAATGCCCGCCGGCGCCAACCAACACGCGGCATTGCAGTTCGCCATTCACCAGCCAAGCTCCGTTTGACCGCTTCATGCTCCGAATTGAGCAGCTCTCGTCCACGCGGGCGCCGGAACGGCGCAGCAGGAAGTCGTCAAACTCCCGCCTCCAGACGCCATAGCTCACCGTCTCCGGGTAGGTGGTTTCGAAGGCGGGCCCGCCCAGGATACTGGTAAGGAAGCGGCTCACCGGCTGCATCACGCGGCCTTGGCGATATTCTTCCGGAGACACTCCCAGCGTAGTGAAGACCGCGGGAGTTACCCATCCTCCGCAAACCTTGTCACGCGGGAATGCTTCCTTGTCGACAATCCGCACCTCCAGCCCGGAATCGCGCAGACGCCACGCGCACGTTGACCCCGCGGGACCACCGCCAACAATCAGGACATCGCAGCCATCCATGATTCCTTGCTCCGGGTTGAGGTTTGCAGGTCGATAGCGCGTTGGGTGTAGAGGTGCTCGCGGGTCCAGGGAATGTCCGTGTAGTCCTGGCCCGCAAAGGTCACCTGGAATAGTTGTAGCGCACTCATCCGGAATCCCGCCACGGAACCGGCCAGATACAATCGCCAGGCACGCAGGAAGTCCTCTGATTCCGCTTCCCGCATCGCGGGTAAAGCAGCTTCGAACCGCGACAGCCATTCCATGAGCGTCTTCTCGTAGTGCGGGCGAAGGTTCTCCACATCGAGAATCGCGTAGTCGGCATACTCAAGCACGCGGGCGCTTTCCCCCACCGTGGGCGGGTAAGCCGCGGGGAAAATGCGCTCGCGAATCCAGGTGCTTAGCGGTTCGGCATGGCTGCGGCCGATGAAGTGCAGCAAGCCCCGGCCACGACGGCCAATCGCATTTTGAATCACCCTGCCAAGATCAGCGTAGTGCTCTGGACCCACATGCTCCAGCATCCCCACCGAAACGAAGGCATCAAAACTGCCACGGATGTTGCGGTAGTCATCTTCGATGAACTCCACCTTCCGTTCCAGGCCTTCTTCGCGAGCCCGCCATTGGGCATAGCGGACCTGCTCCCGTGAGACGTTGAAGGCCTTCACTTCCACCCCGTGGTGGCGGGCCATGAATAGCGCCAGCGCCCCCCACCCGCAGCCAGCCTCCACTACGCGCTCGCCGGGACGCAACTGCAGCTTGCGGCAGACGTGGTCCATCTTGGCGATCTGCGCCTCCTCCAGGGTAAGGTCAGGCACGGGATAGTAAGCACAGGTATAGAGCATCTGGCGGTCCAGCCAATGGCTGTAGAAGTCCTCGCCACGATCATAGTGATGGCGGGCGTTCCGGGAAGACGCTCGCAAATCGCGTGGCTGAAGGGCGGCGAGTCCGCTGGACACTAGCCCGCTGAGCCACCCGCGCCGGCGGCGTAAGTTCATAGCGCGAAAAGTGGCCGCCAATGCTCCCACCAGATCCCCTTCCACGGTGATCTCGCCTTCGGCAAACCCATCTCCAAAACCGGTATCGGGGTCAAGGATCAGCCGGAGCAGCGCATTGCGGCTGTGAAACCGGACCGTGGCGAGGTAAGCTCCATCGGCCGGAAGCGCTTGCGCGCCGCATTGCGCAACATACCGAATGGGTGGCTGGCCGGTAACCGCCAGCACCTCCTGGAGCAGCCAGGCGTCCAGGGTGGAGAGAGAAAAGCGTTCCATGCGCCCACCTCCCAACTCGCTAACCGGGTTCAGAATATCACCGCCCGGCCGGCGATACCAGCCCCAGCTAAGCACCTTGATTCAGCGGAAGCGGGCAGTGGTTAATCGGGGTCCTTCACGCAGCGGAACCCGATGGCGGGGTCAGCAACCCTGGCTGGAATGGAGGCGAACTCCATGTTGACGTCCTTCGGCAGCGGCGCATTGAAGGCTCCGCCGCGAATGGTGTACCAGGGTTCCCGGATTGTGGGCGGCGGGTCCAATACCTTTGTGTAATGCGCCATGGCATCTTCGCTAGGGGTGCGAGGTTCCTTGATGAATTCCCAAACGTTGCCAGCCAGGTGCAGCACTCCGTTGGGGCCAGCACTCTGTGCATGGGTACCCACTTCCACCGGGCCGTTGGGCTTCAATTCCGGATTATCCGCAACCACCGCACGGGAAGGATCGTGATCCTCACCCCAAGGGTATGATCGCCCGTCTGTGCCCCGAGCCGCCTTTTCCCATTCCTCGGGCGTTGGCAGCCGCTTCCCTGCCCACTCAGCGAATTCCTGGGCATCGAGATAGCTGACGTTCGTCACCGGATAGTCGGGCAGGTCAGAACGGAAACCCTCCGGCAAGGGCTTGCTGCGAGCGGCGCAAAACGCCATGTAGGCTCGGTTCGAAACCTCTGTTTCGTCCACATAGTAATCCGGAAGCGTGATGTCCGAGTCCTGCGGGCCAAACTTGAAGGAACCCGCGGGAACCAGCATCATGCGTCCGGTTGAGGTTGAGATCACCGGAGGATGTTCCTTTGGGCCGGGAGGAAGAGGCGCACTGCCCCGGGGTACCAGTTGCCAGATAGCAATCGCCAGCACAACAAGTGCCAGCAGTCCGGCAACCGCGTAGATCCAGGTTCTGCTGGTCGCGACGGGCGCGGGCCCTGGCTGCGGCGTTGCCACCGCAGGAGGCCAAGGTGCTGGACTTGAGGCAGGGGCGGATGCAGGTGCCGGCGCCGGCGGGGCACTTGGGCTGGCTTGCGTGGGAATCGCTCCTGGTTGCGAGGAGGCCACCGTGGCCGGTGAGGACGTCGCGGAGGGCGACATCGCCGTGGCTTGGTCAGTTGCTTGCACTCGGCCCTGCGTAGCCAGGCGCGTTTCCATTTCGCTGGGGCTCAGCAACATGCGCGTGGCTCCCAAGGCGGAAGCGGCCATCTCTCCGGTTGCCACCTGCTGAATACGGCGCAGGTGCTCAATCACCTCTGTGAAACTGGGCGGGCGCTTGTCCTTCTCCTTCTCTGTACAGGCAGCAACCAGCTCCATTAAGCCCTCGGGCGGATTCACATCCAGCAGTGGGGTGAGGTTCACCGGCTCCTTCAGGATCTTGTAGAAGATCTGCTGCGGACCCTCCCCGTCAATCGGTCGTTTGCCGGTGAACAGTTCGAACAGCAGGATGCCAAAGGCGTAGATATCCACCAGGTGCGTGACGCCCTGGCCGGTCACCTGTTCCGGGGGCATATAGTAGACGGTGCCCACGGTGTAGCCAACTTTGGTAATGCCCAGGTCGTCGGACTTGGCGATGCCGAAGTCGATCAGCTTCACCACGCCCGAGTGACTCACGTGGATGTTGTCTGGCTTGATGTCGCGGTGAATGATGCCTTGGCTGTGAACAAACTCGAGCGCCTTGGCCGCTTCAATGGACATCTCCAGCTTGCGCGCGTCATTACCCGTTTCCTTGCGGTAGATGAGGTGGCGCAGATCGTGGCCCTTCAGAAACTCCATCACCATGAACGGCCGTTCCTGTTCCTGGCCGTAGTCATAGACGGAAATCACGTTGGGGTGGGTGCTGATCTGGCCGGCGGTCTGGGCCTCACGAAGGAAGCGCTGGCGCACATCCTCGTTGGAGGCGCCATCGGGCGTCAGCACTTTCACTGCAACGATGCGCCCGATGACGGTGTCGCGGGCACGGTACACATGCGACATGCCGCCGCCGAGGAACTCGACGAGTTCATATCTGCCGAATTGGTGGGGCAGGGGCCAAGTGCTCATCGTATTCGCTGCGTCTTCCCTTAGCTGGCGTTACACCGGATCCATACAGTTTGCCAAACCTCAGCCCCATGTCTCTACTGGGGCGTCTACTGAGCCACGTTCGGCATGCAGCGGAGGCCGCTGAGATACCCCTTGCGGAACACCGGCGGCGCACCCTTCATGTCGAGCTGGTAGCGGACGGTGAGAGGCTTCCCTTCCACCATCACAGGACCTGCCCCCGTACGGATAACCATCGAAAGGTTGTTGTTCGCGTCCCAGGTATCGAAGTCGCCAAAGAACTGGAATACGCTCCACAACCCATCCTTGCGCAGCAGGTCGAGACTACTGCCACCCAGGTCGCCCTTCAGCAAGACGCCGTAGGGTGCGCGCCCAGGCCACATAAAGTCCCGCGACTGCCCGCCACGGCCGCTGGCCTGCAGGGTAATGCCGCTCATGGTGAGGTCCATGGCTCGCACACCATCCATCGGCTGCGCCGTAATGTTGTAGTTCAGCGCCGGAGTCATCGCGCCACCGGGATACAGCACATTGCTCAATTGCGCCGAATTATTGAAGAAGGCCAGGAACTGCGGATTGATGCGCACCTCCGCATCCGGTTTAGGCACATAGCGGCCACCCTGATTCAGGAGTACCGCTGCCAGGCTTTCCTGGTAGAAGGTCCACAAAGCGCCCGTGCCTGGCTGGAAGACGCGATTCACGTCCTCAAGCGTGGCCTGCGGGCTAGACGGATTTCCACTAAACGGATACTTCTGCCACAGCGAGTTGTACACCTGGCAGAAACCCCCGCCCTTGCCATTGAGCTGTGCCGGGCCAAGCGCACGAATCAGCGCCTCGGCATTCAGGATAGGTTCTTCCAGCAGGCGCTGTGAGTTGGCATCCACCCTGCCCGCGGCATCCACTGAGAAGTTCTGCGCGATCTGGCGAGCCGCCACCTTGCTCTGGGTGGCCTCGTTGAGCGTCGCCTGGGCTGCCATCTTGTCATCGGGCGGGGCGGCGGCAGCGGTCTCCACCGACGTCTGCAGCCCGGTGAGTGCGCTCATGTAGGGCTGGTTCGCAGGCCCCACAAAGCGGTCCACTGCGTCGGGAGGCACCACAAATTGCGGAGGCTGGAAGGCGTCCGCGATTACCTTATCCTCCACCGCCGTGTTTCGCGACACCACTGAGAACAACGCCAGCAATGGAGAGGAGTTGCTGGCGAAGACGGAAAGCTTTGTGGCTGCATCTCTCAGGCTGGCATAGCGCAGTACCCGCGAGGTGCTAACGAACTCACGCCATTCCTTCAGGAAATCGCCCTGGTAGCGGGCGCGAAGCTGGGCTTCGAGTTCCTTGGGGTCGGGCTGCGGGCCGCTCTGCTCACCCAGCACCCAGGTTTCCCCGCTCAGATACTGCTGGACATTGCTGAGGGCCTGCTGCATGAACTCGAAGCCGGGCTTGGTGAAGGCGCCGGAAACCACTTTGGTAACGCTCAGCACCCGCGCGGCATCGGGATACAGCTTAGGGAAATTCACATCGGCGGACTTCTTGCCCGCCTCAGAAAGCATGAACTGGTAAATGCGCTCGAGCGGCTGCGAATTCAGCAGGAAGCGACGTGAACGCTCGATGGCCGATTCGTCGTTGGCTGTCGGGTAGGGGTTTTCGTACTGCAGCTCACGGCTGTAGAAGTCAAACTGGCGACGGGCCAGCTCGGCCCGGTCGGCATCCAGTTGCTGGCTCATCTGCCAGCGTTCCATCAGCACCGGCGGCAGGAAGCTCTGGTTCTCTTTGCTCTTGTCGGAATGGGAGGTGGTGATGAGGTAGCTCTTCAGCGTGTCGTAGGTATAACGGAATCCCTCAGCGTCTGGCTCACCTGCTCGCGAACTCAAGTGCTGCACCATGTTCTGCTTGGTACCACCCAGCATCAGTTGGTCAAACTTCTGAAAGTAGGCGCGGCGTGCAAGCGGGTAAAGTTTGTCGCCTGCATAGATGCCCCAGCGCATCATGAGGGGCTTCCCTTCGCGCTGATGCCGGGTGAGTTCCTCGAGAGAGGCGCGCACCTGCTCCAGACGCTGCAACTGGTCGAGTGTTGCCAGTTGCCCGCCTAGCGTCGGCGTTGCGGGAAGCTGGCGCACTGCCTGCACTACATCCTGCTCCAGAGCCCGGTTCTTGAAGAACGAGATGGTAAGGAAAATGCCGTAGAACAGCATCAGTGCTGCCACGGACGCATACACCACACGGCGAGCGAAGCTGGTGCCGGTGCTTGTGGAGGAAGCGCGCAACGCGTTCTGGTCGCCCAGCAGGATGCGGTTGAAGAACTGGGTGACAAACACCCACTGCGGTACGCGCCGGGGCCCCGTGGCCTTGGGCGCCTGCATCTGCTGAATCGCCTGCTGCATCTGCGCGGCATTGAACATGCTGGTGGCTTCGCTGAAGTCCATGTGTTGCTGCGCCTGCTTGGGCTGTGAGGGCGCCACGTCCGTAATATAAACGGGCCGCACTCCTGTGAAGTAGTAGCCGCGCAGGAAGGGCCCCACGCTCAGCTGGCTGGGGCGGCACAAATCCACCAGGAAGCTCACCAGGGCGTTCTGCACCTTGCGAAACTCGCGGGGGAACTCATAGACGTTTGACTGTAAGGAATCCTGCGGCTCGCGCCGGATAAGCGTAGGCCGCTTGTCGGCCACGCTACGGAACAGGCGGTTAAAGGAATCGGAAATGCGGCGTGTCTGCTCCTCGGCATAGACGCCCATACTGGAAACATCCACGTACGGCAGGGTAGCGCCCACCACCTGGCCCGCTTCTTCGTTGCTCAGATGGCCCACGTACTCGTTGAAATACGCCACCCGGTCTACCTTGGTGAACAGCACATACACCGGAAACCGAATCCCCAGCGTGCGCGCGATCTCAAGCAGGCGCTCGTGCATCCTCCGCGAAAGAGCAGCCAGTTGGTCCTGCGCGTTCGGCTGAAGGAAAATCTCGCTATTGACGCAAAGAATAGCCGCGCGTGGAGCCTGTTCCCCGCCCCCCGTTGCCTTGGAAGCGCGGCCCGGCCGTAGACGCTGTACGAACTTCACCCAATTCGCGGGGTTGTCCAGAATGTGACCAGCTACCTCGGCAAATACCGCCCCGCGCGCGAACCAGAGATTGGCCAATCGCGTCGGGATGATGTTGGTTTCCTGATAGACCTGGCCTGAGAGCAGTTCCGGCTCCAGCCCGCTGTGTACAATCACGCTGGTCTTGGTGCTGCCCGCATCGCCCAGCACGAAATACAGTGGCAGTTCGCTGATCTTCTGGCCCTTGGCTGACTGGCTGGCCGCCAAGCGCTTTTCGGCCTCCTGCACCACGGCAATCAGTTCATTGGCGCCCACTCCCGTTTGCACCTGAGCGGCCTGCCTTGCCTTTGCCTCCTGCTGCCGCTTCATCCGCAACAGCACCAGAAGCAAGGCCGCCAGCACGCCTACAATCGCCAGGCCCGATCGCAACACCCACATGCCCGTGCCTTCCAGGCCCACCCAGCCAGGGATGAACCACGAAAGAACCAGCCAGATCAGGACAGACACGCCAACGATGATGTAGAACCACATGTTCGGTATCCTCTTGTTTGCTCTTAGGCCTGCACTAGCTCTTCGCCGCCGTGGCGGTTAAGGCCCGCAGATCACCGGCGCCCCCATCGAGAACAAACCAGTAAACCGCAAACAAAATTGCCACCAGCGCAAACAGGCCAATGGCGGAAAACAGCAGGGGCTTCAGCCAGGGGTCGCCCATCTTGCGGGGCGCGACATCCCCGGCAGGAACGCTCTCTGGCGAGATCAGCATGGTGAACGGACGAATGCGGTTCCGCTTCTCCTCTATCTGGTTCATGATATTCGCCAGTTCGGAGCCGCCGCTGAGGCCGTAGCGCCCGCGGAAACCCATCGCCAGTGCCAGATGGTAAACCTCCAGCACATCGTTCACTTCCTCTGAGTCAGGCTTGTTCAACAGATTGCGCAGGTACTGGAAGAAGAACTCGCCCGCCGTATGGTGGCCGTAGAACTCTTCTTGCAGGGGGCGGCGAGGCCAGTCGTTGAACACGGGGTTGCCGGAGTTGAGGATCGACTCGTCGAGCAGGGCCACCATGGCGAACTCTGCCAGACGGCACTCTTCCTCGCCATAGCCGGAGCGCTTGGCGTTCTCTTTCGAGCGCTTCAGCGCCTCGCGCATAATGCCACGGAACTGCTCTGCGTTGGTTACCTGCTGGCGCTTCCCTTTCAGGCGCGCCACCACGGTGAACACTTCCTGAAACGCCAGCGCCATGTTTTCCGGTCGCGCCAGAAGGCCCTGCCAGTGCCTTGCCGCGGTTTGGCTTTGGCTGCTCATCTTTCCCTCCCCCTTCGCATGCCGCCTCTTGCGGGCAGCTTATTCATCCACCGGAGCATCCGCCGGCGATCAGGAGCCGCTATCCAGAATCACCTGTATCTCAATCTCCGGATCCGGAATATCCGAGGGCACATAAACGCCCACCACCTTAGTTTGCGTCAGGTGGTCCCAGCATGGCCCAGTTTTGGTGAGTGAAAAGTACTGTGCTTCCACCTTCTGCCGGACGGCTGCGGGCGGTACGCTAAGGTGCTGCATTGGCAACCCCGGCAGGGCGCGCCGCACCAGTTCCGGCACGAACTTCTCTGAGCACACCTTCACCAGTTGGTCAGTGCGGCGGATAAGATCCGCTTCGCCCATCTTGGCGTGAATGCCGAAGACCCATCGCGAACGCCCGAAACAGCGGTCGTCCGCCACATCCGCTGACCAGAAGTTCGGCTTGGTCTGGCGGAACTTCAGGTGGATGACATTCGACGGAACCACATATTCCAGGTGCCTGCGGATGTGTTCATCCAGGCCCAGAAACGCCACTTCTGGATTCATGTGGTCGTAAAGGGGCAACTGCCGGGGCTGAGTGTCGGTGCCAAAGGTGCATAGCGCACCCCCGAGGCGCGCCATCTCCTGGTACAGCAGTTCCGGGTGCCCTCGCCGCGAACGGAACAGGTGCCGGAAGGCTGGGATGGCACTGTGGATGGCATGCAGGAACCAGAACGTGGCGATATCGCGCCCCGACATTGACTGCTGGAAACGGCTGCCCGTCTGCAGTTCCCCGCTCAGCATCCGGCTCTTTTCCTCCATCATCTCGGAGAGCCGCCGTACGATCATCAGCAGAGTCTCGCTGGCTGAAATATCCAGCAGCGGCGGAATGAAGTTGGCGTCAAAGATATAGTTGCCCGCGCCGTCCCGAAGGATGCGCGCCAGCGGCAGTGTTTCATAGCCAGCCAGGTTTTCGGTTTCCAGCAGCAGGCTGAAGTTCTTCTTGCCAACGAACACCGGCTTCTCATCACGGCCGGAAACTTCGTCAACCATCTTGCGCTCGATCGCCTGGTAACGGGCGCCGTTCATTGCGGCCTCCCCAGGCAACGCGCAGTTGCGGTCGTTCTCTTTCCGTTCGGGGATGGCCAGATAGGCGACGAGCGCCGTGCTGGTGGGCGGGAACAGTTCCTTGATCTCGCGCGTGGCGGGAAGCGGGTCAGCCTCCGGCATCTGGAACGGGACCCCATCGCGAGTAAGCCCTCGCGCGTGCAGAAGCGAGAGTGTCCCGTTGCGCAGCGCGTCGGCGTCCGCGAGCATTCCCGCAAAGCCGTACCCTTCGAAATAGAGACTCTCCGCAGTGAAGTGAATCGCGTCTTCGAGATAGCGATTCTGGGCCTGAAAATGGTGGGGACCCAGATACATCCCCTCGGCCCATACCACCTTGCTCAACTGTTTCATGCAATCATCGGTTCCCCGAAACCCTTGCCATAAACCCCTCCCGCCACCATGTGACGAAGGGGCATCTCTTCCGGTGCGCCCGGACGCTTCCGTATCAGTATTATATAGACCCCGAGGAAACTCCATCCTGGGAAGCGGAATTCCGTGGCTGGGAGGCCCACTTTTGGACAAAAACGGCAATCCTTACAGCTTGCCTTCCTTGGAAAGCGCCCGATCCCATAGAATGAAGCCCATGTGGAAATGGCTGACCGGGCTTTTCGGATCGCAGGCAGAAGAACCTGCCGCGGGCATCGTGCGGGCGCAACAGACGGGACATCCACACCCGCATCATCCGCATCGGGCGAGCAGCCGGCAGGCGGAGCCGGCGAAGTCGAACCGAGACCTCGCCGGCTTGCGCCAGATGCTGGACATTTTTGGAGTCAAGATTCCTCCCGCGGAGCTTTCCCTGCTGCTGGCGGAGCTCCAACAAAGCCGCAAGATTGAAGCCATCAAGCGAATCCGAGCCGAGGGAAGACCGAGGCTAGGACTAAAGGAGGCGAAGAACATTGTGGATGCCTTCGACGCCCTGGATGGATGACGGCTCAGATAATAGAGCCAGTGGCGATACTTTTCTGGCCACCACGGGTTCTACCCAGTGAGGTAATCCCTGATGCTACGTCGATCATTGATTGCTGCCGCCGCGGTTTCGGCCGGCAGCATTTCCCTGCCCGCTCCCTTGGCGGCTCAGCGTGGACGCCGGGGAACGAGTGCCGCCCCCACGCTTTCCCAGCCCAAAGACGATACGGAGAAGCGGATCCAGGGAGTGATCCACGACATGGCCATCCGCGGTGGAACGTGGGCCAGTGTGCCCACGGACGACGGACAGTGGCTGCGGATCCTCACCGAATCCGTAAACGCACAAAGGGTGGTGGAGGTAGGCACAAGCACGGGCTACTCCGGGCTATTCTTCTCGCTGGCACTCACGCGGACCGGCGGCAAGTTGATTACCCACGACATTGACGAGGGGCGCTCCGCCCAGGCCAAGGCGAATTTCGAGCGGGCAGGAGTGAGCGCAATGGTGACGCAGGTGCTGGGCGACGCCCAGGTGACGCTGAAGAAGATCGAGGCGCCCGTGGACGTCGTATTCCTCGATGCCGACAAGGAGGGATATGTGCCCTACCTCGACATCCTATTGCCCCATGTGCGCCCAGGAGGTCTGATTCTGGCCCACAACACCGACATGGTGCCGCTGTACCTTGAGCGGGTGCAGCGGATGGCGACACTCGAAACGGTGATCTATACGGGCGGGGGAGGCCTTAGCGTCAGCCTGAAGAAGCGCTAACCCGCACCCTACTTGCGCCCGCGGTCGAGTCCAAAATTCGGATTATCGCGGCTGCCTGTGATGGCGATATTGAACTGCGCCCCCGCACCGTCCTTGGAAAAGAAGGGATCCACCGGCTTCAGCGCCCAGCGCTTCCAGCGGCTCTTCATCATCTGAGACAGCTTGGCGTCGGTGCGCAGGATGCCATGGAAATCCAACACGTCAGTACCGAGGTTGAAGGAGCCATCCAGGTTTACCTCGGCTCCCGGTATCAGAAAGCGCAGCTTGCTGAGGTTCAGGACACGGTCAGTGAGCACGAACTCCCCATCGAAGTCCGTTGTAACGTCGTCGTCCGGCTCTTCGTTGGGATTGCCAGTGGCACGGCTGCTCATGTCGTTAAGCTTGTCGCGGGTTTCCTTGTTGCTGAACTGTCCGTCGTTCAGGAGAAACTTGCCCGACACCTCGAGGCGGTCAGCGTAGTCCTGCTTGCCGGGGGGCACCTTGAGATTAATATCAAGGGTCAATTTGCCCGCCAGTGGCAGGTTGCTATCCTTCATCGCCAGGGTGAGGATGTCCTCCAGGTTGCCTTCCTTTGACTGCACCTTCAGCGCGACGGTCTTGCCGTTCTCGCCCGGATAGCGCTCCACGGCGCCCTCGCAGACCAGTTTGGTGGAGCCGATCATGGCCTCCACAGGCCGCAATTCCGTGTCGCCGTTGGTGCCATCAATCACCGCATGGTACTTGGTCTGCAATCGGATGCGGTTCTTGCTGTAGGAAAGGCCGAAATCCGGGGTATCACTGACGCCGTCCGCGACAATGCGGTTCAACTGACCGCTGAACTTTCCGGTGGAGTTTAGAGTGCCGGTGATGCCCCTGAACACGCTCAGGTCAGCCTGCTGAAACGTGTAGTCGCCTCCCAAGGAAGAGTCGCCCGGTTCATCGACATTGAAGGGACCGAATGAGCCCTCGCTGTTGATGAGGCCAGGAGGCTTGGGGTTTGTGAGTTCCGCCTTGTAGCGCATGGCGGCGCCGGGCGCGGTATGGAAGAGGCGCAGGGTCTTCATATCGAAAACGAGCGGAGCCTTCTCGGGCTTGCCTGGCAGGATAGTAAGGCGCATGCCGTCGGCTACGATTTCCTCAATGATCACGCTGGGGCCTTGGGGTTCGCCGTCGGGGGTACCCTCTCCGGGCGTGGCCGCATCGGGTTGGCTGCCGGGGGCATCGTCGGAGGCAATCTCCTGGGTTCGGTCCGTCAAACGTCCGCGGCGGCCCTTGGGCGGGATGGTGAACTGGAAGCCATCGAGCCGCACTTCGCGCACCATCACGGTGTCTTCAAAGAGCGTGGGGAAGTCCACGGTGACAGCCACCGAGTCCATCGTCAACAGTGGAGGAAGGTCCTCCATGTCCCGCTGGATGACTTTGAGGTCTGACACGGCGAGCCTGAGGTTTTTGCCTCTACCCTTATCGATGAGGAATTGGATGGGGTTGCCAACAGGGACCGAAACATCGAGTCGCCCGATTTCCACCTTGGCCTTGTAGCGCTCTTCCAGGTAGGCGATGAACTGTTCGCGGGCAAAGGGTTCCCACCGCGCCGCGGCAACGCGGGCAGCCCACCAGACACCGATTCCAGCACACACGACAAGGACGATCAACAGTTGCCACCAGCGGCGGCGTAAGAACGACTTTCTAGGAGCGGACATGGATACATCTCCCCGCAGGCGCAAAATCTAGGGTTACCGCGAGGTTACCAGACTCGGCGCGAGAAGGGCATCCGGCCCGCGAGCCGGTTTGCTAGTCCAGCCAGGCAGCGTACTCCGGGATGTGGTCGTATTCGGTGGCTGGGAGGTGGCTGTTGAGGCAGGCGATGCCTACGTCGTGGCCTGCTTGTAAGGCATCCTTGTTCAGCTTCGCCATCGATTCCGGAACCGAGCTGAGCACGGCCTTTTCTAGCGCCTCGCGGCTAACCACCTGGGCCACGGCGGCGAAGAACCCGAGCATGACGATGTTCTGGACCACTCGCTTGCCGAGTTTCTCCGCAATGCGGGTGGCGGGAACACCATAGATACGGACGTTCTCAGGAAGCGACTCTTCAATCCGGACGAGGTCGCGCTCCACCAGAAGGAGGCCGCCGGGCTTCAGCTCCGGAACGAACTTGCTGAAGGCCTCCTGGGACATGGCCACCAGGATGTCAGCGCGGGTGACGTAAGGATAGAGCACCGGTTCAGCAGAGACTATGAGCTGGGCGCTGCAGGCTCCGCCACGCGCTTCGGGGCCGAAGTTCTGGGTCATGGTGGCGTGGATGCCCTCAAAGATGGCCGCCGCTTTCCCCACGATCTGCGCGGCCAGAATCACACCCTGGCCGCCGAAGCCGGCGATGCGGATTTCGGTGAGGGAGGGATCACTTAGTTGTGGCATGTGGGCACCCCCGATTCCACATAACGCTCGTTCAGGCGGTTACGCATGTGGCGCTGCATGGCTTCCAGGTAGTCCGGCCGCTCGATATCGAGGAAGTTGCCGATGGTGATCTGGCCGGTTTTGGTCATGCCGATATCGGCGAGGTTCGCGCTGTTGTTTGTGACGCCCATCTCCTTGTAGTTCTTCATGGTGTCGAGGCCATCGCCCAACTGGTTGCGGCGCTGGTAGAGCGTGGGGCAGGGGCTGATGACTTCGAGGAAGGAGAAGCCCTTGCGGGTGAGCATGCGCTGCATGGTCTTCATGGTTTGGGCGACGTGGAAGGTGGTCCAGCGTGCCACAAAGGTGGCCCCCGCGGCTGCGACCAGGTGCGGGATGTTCATGGCCGGTTCAAACGCACCGTAGGGAGACGTGGTGGTGATGGCATCCTCGGGCGTGGTGGCGGCGGCCTGGCCGCCAGTCATGGAGTAAGTGAGGTTGTTGACGCAGATGACCTTCAAATCGAGGTTGCGCCGGGCGGCGTGGATGAGGTGGTTACCGCCGATGGAGGTGAGGTCGCCGTCGCCCGAGTAGACCACCACGGTGAGTTCGGGGTTGGCCAGCTTCAGCCCGGTGGCGAAGGGGATGGCGCGCCCGTGCGTGGTGTGGAAGCTGTCGAGCTTTACGTAGCCCGCGACGCGGCCGGTGCAGCCGATGCCACTGACCACCACCACTTTCTTGAGGTCAAGCCCGGACTTCAGCAATGCCCGCGCAAAGCAGTTGACTGTGGTTCCGATGCCGCAACCGGGACACCAGATGTGGGGCATGCGGTCAGTACGCAGGAACTGCTCGACGGGGTTCTCGCAGAGCGGCGTTTCCAAGGGAATTTCCGTGGTACTCATCTTCCGGCTCCCTTTCGGATGGCTTCCAAAATCTGTTCGGGCTGGTGGACCGTGCCGCCGGCATGCAGCACGGGGACGACCTCCGCCGCGCCGCCAGCGCAGCGCTCCACTTCGAGAACTACCTGGCCCATGTTGAGCTCCGGCACTACCAGCGCCTTCACGGATTTCGCAAGGGCGCGGATGCGCGCCTCAGGGAATGGCCAGACAGTGACGAGGCGCAGGCTACCGACATCGATGCCTTCGGCGCGCGCCAGCTTGATGGCGCGCTGGGCCACCCGCATGCTGATGCCATAGGAGACCACCACCACATCGGCGCCGTCGGTGTTTTCTTCCTCAATCATGGTGATGCGATCGAGGCCAAGGGTGATCTTGTCGCGGAGGCGGTTGATGAGCTTCGCCTGGGTGGCAGGCGTCATGGAAGGATAGCCTCGTTCGTCATGGGTAAGACCCGTGATGTGGAACTGGTATCCCTCACCCGCATTGGCCATGGGCGGCACGAGATCCTCTGTATCTTCGTAGGGCTGAAACTCACCGGGAGGCTTCGTGGTGAGCTTGCGGGGAGTGACCCGGATATCTTCAGCGCGGGGAATGGTGACGCGCTCCGTCATGTGGCCCACCACTTCGTCCATCATCAGGAAGACGGGCGTACGGAACTCCTCGGCAAGGTTCATGGCGCGCACCATCAGCGTGAAGCACTCCTGCGGTGAGCTGGGCGCCAGCGCGATGCAGGGGTAATCGCCGTGGGAGCCGAAGCGCGCCTGCATCATGTCGCCCTGAGCGGGGAGTGTGGGCAAGCCCGTGGAGGGTCCGCCACGCTGGACGTCGACGAACACGCAGGGGGCTTCCGTCATGGCGGCAAGGCCGATGTGTTCCATCATCAGCGAGAAGCCGGGTCCGGAAGTGACCGTGAATGCCTTCGCACCCGCCCATACCGCACCCTGAATGGCGATGGAGGCCGCAAGTTCATCCTCCATCTGGATGAACACGCCGCCGATGGTGGGGATGCGCTTCGAGAAGCGTTCGACGATCTCCGTGGAGGGCGTGATGGGATAGCCGGCCGAAAACCGTGCCCCGCCAGCGAGGGCGCCCTCGCAGCAGGCTTGGTCTCCGTTCAAGAAATGGGTTCCGTTGAGGACACCCTTGGGATCCGCGTGCATGCGCAATCCTCCTCAGGCAGCAGCCGTGTCAGACGTGGACGCCACATCGCCGGTAGCGGCAACGGGCTTCGGGAAGCGGAAGCCATGAATGGCGAAGTCAGGGCAATACATGCCGCAGAGGTCACATCCCGTGCATTTGTCGGGATCAATCAAGTGCGGAGGATGATAGCCCTTCGCGTTATAGACCGGGGACAAGGCAAGCACCCTGGGCGGGCAAAACTCCACGCAGAAGGCGCAGCCCTTGCAGCGCTCGGTCTTGATCGCAACCGTTCCCTTTGCCATCACGAAGCTCCTTTAGGGCAAGGTGTCATCCAGCGAGCGGCGAAACCCTGGGTCCAGAGGGGCGCCGATGATTCCAGACTGTCTAGTCTTGAAATCAGCTAATTCTGAGTATAAGGTCAGATGGTATGGATTGGCAAGTGCCAAAATGGGCGGACGTAGCGGCGGAAGTCCGGAAGTTCCTGCATTGGACGAGGAGCGATCAAGCCGCTTTAGTGAGGCCAAGGATTGGCGGAGCGCCCGTACCGCAACAGCGTTTGTACTTTTTGCCGGATCCACAAGTGCAGAGGGAGTTGCGTGCGGGCTGGGCATCCGACGTTTCCGACGTTTCCGACGGATTTGCTGTATGGGTATCGGAGCGGTGGGTGGATGGGTGGTGGCCAGGGTCCTGGTGCGGGGAGGATCCGACGTTTCCGACGCTGTGTTTGAGGATGGCGTCTTGCTGGCGCACGGCATTGTAGTCCGCTTCGATGAAGGCCATTCTGTGCTGCATTTCCTGAACGGCGGGGTCGTTGATGTTTTCGGGAAGCGCCCATTCTTTTTGGGGGAAGCGCGGACGGGTGAGCACGAACTGGATGGCTCGGAAGAGGACGGCGGGTGGCGTTGCCGGATCGTCGAGGAGGGCTTCGAGCCGGCGGATGGCCTTGGCGGAAACGCGGCGGAGCTGGGTGGCGAGTTCCTCGCGGTAGCTGGCCTGGGCGGCGAGGAGGGCGTCGCGGAAGCCGGGGACGGTGTGCTCCCAGTTGTGGATGGTGTCCCGGTGGACGCTGGCGGCCTGCGCGGCGGCGGCCTTGGTGGCGCCTTGGGCGATGGCGTCGAGGACGCATTGCTGCGGGGCGGAGAATGTCGTTGTTTGCATTGAGTTCACCTCGCAGGAATTGTACGGATGGGGTGGTGCGGGTTAACGGTGTTCAGGTGCTATGTCGTTGCAAATAGGAGCGATAGAAATTGCAAACCGCCGAAAAATGCGTGGAGGGTGGTTTGCGTTTGGCCGGAGATGGTGAGGTCGCAGGCGCCAAGGGGCGCCTGCTCCATGGAGGCTTCGCCGCTGTTTGGCTATCCACGGGTTTGCTCGCGTTGCTCGCGGCACCCGCGGCTACACGATTCTGTCGCCCCTTTGGGGCTCGGGTGGGCGGCGGCATGTTGGTTTGTGCTCTTCAGGATGTCTGAATGTAGCGGGCGGCGTGCGGGAGTACTGGCGTTCTGGCGTAAGGTGGGCCTGGCGCTGGAGATGTAAGTGCTTTGGTTTCAGTGTGTTCTGGAGAAAAGCAGAATATCTGGAAGTGGCGTGACGGGCGGCTTGAAGTGGCCGAGCGCGGCCCGAGGGTGGCCAAATTCGGTCCGGGAGGCTGCCGCAGATGAAGAGGTGCCGACCCCAGAAACCCGGAATCGCGGAGGCCGTCCGCAACGCCCCCCCCAACGCCCCGGAGAAAATAGGCTTTGAGTTGCCTGATGGCGAAATCTCTCCTCGCCGACAGCGCCGCCGAAGCAAGGCTCCCCATCCTCGGCTACTGTCTGATGTCCAACCACATCCACCTGATCGCCGTCCCCGAGCGCCCCGATTCCATGGCGCTGGCCATCCGCGAGGCGCACCGCAGCTACTCGCGCTGGCTCAACATCCGCCTGCGCCGGCTTGGGCACGTGTGGCAAAACCGCTACTTCTCCTGCCCTCTCGACCCCGCGCACGCCGCCTACGCCATGCGCTACGTGGAATTCAATCCGGTACGTGCCGGGATGGTGGAATCCGTGCTGGACTACGAATGGTCCAGCGCCCGAGCCCACACGGCCACGGCTGCCGGACGGGAAGCCGAGGACATTGACGTCACGGGCTGGACCACGCGCTACTCGCCCGAGAAGTGGAAGGAGGTCCTGGGCCTGGGTTTCCGGGAGTCGGGCGATCTGGACCGGTTGCGCGAAGCCACCCGAACAGGAAGGCCATTTGGAGCACCAGACTTCGTGGCAGAATTGGAGGCAAAGATGGAGCGGAACCTGGCGCCCCAGAAACGAGGAAGAAAGCGAAAGGAGAAGGCGGAAGCGGCGTCGGCAGGCGGGAATCAAACCGACATCATTGCAAGAAAACTGGAAAAAGGATAACCTGATCCCGACTTTCCGAGCCGTTGAGGGG
>JAHCHD010000230.1 GCA_026129915.1 Bryobacterales bacterium
GGCTTCCACGAAATTGGCGACACACGGGTAATGCACGTTGGCGTGCGTTGGAATCTGCTCGGCACCGCCGGGGTGAACCAGGTCCGGCCCGTTCAGGGGTGTCAGGACAATCTCACCCTGCGTGCCCACGATACGGAACTCGTCGCGGAACACGCGGCTGTGCCACCGAACGTCCAAAATACCGCGCACCCCGCTTTCGTACTCGATCAGAACGGTGGCCGAATCTTCCACCCCGTAGAAATGCACCGAGTTCGAGCGTTGCCCCAGGGCGCGCACCGGCTTGCCAAAAAAGAAATTGAGCATGTCGATGCGGTGGGATGCGATGTCATAGATAGGGCCGCCACCAGCCATGTGCGGGTCAAGCAGCCAGCTGCGGAACCCATCGACGTTTTCGAACCAGTCGTGGCAGCTGATCTCGGCCATTACGGGTTGGCCAATCACTCCTTGAGCCAGCAGTGCCTTGGCGCGATGCACTTTCGGATAAGTGCGCCGGTAGTACGCGATTCCCAGCAGCCTGCCCGCATTGCGCGCCGCGGCCGCCATCATCCTGGCCTCATCAAGGCGCAGCGCCATGGGCTTTTCGCACAGAACGTGCTTGCTGGCGTTGAGGGCTGCGATAGTCTGCGGCGCATGCATCGCCACTGGTGTGGCGACGTAGACCGCATCCACCGCCGGGTCACCAATCGCATCCTCTAGTGCCTCCCAGGTCTTGCAGCCATAGGGTGAGGCTTTCGAGGGGTCGCGAGTAACGACACCGTACAAGTGACTGCGCGGCTCTTCGAGAATGGCGGGAATCACGCGCTTGGTAGTGATGTCCCCAATTCCCACCACCACCCAGTTGAGAGTGCTCATACCTTCGTTAGCTTTGTGATGCGGCCGTCAGAAACCCACTCCACCACATAGACATTGCCCGCGTAGTCCCAGCAGGCGTCATGCGGTGAGATGAACTTGCCAGGCAGCCGCATGTCCTGAGGAAGATTGGGGTAGCCCTTCTGTTTCCAGATGTCTGGGTAGTCGCCCAGATGGGTAATCAGCCGGTTGTCGCCGTCAAAGATCGTCACGCGTCCATGCAGATCGGGGATCAGCAATTCCGAGCCGCGTACGTCGAAATGGCAGGGATAGCGCAGATCGTCTGTGACGAAGCCGAGGTGTTCGCCACCCAGAGAGAACTTCTGCAGTCGCACATTTGCGCGGTCTGCCACCAGCACATAGGGGCTTCCGGCGCGCTGATCAATCCAAATGCCATGCGGGCAGTTCATCTGACCGGCTTCCGCGCCCTTTCCACCCCAGGTTCGAAGGTACTCGCCCTTCTTGTTGTAGTGATGGATGTAGCTGAGCCCGTAGCCGTCCGCGACATAGATATCGCCATTAGGTGCGATGGCGGTGTTCGTCGGCTTGTACTTCGTGGGGTCTGGATAGACGCCCGAATCCTTGGGTACCCCGAGGGTAAACACCTCATTGCCGTCGAGGGTGTACTTGGCGATCTCGTTCATCTCCGGGTCGGAGAAATAGAGAAACTCGTCGGTGCCCTCACGGCTGATCTGCATCCCGTGGGCGCCCTTGGCGAAGCGCTCCCCCCAACTCTTGATGAACTTTCCCTGCTCGTCAAAAACCAGCACGGCGTCTTTGCTGCGGTTGTGCACCAGAATCCGTCTTTGGGAATCCTCCACCACGCCATGGGTATAGCCTGGCTGAATGCTGGCGGGCAGTTTAGCCCAATCATGGTGCACCTCGTAGGTGTGACTTCCGCTTCCCAGTGTCATTGCCTGCCCCTTTCCCGTAAGAACAAAGGGAGCGACCGCAGCCGCGGCCAGCGCTGCCCTGCGTGATGGTTGAACTGGTGCGGTAATCGTGTGCGATTTGTTGCCCATTGAATCCCCCGTTTGTTAATGCCCCGCTCCACGGAATCCGAACGGCGATGCCCCAGCCGCTTCGTCGTTCAACTGCCAGATAGGTTTCATTGTATCCCTGGAAGCCAGAGTGAAGGGTGAGGCGTTATGCGGAGTGTCGGAGCAAGACGGAAAGTGCCATCGAGCAAAGAAAGGGCTACCCGAGGTACGCATTGTGATTACGTTGCCTGAGGGCTTCTTAGCGAAGCAGACCGGCCCTTGTGGTTCATTGCGGGGATCGCCTTAGTCGCCTTAGCGAGCCAGTATGGCGGAGTGCTGCTGTGCCAACAGCAGTGGCTCGGTGGCGAACGATGGATATGCGTCATGGCCTGGCTTAGCGGCACGGCTTGGACTGGCGACGCCAGCATCGATCGGTTGTGGGACATAAGTTCGGCGCCAACCCCATGGCGTTCGCCAATACACGCTACTCCCATGTAGCAATGCAATTCGCGGTGCGGGAGCTTCTGCGTTGTCTGGGCGGGAGCTGTGGGCAGAGACCTCCGGATGGTGGGTGCGGCCTAGGGTACTGCGAGGGTTGCACCGATAGGCACCTCGTCACATGACCTTCCCGCCACAAGGAAGAAAGCGGCGCAACGGGTGGCGCTACGCCGCGGAGGCAACGGGAGAGGGTGTCGTTGAGCCAGTTTCGTCAACGCGCGTGCCGATGGTTGACCGCGCGGCTAGGTGCTGGTTCAGGAGAGCAAAACGCGCCATTGCCCCGAGCAAGAGTATCAGCTACGTTCACAGATTGGTTGTGGTGGTCGCAAGGCCAGCCAAGTACCTAGCGCAGTGGGCTCACCGTTTGCTGCTGTTCATCAGTTCCGGCAATAACCAGACCCGTAGTTGAGGCTCCAGCCACCACCACCCCAGCAATAATGCCTATCTTGGAGCCAGTTCCCATTCCCCCGGCGCTCACTGAACATGACGGCGAGTCCTCGGGGGCGGGTCTCGCTTGCTTCACGGCGACTCTGTACTCCGCAGAGGGCAAGCTCGGCTTCCGGGGATCCACCTCTCCGATGATGGTCGCATGCTTGCCGACATACTTTGCCACGACTGATCCGGTGAGTTGCACCGTGACGTTGGAGGCGCAGTCCTTGAGGATATATACCGAGTTCTTGTACTCGATCACCCCAGTGAGTTCCACGCCTGCCGTGGCGCCGTTGCCGCCGCTCAGTTGAACCGCACTTCCTTCCTGCACTGAGGCCAACAGGAGACCTCCGGGGCCACGTACGCTTACGGCACCTGCCAGGCTCGATACAAGGACCTTGCCATCATTGATCGCAATGTGGGCGCGAACATTCTCGCCGTGGACTCGAAGGCCAAGCGCCGGAGTTTCCAGGTGGAACGTGTTTGAGAGAATCCCTTCCACCGCACCGCTTTCAAGAATCAAGTGGTCGGCATAGACGCGGCTTTGGGAAGCTGCGCCAATCCGCAGGTCCGTGCCGTTCCTCAGCAGCAGCCGCGAGATAGACTTTTCCGTTTCGATGCGGGCGCCGTCAAAGATTGCTCCTTGATTCCAAGTTTCTGCACCATTCATCTGGAAGCGTCCGTTGGAGGTGATTGTTCCAATCGTGGGCGCTGCTACTGCCAGCATCGCGAAGCACACAAGTAACGAAACCAATTTGTGTATCAAGCTGAATTCCTCCTCTATCGTGGGACTCGGACCCTGCGCGCGCAGGACGTGTTGGCACTTGAAGTTCCCGCACGTGAGATCCCCGGGGATCCTCGTGTCAGTTCCCGCCCACAGAATCCGTCGTCCCCTAGAGTTATCGGCCGGATCGAGGGGAACTATAGTGGAATGGACAATCGACTTGTCGTCAATCCAGACTCGCCCGCTTCCTCCTAGAGCGGCCAACCGGTGTGAAGAAGTTTCGGGCGCTCAGCATACTGGATCTTTTTGATCCGAGATGCTACACTGCTTTCTGTACGAAATAGTCTTTTGGTGATGCTCCTCAGGGAATGAGAGCGATTCCGCCGGATAGGTGCTGGCAATGCTAGTGATGGTTAGGACAACTTGCTGTGAGAGCTACCGTAGTTGCGGCGAATTCTGCTCGATTTGCCCTCACCGGATGGAGAATCACCAGTTTTTGCAGGAAACTCAGAAGGTGCTCGATAGCCAGTCCTGCTCCCAGGTGTGTTGCCGCGCCCACCGCCGCCAAGCCCAACTTCAGGCGCACTCCGACTCCATGGCACTGGTAACTAGTTCCACCTGAATCTTCTGTTGGAGCCATTCGTTGCCGCATTCCCCACGAGGCAGTTGGTGGGGAGTTTCACGGGGATCGGAAACTCCGCTTTCTAGCGAAAGCTGCCTTGGCGCACTGAAACCCTTTCGCACTAAGCCTTTCGTACCCATCGCATTTTCGCTAAGTTGGATTGATGGTTAACCGTCGTCTCGCGATTGCGTCGATGTTTTCGGCGGCGTCTCTGGCTGTCTATCCCAGGCTGTACGCAGACGAACGGTTCTATCTGGCTGCCCACCGCGGCGGTGTGGTGGACGAAACGCACCCGGAGAACAGCATCGCTTCGGTGTTGGCGGCGATTTCCCGCAATTACTGGATGATCGAGGTGGACGTCCGAGCGACGCGGGATGGTGAACCAATCCTGCAGCACGATGCCACATTCGAGCGCTATTTTGGTGACCCGCGCCGGCCTGAGGCAATGAGTTGGGCCGAGGTTCGTCAGCTGCGATCCACTCCCGGAAATCGCGCTCCTTTGCACTTCGATGAGATGTGTGCGCTGGCGGAAGGCAAACTGCGCCTGATGCTTGACCTAAAGGGTACAGAGTTCCCCAAGCTCTACTTGCAACGGATTGAGGATACGATGCGCCGCCATGGTCTCCTGGAAGGCGCTTGCACGCTAGGCGGAGGCATGGTGAAGGAGCATTTCGCGGGCAAGATCTTGCTCTCGACGGGACGAAAGCAACTGCGTGAGGAGGCTACCCGCAAGAAAGATGTGGCGCATCGCTACTTTCTGTTTGAACTGGGAAGCGTGATGGACAGCGAAGCTGTATCCCTTTGTGCTGCGCACGGCGTGATGTGCATGGCGGCCATTAACACCTTTCGCTACGAGATGGCGAAAGTAGACCACTGGGAAGGAGCCGCCAACGATATCCGGCGCCTTCGCGCGCTCGGCGTGCGGCACTTCCAGATCGATTCGATCTACGACCGCTTCTTCGTGTAGCCCCGCACCTGGCGACAAGCCCGGCACGTATCGCGAAACGGCGGCAGATCGCGGCATACATGCCACCGCGATCCTGTTTTCTCCCTCCTTCCGCAATTCCCTCAGGAAGCATCTGGCATTCAGATTCCGATGGCCGTTTCGCGCTGAGTGACTTAACTTCCCTATTGACGCGTACTACATTGAGGTTTCACGTGTGATCATGTGCCGTTCCTGTCGAATTCTTGCCATCTACTTCTTTCTGGCAATACAGCTCAGCGCATCGGAACCGTTCTTTCCCATGCAGCCCGGCAATTTCTGGGAATACCGAACTCCCGACGGCAAACACAGCTTTCGTGTTCGCGGCTTCACCCCGTTGGCAGCCAACGGCCGCATCTACTACTTTGTCAACGGATTTGCGCCCGGCCAGTTGGCGGTGCGCGAAGAGATTGGCGAAGGACTGAAGACCTATGATTCCGAAACTGGAATGGAAGTGTTGTTCACATCGTTCAGTCTCGAAAACAACCCCCAGTTCAACGCGCCTGATCGGGGCTGCGGCATCGTTACCGGGAAGGTTGAGCCGAACCGGGTGGCGGGCTCGTTGACCACTGGGGAGTACCCGCGAATGCTCCAGATTACCTACGACGTGCCCGCGTGCGGAGAACCGGTGGTGCAAAGCGAGTACTTTGTCGCAAATATCGGGATGGTACGCCGTGTAGTGAAGGTGGGGAGTGAAATCCGGCAGTATGACCTGGTGTCTGCGCGGGTTGGTGGGCACGTAATTCTCTCAAAGGCGACCGCAAATGTTACTGCGCTCTCCTGGCAGAGTCCGCAGCAGGGGGATACCGCACTCCGCTTCCGGCTCGAAACCGTTCCGTCAATCGGGGCTTCGACCACCATCCGCTACGAAACTACCCAGC
>JAHCHD010000231.1 GCA_026129915.1 Bryobacterales bacterium
CTGCAGAACCAAGCCCGCCCGCCTCGAACAGGAGATCAACGCCAGTCTCAGGAGCCTCGTCGATGCCGGCTAGGATACAGCCCGGTGCTGAGCCTAAGTAACAACGAAATCCGAAATCCGCAACGCCCACCAAGCGCAGGCAAATTCCTTCTTGACCCGATTCCATTGGTCCCGCATAATCGAGGTGTCGGAAGGCGACATGTCGAGAGAAAAAACTGAAGTTCCTTATGGCACGCTGGATCTCCTTATCCTCAAGACGCTGGAGACGGGGGGATCGATGCACGGCTATAGCATCGCCCGCAGGATTGAGCAGGTGTCCGAGAGCCTGCTGCGCCTGAGCCAGGGCTCCGTCTACCCCGCCTTGATTCGGCTGGAGCAGGAGGGCTGGATCCGCACGGAGTGGGGCGTTTCCGAGACAAACCGAAAGGTCAAGTTCTACTCATTGACAAGGTCAGGGCGGAAACAGGTGCAGGTGGAAGTGGAGAACTGGCAGAAGGCGAATGCGCTAGTTGCGCGCTTTCTGGAGGCGGCGCCATGAATCAGCGGAGAGGCTTGGCGCGGGCGCTGGCGCTGCTGCGCAAGCGGCGTTTGGAACGGGAGCTTTCAGGCGAAATCGAAGCCCATCTCGAGTTGGCGGCGCGAGACGCGGAGCGAACGGGGATGTCTCCAGAAGATGCCCGTCTGGCTGCACACCGGAGTTTTGGAGGAATTGAGCCGATGAAGGAAGAGCACCGCGAACAACGCAGCTTTGTATGGGTCGAGACTCTGGTCCGTGATTTCCGTTACGGCGTTTCGTCGTTGTGGAATGATCCCGGATTCACTCTGGTTGCCGTAGCGGTGCTGGCCCTTGGAATTGGAGCCAACGCAGCCATGTTCAGCCTGGTGGATGCGCTCTTCCTGAAGCCACTCCCATTCCCGCACCCGGAACGAATAGTGCGCGTGTGGGAGGCTCCCGAGCTAGGCTCAATAAACGGCATCAATACAATGGATCTCCTGGATTGGAAGCGGATGAACACCGCGTTCGACGCCCTTTCGGCAGAGCGCCCGGCAACCGCCGCGCTTACCGGTGCCGGAGAGCCGGTGCGACTTCCCGTGATGTTGGTGTCGGCGGATTACTTCCAGGTGTTTGGTGTAAGCGCACAGATAGGGCGGACGTTTCGGAAGGAAGAGGAAGAGTCCGGTGCGTCAGCAACCATCGTGATAAGCCACGCAACCTGGCAGGCGCGTTTCGGAGGTGATCCAGAGATCCTCGATCGCGCGGTGATGCTGGATGGAGAGCCACATCAAGTGGTGGGCGTGCTGCCTCCGGGCGCATTCGATCGCGACGAAACCAGCATCTGGAAAACGCTGATCTACAAGCCGGAACAAATGAACCGCGGCTTCCACTGGCTGCGAGCAGTGGCCCGGCTGAAGCCAGGCGTGACCATCGAACAGGCACAACAGGAGTTAACTGCAATCGACAAGCAGCTGAGTGACCTTTCACCCGATTGGAAACGCGATTGGGGCGTAGCGGTGGAGCGTTTCGATAAGCGCCTGGTTGGAGAGAAGCTACGCCAGTCAATCTATATCGCCTTCGGAGCGGTGGTGATGGTGCTGCTGATAGCTTGTGCGAACGTCGCGAACCTTCAGATTGCACGTGGCGTGACGCGCAGAAAAGAAATGGCCTTGCGAGCAGCTCTGGGGGCGGGACGCGGCCGGCTGACGGCGCAACTGCTTACAGAGACTCTGGTGCTCTGCCTTGCGGGAGCGGTTGCAGGAATGGGAATCGCCTACGGGCTGCTGCAGGCCGCGAAACCATTGCTGGGTACTTCTCTGCCGTTCACCGCGGACCTTGGTCTGGACTTGCGAGTGACGGGATTTGCGTTGGGTGCTGCGTTGCTGGTGACATTGCTTGTTGGGTTGCTGCCTTCGATACAAACGAGTTTTGGCAACCTGTCGCAGGCGATCAACCAGGGCGCACGAGGATCTTCCAGCTCGCGCGAAATGGTCCGGCGAACAATCGTCACCTGCGAAGTGGCAGTGTCGCTCCTTCTGGTCTGCGGGGCCCTGCTTCTCTTCAAGAGCCTATTGCAGTTGCAGCAGGTGGAAACCGGAGTACGTTTAAGCAACGTAATCACCACTTCGGTGGACTTGCCGCTCGGCGCGTATCCCAACTCTGAGAGGGCCGCGGCATTTTACGGCACCATCAGCGAACGGCTGCGGGCGATTTCCGGTGTCGAGCAGGTTTCCCTCTCCACAGATTTGCCGCTGGAAGGGGTGCGTCAAGGCATGGGCATTAGTGTGCCCGGACGCGACGGTGGCTCAACGATCCGCTACAAGCGGGTGGACGAAAACTACTTCAGCGCGTTCGGTATCCCGATTCTGGCGGGGCGCTCCATTCAGGCACAGGATCGGGCTGGGACGCCGTTAGTCGTAGTGATTAACGAGGAGTTGGCCGCGCAACTGAAGTTGCACTTGGAGTTGGATAACCCGGTGGGGAAAATTGTCACCGTCGGAACACCGAACTACCTGAATTCCACCGGGAGTTCTCCGCCTATGGAAGTAGTAGGGGTGGTGCGCAATGAACGAATCGGGGCTCTGGACGCGGCAGGATCTGAGCCTGTGGCGTACGTGTCTCTGGCGCAGGTGCCGCGGCAGGAAGTGAAACTGATCCTGCTAACCCAAATCCCGCCTGCAACAGTCTTGCCGGAAGTGCGAGCAACCTTGCGGCAGGTCGATCCGACACTCGCTCTGGGCGAGGTGCGCACCATGGAACAGATCCACGAACGATCATTGAGCGGGGCAACGCAGCCTGCCTGGGTGATAGGAGTCTTCGGCGCGGTGGCGGTGCTGCTGGCGGCGTTGGGCATCTACGGGGTGGTCGCCCATTCCGTATCCCAACGGAGGCGGGAGATCGGTATCCGCATGGCGATGGGCGCACGATCGTTTGATGTGCTCTCGCATCTGATACGAAACGGAATGATGATTGTCGGACTGGGCTTGGCTATCGGCTTGGTGGGTACGTTTGCCCTGACAAGACTTATGCAAAGCCAGCTCTTCCAGGTGTCCGCACTGGACCCTTCTGTGATCGTCGCCGCTTGCGTGTGTGTGGTGCTGGTAGGAATTGTTGCTACACTGCTGCCCGCGAGCAGAGCGGCGATGGTGGAACCGGTAACCGTCTTGCGCGACGAGGGCTGACGGGGTTCAGGGGTCCGGGTTAGAGCCCGGTTTCGGTGACGGATGTGCCCCGTACGTGGAATCGGGACGAGGCTGGGGTTTCGGGAGTTCCCCCGTCCGTCCTCTGCGCGATCTCAACACGGCAATCTCAACGCGGCCCCGTCCCAGGTCCTAGAGAAAGTGATAGCTTCGGTCGGTCGGATGCCGCGTATTCCTGTGCGGCTGGGGTCTCACTTGCGAAAGTGGAGCATGGGAAGTCCAGCCTCTACGGTTGCCGTGACGCCTTCCGCAATCACTAAGCGCGGGCGCGCCAGAGCCCACCTTGGCGAACTGTCGGCTTGGGTGTGCTATCTTCTTTTCTTTCGATAGTATGCTCGGGGTCTGCCACCCATCAGCGTGGTTCGGGCAGCGTGGTCGCTATGCTCGCGGCTTTCTTAGGGCCGTGTCGCCAAGTGGCGCCCGGCCTCAAGGGTGCCAGATATTGGGTTTCCAGATCGCAAGTTGGTTTTGGGAGAACTATGGCAAGCTCGTTGTTCGCAAAGAAGTCCCTGGCGGATCTCAAGGAACAGGCCGAAGAAACCGAAAGCAGCCTTAAGCGGAGCCTGAGCGCTCTGAACTTGGTGGCGCTAGGCATAGGCGCCATCATCGGAGCCGGTTTGTTTTCTCTCACCGGCCTTGCCGCTGCCAACTATGCAGGTCCGGCTGTGACTCTCTCGTTTTTGCTCGCGGCGGTCGGTTGCGCCTTTGCTGGGCTATGCTACAGCGAGTTTGCCACCATGATTCCCGTCGCGGGCAGCGCTTACACCTACGCCTACGCAACCATGGGCGAATTCATTGCCTGGATCATCGGCTGGGACCTTGTGCTGGAGTATGCTGTCGGTGCGGCCACCGTATCGATCTCCTGGTCAGCCTACGTGGTGAGTTTTCTGCATGACTTCAACATCAATCTGCCGCCGGAATTGGTAGCATCCCCCTGGCAGCCGGTGCGCTTGCCCAGTGGCGAACTGGTGCATGGAATTGTGAACCTTCCCGCCGCTTTCATTGTGGCGGTGATCTCTTGGCTCCTGATAACGGGCATCCAGGAATCTGCCCGCGTAAACGCCGTCGTGGTCGTGATTAAGGTGGCGGTGGTGGTCGCGTTTATAGGCGCCGGCATTGCCTACATCAACCCCGTCCACTACGAGCCGTTCATCCCTGAAAACACCGGTGAGTTTGGGCACTTCGGGTTCTCTGGAATCCTTCGTGCCGCGGGCATCATCTTTTTCGCCTATATTGGCTTCGATGCCGTATCCACGGCTGCCCAGGAAGCAAAGAATCCTCAGAAAGACATGCCCATCGGCATCATCGGCTCGCTGATCATCTGCACGATTCTATATGTCGGTTTCGCCACGGTAATGACGGGCCTGGTGCCGTATACGGAACTGAACAATGCGGCGCCGGTCGCCACAGCGGTTGACCGCACTCCGTTTCGCTGGCTGAACTCAGCCATTAAACTGGCGATTATCTGCGGCTACACGTCCGTGATTTTGGTTATGCTGCTGGGCCAAAGCCGCGTGTTCTTTTCAATGTCCAGGGACGGGCTTCTCCCTGGCGTGTTTTCCCGAATCCACCCAACCCACCGCACGCCCTGGCTGACGAACGTCATTTTCGCCATTGGAGTGGGAATCTTCGCGGCACTGGCTCCCATCCAGCTGGTGGGCGAGATGACCAGTATCGGCACACTGCTTGCCTTTGTGATTGTGTGCGCGGGCATTCTGGTGATGCGGCGATCGAACCCAGACGTGCCTCGTCCCTTCCGCACCCCGTGGGTGCCCTTTGTCCCCATCATGGGCATCATTAGCTGTGGAGCCTTGATGCTCGGCCTGGGCCTGGGGAACTGGCTGCGACTGGTGGGCTGGCTAGTGCTGGGCGTGGTGGTGTACTTTTTCTACAGTCGCCACCATAGCAAGGTGCGCGCCAGTGCTGCGCGGCACTAGCTTAAATGAACAGGCGCGAGAGCATGAAAAACGCGAGCATCACCTGCTGGTCGATTGCTCTCAGCATGCCTGTTGCGTATAGTCCGGCGAGCGCTGCCATGCTTACCAACGCGAGCACCCAGCGCGGCGGCAACGGATGGCGGCTCCAAGCGGCGATGCTGAGGCCGCTGTCAAGCAACGGTAATGGCAGCAGGTTCAGGATGGCCAGGCGCAAGCAAAGCTGACCGGCTCGTGCCGCCACCGGAGCGCCTTCCAGATACACTCGGGACAGCAGCGCCATTGCGGCGGCAAACAGGCATGCCTGCAGCAGGTAGACGATGCTGGGGGCAAGCCAGAGCTGAGTAGCCAGGCGGAACTTGCCCAGATGAACGCTCTCGATGCGTTTCCCCCAGGCCACCACGGAAAAGCCTGCTAAGGATGTTGCCGCGGGCACCAGCAACGTACCTAGCACGCCCGTGTGCTTCACGGGATCAATGCTCAGCCGCTCGTCGATGGCTAGCGCCCGCAATGCCTCTGGTGAGTAGACGCCGCCGCTTGCCAGGAGCTTTGCCTGCACGTAGCACGGCAGCGCCACCACCACCCAGGCGGTTGCGACATCGATAAGGGCGAGGTTCCAATCGGGCATGCGGTTGGTGGACGGGTCTGGCTGGCAGCAACGCTATTGGCTGCCGGCCGGAGTTCGGAACGGGTTGAAGCGAAACTCCACGTTGCCCGCGGTGCGTACCACCACGATGCCATTCTGCAGAGGCCCGTAGCTGCTGGCAAAGAA
>JAHCHD010000232.1 GCA_026129915.1 Bryobacterales bacterium
CGGGGATCTGCCTCCCGCACGATCTCAAGCACGCTCCTGACATAGCTCAATGGATTACCCACCGTGCGGAGCGCGTAGGTCATTCCCTGTGGAGACATCTGGCTGGCTGAGACAAACACGGCCATGGGACTCTCGTCTTTCAGGCCACCGAGTTGCAGGTTCGCCGACACACCTACGATTTCGTAATCGCGTTTCTGCTCCTCAAACGTGATACGCTGGCCCACCGGATTCCCGTCTGCAAAGTAGGTACGCGCCAGCCGCTCGCTGATGACGGCAACGGGCGTGGAACCCGCGTGGTCGCGTTCGTCAAACTCCCGGCCGAACAGGATCGGAACCTGCATCGTTGTGAGGAAACGCGATCCGGCCACCAGGACGCTTGCGCCGGTGATGGGAACGGCGCCTACGTTCATTGCCCCCCTGTATGTTGCGCCAGCATGGCCGGCGCTGATGATGGAGGAACTCGACAGTGTCGCACTGCTCACTCCAGGAATCGTTTCGAAGCGCTTGCGCAGGTTGGCGTAAAATGTGGTGATCTCCGGCTCGACATGCCCGGCTTGGCGTGCGTTCAGCGAGAACAGCAGGACGTTTTCGCGGGCGTATCCCAGTTGCACCGAGTGCAGGTTGTTGAGTGTCTGGACAAACAGACCCGCGGCGACCAGGATTAGAAACGATGACGCAATCTGGGCGACCACCAGAGCGTTCTGAGCACGGTGGCGCGGCCCGTCCCGGCGTCCATTCTTTAGGGCAGGCGTGAAGTCCGGACGCGTAGTCTGGAGCGCCGGAGCGAGGCCGAACAAGAGGCCGCAAAGCACTGAGAGAGCCGCCGTCACACTTAGTACGCTCCAGTTCAATTCCGCGTGCAGCGTAAAGTCCTCTTGCCCGTGGGAGAACAGAATCGTAAGCCAGCGCACGCCCCAGATGGCAAACGCCACTCCTAACGCTCCCCCGAGGGAAGCCAACAGCACACTCTCGGTAAGCAACTGCCGTACGACGCGGAATCGTCCCGCACCCAGGCTTAGCCGGACAGCCATTTCGCGGCGTCGTGCGGCGCCCCTTGCCAGCAACAAATTGGCGATGTTCGCGCACGTGATCGCCAGAATCAATCCCACCATCGCCAGAAGCACGAACAACGGTTTGGAATACTGGCGGCGCAGGCTACCTAGACCGCCGGCACCGGGAGTCAACTTGAGTTCGGGTAATTTGGCGCGCTCGCCATCTGTAGTGGCGGTGGCTTCCACCCATTGATGGAAACGGGGAGCCAGTGCTGCCTGAGCTTGGGCCATGCTCACGCCGGGACGCAGACGGCCCATGACTTCGAGCCAATAGAAGTTGTCGTCGCTGTACATGCCTTCCGTTCCGGGTCCGTCCACGAGCACGTTCGTGTGCATCGGAAGATAAACGTCCGGAGTCGCGGCCGGGTCAACTCCGAAAAACTCCGGGGGCGTCACACCAATCACCGTGAAGGCCACATTGTCGATGAGAATCGGTTGTCCAATCGCATTCGACGGCCCGCCGAAGCGCTGCTGGCTTGCCGCAAAGCTCATCACAACTACCGGCGCTGCGCCTGGACGGTCGTCCTCCGCGCCAATCAGACGTCCCCCGACTGGCGCAACCCCCAGGCCGCGAAAATACTCGCCGGTAACATACTCCGTTCTCGCGTTCCTGGCTTGCCCGTCAACGATCAGGTTACAGTCTCGCCCGTCGAAGTATCCGAAGAGCGAAGAGAAATAAGGATTCTCTTCGCGAAGCGCCTCAAACGCGCCATACGGGAAGATCCCGGTTGCTAGGTATCCCTTGTCGCCCGGCCAGAAGCGGCCTTGTATCTTGTGCACAACGTGGACGAACGTCTTATCGGCTTCCATGGGCGTGCGGCTATGCCAATTGAAAACCACAAGCGACTCGGGATCGGCCACCGGCAGCGAGCGCAACAGAATCGACTCCATCAGGCTGTAAATCGCGGTATTGGCTCCGATGCCGAGCGCCAGGGAGAGGACTGCCACGGCAGAAAAGCCGGGATTCTTGAACAGCAGACGGAAACCGTAGCGGATGTCCCGAATCGCGGTCATGAGGAGGGCCTCCCACCGGGCATCGCGGACCGCTTCTATCGTGTGTGCGGGCGGGCCGTACTCGGCACGGGTGATGCGGTGGGCTTCTTCAGGTGCGAGTCCTTCGCCCACTCGGCGAGCCTTCATGGTGTCGTAAAACGTCCGGACTTCCTCGTCGAGGTCGGCCTCGTCGCGTCGCGGGTTGCGAAGCCGCTGATAAAGGCGCTTCAGGTTCATGATTCCCCCGCCAGCACCTGGTTGACCGCGATCGACACGCGATTCCACTTGCGCTTCTCTTCTGCGAGTTGCTTGCGCCCGGCGGCTGTGATCGCGTAGAGCTTAGCGCGCCGGCCGGTCTCGAGTTCACCCCACTCACCTTCGATCCAGCCCCGATCGGCGAGCCTGTGGAGCGCCGGGAAGAGCGACCCGGGACCGACGACGAAGACGCCCTTTGTGACCTGCTCGAGACGGTCGGCGATTCCGACCCCGTGCAGGGGCTGAAGATCGAGCGTGCGGAGGATAAGGAGGTCGAGAGTACCCTGAAGGAGTTCGGCCGGCTTGCTCATAGGAGCATGGTATCGAACGTCGATATCGAATGTCAAGTAAACGGAGATCCGCTATCGAACAATCGGAAAGCGAGACGATCTTCCCGTCAAACTGGGTCCACTGGCTGTAATCCTTGTGATCTCACCCGGTACAGAGCGAGAGATTCCTGCCTGCGCGCAATCGCCAGCACGTGAACGCGATTGACAATGAGCCGGACTGGCGCTGCTGCCCATTCGCTGCCGACAACAGCCTGTCCGTTCGACAACGGTTTCAGTTGCTGGAACGCGATGTGCGGAGCCAAACGCAGGACCGAGCACCCAGGGATGGAAACGCCGCTTCTCCCTGCTCTGGCGAAGCAGCAGTTTCCTGGGACACTGAAAATGGCCGTCTGGAAGGAGCCATCGTGGGACTAGTGGCTGACTGGCACGAGCACACCATCCTGCGAAAGCTCGTGGCCATTTCGGAGAAGAAGTTTGTGATTACCAGGCGCAAGCGCAGGCACCTGGATGTTCATCTGGTAGAGCCCTGCCGCGGTCTTGCCGATGAACTGGACGGGGCAGGGGACCCCGCCGAGCGTGACGCTGACCGCGGAGGGATCCACTAGGGGTTCGGCACCCTGGAAAAGTTGGTCTTCGGGGATCGCGGAAGCCACGGGTCCGAAGCCAGTTCCGTACACAGAGATTACATCACCGGGCTGAGCAGGACGCGCTTGCGGTTCGCCTACCTCGTGGGGGAATGGACCCACCGCAACACCGTCTGGATGATGGGAGGCTGCGATCTTCATGCCAGCAAACTCCACGGAGAAGAGGCTGGGCGCAATCGCCTCCACGGTAACCGGGTGAGGTGTGCTTTGGCCCATTGGTGTCCGGACGGCCACCTCCGCGGTCGTCCCCGCTTTGCCCGCTGGCATGAGGGCATTTAGCTGGCCGCTGCCCGAGAAGGAAACTGGCACGGGGTTGCCATCCACCAGAACCTCGACGGCGTCGAGCCCAGGGGGCAGATAGTGCGCGTGGAAATCTTCGCCCTGCCAACTACGGGACAGTAACGCCAGGCGTTCGCCGAAGATGGAGAACCAGGAACCGGCGGCGACGGTCTTGCGGAAGCTCGCCCCATCGACGATGGAATCAGATGATGCGACGACGGGTGCGCCCTCTGGACCGATCACGCGGACCAGCAACTTGGGCTGCGTGCCTACTTCAAAGGGGACTGTGGGCTGCAAGCCTGAACCGGCGGCAATCTTTAGGACGACAGGGCTGCTTCCGCCGCGCCAGACAGGGTCAATTTCAAGCCCTTGGTGCAGCGAGTAGGCAGACCACAGACAACCCTGCGGCGCAAGCACCGAGAGCGACAGGGTTCGCTCCGCCTCATTCACCACCACCCTGGAGCCCGCGGTGCGCACGATGCACTCTTCGCCAATCGAGAACGGACGGAAGCGCTGCCACGCGGTCTGATTGCCATCGCGGTCAGTAACGCGCACGTAGATCGCCGCTGCGACCGACTTGATTCCCGCTGCAATCGTCAGCGGTTTGAACTGAAACGCCACCGCGAGTTCGGGACGGTTATCGCGATAATCGTCGGCCTGCCATCCGATTAGACCGAAGTCGCAGAACGACCCCGGCACCTCAGCCGGGTTGTATAGGGAAAAGGACGAGATCACCGTTGTGTTGTCGATTCCGTAGACAAGCACGCGCTGCTCAAGGAAGTTTACTGTGGCCATACAGACGGGCTGGGCCACTGAGGTGCCGATACGCATCTCCAAAGTCTTGAGATTCTGGGCGCCGTTTGGTTCATGCAGCACCACCTGATAGCCGGCGTAGGCACCGAAGTCCACGCCGAGGGTAAGCAAGTCCACGTTTGTCACTTGGGGGCTTGCGTCATTCCCGGCTTGCGTTATCTGGAATACCTGGCGGCCGATGGTGAGTTTGGCGGTGCGAGGGAGAACATCGTGGTTCTGCTCGAACACGAACTCCGCGACGCCAGGGCCACTGCGCTCCGACGGCCCGGATGCGATGACGAAGTGGGAGTCACCGGCCACATTCCAAGCGCAATCTCCCGCCGCCTGGACGCTGACGGTAAACGTTCCCCCTGCGGCCGGCACCGTGCTGCCCGGCACCGCGGTAACGGCGCAGAGCGACTCGTAATCCACACGCACGCGTGTTTCGGCTTCGGACTGGCCGAGGACTTCGATGCGGAGTGAACTGTGACCGTCCCGCCAGACCTCGCCGGGTTTGAGCTTCGGCCGGTGGATCCGTGAGTTCTCGGGAGCGACGTCCGTGGTGAGACGGTCAGTGTATCTGGCGCCAACGACATCGGCCTCGTCCTGGTAGTGGAGGAAGATGCCAGCGGTGACGTCCTCGAAGGCTGGGGCACTGGCCGGTCGCTCCCAATGGGTCCGTGTCCGGGCTTCGAGCCATATCCACTCGAGGGAATCGGGGCGCCGCCGGACACGCAGGGCACGAGGACCCGGCCCCGGGGACTGGAGACGGGAAAGCGTATAGACTCCGGAGCTCGAGACGCTCTGGACGCCGTCGCCAGAGTCCAGCCAGCCGAGCAGCGCTTTGTGCCGGGCGGAGAAATCACCTTCGCCACCCATCGTGGAATACGCGTCGCCGTACTCGATGCGGGTTCCCGTGGCGGGATTAACTCCCAGTACTTCGCCGGGGAAGTTGAGCGCCCTGGCGTGGTGCAGACCAAGGTTATGCCCGAACTCATGGATGACTGTCGGGAGCGGCGGCGAAATCGGTTCGGGCTCAGCGAGATTGCGCGCGAACAGCCACGAGATGCTGAAGGTATGAAAACCCTGGGGAGTGCTCTGGTGAATGCAGCCGATTTGGCCGAAGCCCGCCGCGCCGCAGATCTCTCCTGGCTTCGGTTCCACGATCAGCAGGACGCGGTTGAAAGAGCGGAAATCCACATCGTTTGAGGCTGCGGCCAAGGCAAGTTCCTTGACCGGGATAATGTCAGTACAGGCGAAGGCGGTGGGCGCCTCGTACCAACCGAAGACCTGCCCGTTGACGCTGGTACGGCCGCCGGAAGACGCAGCAACAAAGGCGGGCAACGACACCTCGGGATCGCCGAAGATCCTCTGCTGCCAATAGCTGGCAGGGGTAATGGGGACGGGGCCGCTGTTCTGGTGCATCAGGATCACGGCGACCCGTTGTTCTCCGGTGGCCGGGCAGCCAGGCAGATCGCCATCCGCAGTGCGCACGGCATCCAGGAGAACTGCCTCCTTGCCCGCGCGGAGGTAGCGGAGGCGTGCGGCCGAGCCGCAACCTAGCCCGGCGGCACGCGCTTCGGAC
>JAHCHD010000233.1 GCA_026129915.1 Bryobacterales bacterium
AGTTGGTGAACCAAGCATGCCCGCCTGGGTTCTAAGTTTCACGGATTGTTCGGTTTGCCTGACCTACGCAAGAATTCTCAACTGGCGTGACCCAGGTTGCCGGATGAACAAAAAAGCTTCACAGGCCGGTGCTTGCACTGGAGGGGATGTCATGAATGCAGCAGGTACGTGAGGGCGAGGCTGCCAAAGCCAGAAGACCTCCCGATGGGACGAGCGCCTGTACAGGGCGTGCGCGACGACATCAGGCGTCGGGTGTCTGGCGGCAGCGTTGCTAGACTGTGAAGGTGGCTGACATCGCTGCAATTTTCCCTCAGCCGGAGAGCACGCTCGATGCCGCCCAAGGCTACTACACGCGGCAGCCTGGACCCGCTTTGCGCGGAATCGTGGAAGCCTTTTGGCTCTACGATGGCTACTCTCCGCCACATGCGTTAGAGAGCGTACTGCCCTCAGGTACAGTGGAGATCATCTTCAATCTTGCGGGTAAGGATCTGAGCTGTTACCACCCGGAAACCATGCAGCGCGTGCAAAGGCGGAGCCCGGTTGTCACAGGCGTGCACCGCGGGCATTTCGTCATCGATACCGAGCAGCAACGCTCCATCATGGGAATCGGATTCGCTCCAGCAGGAGCGTGGCGGTGGCTGGGCATCCCTCCGGACGAAATCACCGGCCGGCATGTGGAACTGGAGGCGCTGCTCGGCCCAGTGGCGCGCCACTGGCAGCAAGTGCTGGAGGCAGCGAACGGGCCGGTTCAGCGGCTGCAACTGCTTCACGAGATGCTAGCGGCGCAGCCGTTGCGCGAGGCACATCCTGCAGTGGAATGGGCGGTTGAGCAAGTTTGCCGTTACCCCGAGGCGATGACCGTGCAGCTTCTGGCTAGGGAAAGCGACCTGAGCACTCGCCGTTTCCATGAGCTGTTCAGCCGCCAGGTGGGAATCGCCCCGAAAGGCTTCATTCGAATCCGCCGCTTTCAGGCTGCTCTCGCGGCGATTCGGGCCAGTGGCCACCTTAGCTGGAGCGCCTTGGCAGCTTCCACGGGATATGCTGACCAGTCTCACCTGATTCGCGACTTCAAGACCTTCAGCGGAATGACGCCCACCGCCTACGCCGCCATTCATCAACGGTGCGAGACGGTGGTGCCAAGGCCCGAACAGGACCAGATCTGTCCTTTCCCCACGGAGCTCACAGCCTAGTCCGCACGGTTCTCGAGGGGTTCCGATTTCTTCAATACAGGCAACGCGCACACCCCTAGCATGGGGACATGATTGTGATCACCACCCCCACTGGAAAAATTGGAGCGCAGGTCCTGCGTGAACTGCTCGCCAAAGACATATCTCCCCTGCGAGTGCTTGTGCGCGACGCTCGAAAGCTCTCAGAAGCAGTACGGGCTCGCGTGGAGACGGTGGAAGGCGACCTTCATCAGCCAGCCTCCCTCAGCAAGGCCTTCGGAGGTGCTTCCACCTTGTTCTGGTGCCAGCCGGATTGTCCGGACGCACCGGATTACGTAGGCGCGTACGAGGCCCTGGCGACTACAGCTCGCGATGCCATTCGGGCCTCCGGTGTGTCCCGGGTGGTGGCCATTTCAGCCGCAGGTTCGCCTGGGAACCGTCCGGCTGGTCCCATCACGGCATTGCACCGGATGGAGGCAGCGCTGCGTGAATCTGGCGCCGCATGCCGCTTCCTTCGCGGTGGATCCTTCTACGAAAACCTCCTGTGGCAGTGGGAGAGCATTCTGCATGAGGGCGTTTTCGTCTATTCCATGCCTGGCGACACTCCAACCCCGCAGGTGGCAACCAAAGACATTGCCGCGGTGGCTGCGCGCTGGCTGGCCGATGCGGATTGGGTTGGTTCAGAAGCCGTCTCGCTGCTGGGGCCAAGGGATCTCAGCTTCAATGCGGTGGCAACGGAACTGACGCAGGCGCTTGGCCGGCCAGTTCGCTACGAAGCCATGTCCCCGCACTCCTACCGGGACATTCTGATGTCGATGGGACAGAGCGAGGACGCAGCCCAGGGCTTGGTGGATATGTTCGAATACCTTGCTGTTGCGTACCACCCGGACGAGCGTGATGACCGCGCTCTCACCCCGACAACACTGGCGCAGTGGATTCAATCTGCCGCAAGATCCGCGTAAATGCGATGGGAATGCCGCGACTGGACCCAGGCTGGGTTGTCTCGCGGTCCATCGGGCGCGAGCGACCTAAGGGTCGTCCCATTCCATCCAGGCTTGACGAAGTGACAATTTATCTTATCGGGGTGGTTCGTCCTGATCTTCGCGGCAAGGTTCCGAATGTTACCGAGCCGGATGCCGAACTTTCCGCGACAAAAACGGTGAACTCACGGCAGTATGTGCGTCAGAGAGAGAGCAGTTCCCGAGGGCGTCCGAAGAGTTTCAAGGTTGAGGCGGCACCGGAATGGGCTGACACCACAATGATTGTGGTTCAGGGCGTACTTCGCGGCGGCTAAACATAAACCAAAACGCGAAAGTGTCGATATGAATGTCGACAGGGTTGCGCGGATAAAGCCAGTACAACCGGCGACCAACGTTCTCCGGTGAAACCAAGGCATCGCTTTGCTACCGCCTGCCAGTGACGGTGGCTACCGCCTGCCAGTGACGGTGTCTACCGCCTGACAATGACGGCGAAGCGCCTCGCCAACTGTCGTAAAGGAAACTCGTCGGAATCATGCGGAATAACGTAAAGCTCGTGCTCTGCGCGGTGGGGAGCCTCGTGCTCTGCGCGATCGTCGCCACGATGGTGATGCGCGAGAGGGTCCGGCATCAGGGAGAAGAGATGCTTCGCGAGAACATGCAGAACATGGTGACCGAGGCGGAGAGCGTGAGGCAGTCGATCACGGCGCTCAACGAGCGGAACGCCTTCGCTCGCGAACGCCTGGTGGAGGAACTGCGCGGGGCAAGCGACTACCGCAAGAGCACTCTTTACCGGACGGTGCCGGTAGTGGCTGCCTGGGAAGCGATCGAAGAGGCGCTCGCAACGAACACGAAGTCAAAGTATGAATTCCGGGTTCCGAAACGGTCGGCGCGAAATCCGAAGAACGAGCCCACCGAAGAGGAAGCCGAGATCCTTCTCGAATTGGAGTCCGGCACGACCCAGGAGATCTACCGTATCGACAAGGAAAAGAACCAAGCGATCTACGCGCGGCCAATCCGCCTAACTCGCGATTGTCTTGGCTGCCATGGAGACCCTGCCAGCAGCCTGACCGGCGACGGGAAGGACGTGCTGGGCTTTCGTATGGAGAACTGGAAGGAAGGCGAGATCCATGGTGCGTTTGTGCTTAGATCGAGCCTGGATGAGGTGGATGCGCAGGCGATGGCAGGGCTCCGGGCGATTGTACTGTATCTGCTCCCGCTGGTGGCCGCAGTCAGCGGTTTGTTTGTTTGGGTGAACCGGCGCTGGATCGTGAGGCCGCTGCAAGGGGTGATCGCGGAGATCCAGGGAGTAGGCGAGGAGACTCACCTGGCCGCGGAGAGAATCTCCAGTGGTAGCGTCGCGCTCGCATCGGGCGCCAATGAACAGGCTGCGAGTGTGGAGGAGACCGGCGCATCGTTGGCGCAGGTTGCGGAGATGGCACGAAACGTGGCCCGCCTGGCCGCCGATGCGGAGAGCGCAACCAGGCAGACACGGGAGCTGGGCGACCAAAGCTGGACAGAGGTGGAGAGCCTGATCAACACGATCCGGGACCTGGAGACTTCAAACAGTGGGTGTTGTTGCGATCGCCAAGCACATGGACGAGATCGCATTCAGACCAACCTTTTGTCGCTGAACGCGGCGGTGGAAGCAGCGCGCGCCGGCGAGGTGGGTGCGGGATTCTCCGTGGTGGCCGATGAAGTGCGCCGCTTGGCCCGGCATTCGGCCGAAGCGGCCAAGGAAGCCGAACAGAAGCTAAACGCGACCCTCCGGCAAACCAACCAGAGCGTCGCCGTGAGCGAGCGTGTATCCGAGAAGCTGAAGCAGATCATCGGTCACGGAGAATCCGTAAGCGCCATTGTGGGGAATATATCGAAGGGCTCACAGGAACAGCGGAGCGCAATTGAACAGATCCATGCTGCGATGGATCAGATCGGGGTGGTAACTCAGTCGGTGGCCAGCCAGGCGGACGAAAGTGCGTCACAGAGCGAGGGTTTGCGCGAACACACCGGAGCCATCGGCGAAAGCGTCAATCGGTTGATCCTTCTGGTCGGAAACGGTTAGGGAGATCCCGTTCGGGATGGTGTCGAAACTGGTCCGTCGAGTCGGATGGGGCCGGCGGCGGGGATGGTGTAACCGAAATCGCTTGCGGGATCAGCGATCAGGTGGATGTGGCTGGAAAGGCAGTAGCCCAGAGTCTGCAGCCGTGCCTCGGCGGTGCTACCGGCGAGCGGGACGAGGCAGGTGGACCGATCCTGGTCCTGATGGAAGATGTTGCGACGAAAGTTGCCGCGGTAGTTGATGTGGTTGTTGATGTGGTTGGGGCTTCCCACAGCTAGCATGCGGGGTATTTGTGACGCCAGCTAGATAGTGCGGGGAGGGGCCGCCTAGTCTCATCGACGGTGGGAAACGGAAGGATGCATTTCGATGCACTGATCCCGGGTTCTGATCCCGAATTCTGATCCCGGGTTCCGAATCGGGGAGAATCTGACGACGAAGTACGGCCGGGTGCCATGGCGGTACAACGGCAGTGGACTGCGTTCACGGTCGAACTTGGAGTGGCGCCACAGAACGTGGTGCGCGGTGGAGTGGGGACGGGTCCAGGAGTGTGAAGCGCCGGGCTATTCACTGTTGCTCGCTGATGCAACGGTGGTGCGGGTGCGAGAGATTTGCCGTGGTGGGGCCGGGCAGGGACGCAAAGCACCTGGCTGTTCGCTGTTGGTCACTGACGCGACGGTGCGGGGCGGGAGGCTATTCGGAACTGGTGATCTTTGGGATAGATTGGAAGCCGACCTGGGCGGAGTCCTCTTCCCGCAATAGCCAGGTCCCACGCCGAAAGAGACGGTGCAGGAAGCGACTTCCGGCGCCGGGATTGAGATGGGGGTCGTGAAGTTCTCCTGAACTCGTCCGCGAAACTTACGCGGGTTCCTACGGCTCGCCGGCCCACGCTGGTTGCGTGCGCCGACGAGCGCGCGGCGAAGGGCTGGTAATGATCGCGACCCGTTCAATTGACTAACGAGTCGCCCGATCGCCCTCCGCCTTACGTGCGCTGACTTTGAACCGTATGCTAGCGCAACTCTTTGCGGTTGTTACCGATGCGTGCATACCAACGGTAGAAGACGAAGGCCAGTGGACCAAGAGCCAGTGCCGCGGATGGTGTTTCATCCATGATCGTGACCTCTGTAGCCAAAGGGCCCGTGAAGAAATCGGCCACGAGTGCGAAGCCAAAAACAATAATGCAAATGCTTGATCTGTTCATCACTAACTGCTCCTTGGAAGACATGCTTAATACTTCGTGTGGCATTTATGGCAACCGGAAACGTGTGTCAGTACGGGCTCCCAGATTGTGCGACGGGTTCGCCCTGCCTGGTTTTGCCTGCAATGCGTGCAGGATACTGAGCCGGTCGATAACAGGGCCGGTTCGTGCCTGGGAACGATGAGCCTCTGCGGCTCTAGAACTACCGTTTGCGGGACCATGTGCCCCAAACCTACTCGGGAATTGACCTAACTGGTCTCCACGATCTGCATGTCCAAATTCTAGAGTGAACTTCATGCAAGGAGAACGGGTGATTTCCGGAGTGATAGGCAACCCCTCAAGGAAATTAGATCGAATAATACTTTTCAGGCAACGAATCTGGAGAACATTGCCCAGATTCGCG